>CAKKQX010000325.1 GCA_919902235.1 Burkholderiales bacterium
CGAGCGCCTCGGCGCGATCGTGTCCGAGATCGACCCCGGGTTCAAGACGATTTACCACGCGGCGAGCGTGATGGTGTGCAACTACCTCACCGCGCTCATGGAAACCGGCCTGCGCTGCTATGAAAAGTCCGGGCTTACGCGCCAGACCGCCCTCGCCATGATGGAGCCGCTGGTGCGCGAGACCGTGGACAACGTCTTCAAGCTCGGCACGGTGAAAGCGCTGACCGGCCCGATCGCGCGCGGCGATCACGAGGTTGTGGCGCGCCAGCTCGAGGCGCTCACGGCGTGGGATGCGCGAGTCGGCGGTCTTTACCGGGAGCTGGGTGCCGTGGCGCTGGATCTCGCCCGCACCCAGGGCGAGGCGGATGCCGGCGCGTTGGTTCAACTGGAAGAGATCCTGAAAAACAAAACCCGCTGATGTATCCGCTTTCTCAGCGGCGTTATACTGATCCATTGTGTAAATGCCGCTGGTCAGCATTAAATGCCCCTAAAGACGCTTTCCGGAAAACACGCTGATCCGCGCAAGGGGCGCGGCGCGGGAATCAACCCCGAAGGCCGCTTCGAAAATGTGGTGTGCGAGGCATTTGACGACGGCTGGAATACGCCGCAAGAAGAGCTGCCGCCGCTCAAAACGCATGTCACCGTCGAAAAAGCGAAAAGCATTATCGCGCGCAACGACTCGCCCGACATCCCTTTCACGCAATCGATCAACCCCTACCAGGGCTGCGAACACGGCTGTATTTATTGCTATGCGCGGCCCAGCCACGCTTACCGCAATCTGTCGCCGGGTATCGATTTCGAGACGCGGTTGTTCGCCAAGATCAACGCGGCGGAATTGTTGCGCGAGGAGCTATCGCGACCCGGATACAAATGCGAAGTGATCTCGCTCGGCGCAAATACTGATCCTTACCAGCCGATCGAGCGCGAATACAAAATTACCCGTGGCATCCTGGAGGTGTGCGCCGAGTTCGGCCAGCCCGTAGCCATCGTCACCAAGAATGCGCTGGTCGAACGCGATGTCGACATTCTGGCGCCGATGGCGCAAACCAACCTGGTCAACGTATTCATGTCGTGCAACAACCTCGACCATGAGCTGGCACGCCGGCTGGAGCCACGTTGCACGGCACCGGCGCGGCGCCTGCAGGCCATGCGGCATCTGAGTGAATCCGGCATTCCGGTCGGCGTGCTGGTCGCGCCGGTGATTCCGTTTCTGACCGATCACCAGATCGAGCCGGTGCTGGAAGCGGCATGGGCGCACGGTGCGCGCCAGGCGGGTTATGTGCTGATGCGCCTGCCGTGGGAGATCAAGGATCTGTTCCGGGAGTGGCTGGAGCGCAACTATCCGTTGAAAGCCAGGCACGTGATGAGCCGCGTGCACCAGATGCGCGGCGGGCGCGACAATGATCCGAATTTCGGCAGCCGCATGCGCGGCACCGGCGAGCTGGCCGAATTGCTGGCGCAACGATTCCGGGTTTCCTGCAAGCGTCTCGGATTCAACGCGGGAAAACGCAATCGCGCGCTGGACACCACGCTGTTCAATGTTCCCGGCCGCCAGCAGCAGATGCCGCTGTTCTGAGCCCGGCGCAGTGATTGAAGCAATCGGTGTGCGTGAGCCTATAAGCATTCTGCAGAAATGTTCTTGAATTTTTTGTTTTCTCACCTGATAAGCATAAATAATGACAGAAATGAAAATCGGCGTTCTCGACCAATCTCCCATCATCAGCGGCCACACACCGGCGCAGGCGGTGCGCGAAACCGTCAGGCTGGCGCAGATCGCGGAGCAGCTGGGCTACCACCGCTACTGGATGGCCGAGCATCATTCGATCGCTGCGCTCGCTGATCCCTGTCCCGAGATTCTGGTAACGCGGGTGGCGGCAGCGACATCGGCCATACGCGTCGGCACCGGCGGCGTGCTGCTGCCGTATTACAGCCCATTCAAGGTGGCGGAGCAATTCCGCATGCTCGAAGCGCTGTATCCGGGACGCATTGATCTCGGCATCGGGCGCGCGCCCGGCGGCGACCAGATGACCGCGCTGGCGATGGGCGAAGGCCGTTATCATGGCGCCGAGCAGTTTCCGGAACAGGTGCAGTATCTCGCCGCCTATCTTGACGATGCCCTGCCGGCAGAGCATGCGTTCGCCAAGGTCAAGGCCATGCCCGCCGGAGAAACCGCGCCCCAGATCTGGCTGCTGGGGTCGTCCGACTACAGCGGTGCGCTGGCTGCGCAGCTGGGCCTGCGCTTCGCATTCGCGCATTTCATCAGCGCGCAGGGCGGTGATGCGGTGATGCACGCTTACCGTGCCCGCTACCAGCCTTCACAGCGCGAACCTGTGCCGCACGCGCTGCTTTGCGTATTCGTGATCTGCGCTGAAACCGATGCCGAGGTGGAAAGGCTGGCGATGAGCGTCGATCTGCGACGGCTCAATATGGACTACGGCGTCAATGCGCCGGTGCCCAATTATGAGGAAGCAGCCAATTATCCCTACACCGACGCCGACCGCCGGCGCATTGCTTACCACCGCCGGCGCGTGGTCTTGGGCACGCCGGATACGGTGCGTGACAGACTGCTGGAGTTGCTCGCGGCTTATGAAGCCGATGAACTGATGGTGATTACCATTACCGGCGACTATGACAGCCGGATAAAGTCCTATACCCTGCTTGCCCACGCTTTCGGCTTGAGCCGGCTTGGCTAGCGCCTGAAATCCTGCAACGACAAGTCCGGCGACAAGAAACGCGCAAGCGACAAGCGCAAAAATTTCATGGGCGCATGCCTGGAAGAATAATCGCCCGATTGCACGGACGGCGGGTGCAGGGGCATACTGAAAAGGTATGGCCTTGTTATTTGCGTATCTTCAACGCTGTGGTGTGTGGAGGCTATGCGGCGGTTTAATCTTTGCTGCAGGGGGAATCGTGACTGCCGATGCGCAGCATGATTACGCGGCGCAGCGCCGTCAGATGGTGGAAGAAATCGCGCGTATGGCGCGCGACGCCCGATCAGAGACCGGTCGCGCGGTGTTGGGCGAACGAACGATGGCGGCGATGGCGAAAGTGCCGCGTCATCTTTTCGTGGCGTCCGGGCAGGCCGACAGCGCCTATCACAACCGTCCGCTGGCCATCGGTCTTGGGCAGACCATCTCGCAGCCTTTCATCGTGGCGCTGATGACCGACCTGATGGAGATAAAGCCGGCCGACAGGGTGCTTGAGATCGGCACCGGCTCGGGTTATCAGGCCGCGGTGCTGGCCGAACTTGCCGGCACCGTCTACACCATTGAGATCATCGAGCCGCTGGGTCGGGAGGCCGCCGGGCGCTTCAAGGCGCTGGGTTACCGCAATATCATTTCCCGGATAGGTGATGGCCATCGAGGCTGGGCAGAGCACGCGCCATTCGATGCCATCATGGTCACCGCTGCCACCGGCGACGTGCCGCCTGCGCTCATAGAGCAATTGAAACCCGGCGGCCGGTTGGTGATTCCGATCGGCTCGCAGCCAGGGGTGCAGACGCTGTACCTGATCAGGAAAGAGGCAGACGGCAAGGTCACAAGACAGGCGGTGCTTGCCGTGCGCTTTGTGCCATTGACGGGTGGCCCCGGCCGGTAGTCGCGGCGGCGGTTCAGGTGATAGCAGCGTATTCTCAGGGGCAAATTTTCTTCCGATTTACCTCATTCCCAGTCGTCCGGTTAGTGCGGAACTGCCCGTCGCATGGCCTGCAGATACCTAAAGGGGAAAAATAAGGGGGGAAGAATAGAAGAAGAACGCAGATGTCAGCTTTATGCAAGCTTCGAGTCAGGCAGTTGCAAGCCAGGGTGTTTACGCTAGCAGCGTTTTTCTGATAGTTCCACAAAGCGGACGATCTCACGTCGCGGCAGTTGTGCCGTCAGCGCGGATTCGGATTTTAAATTCAGGAGGAGATTCAAGCTGTGCAACTCAAGATTAAAAACCAGGAAAATTTCTGGTCGGGGTTGATGTTCATCGGCTTCGGGATACTGGCGATAGCGATATCGCGCGACTACCCGTTAGGCTCTGCAATGCGCATGGGGCCGGGTTACTTCCCCACGTATCTGGGGGCGATCATGGCGCTGCTGGGCGTGATCATCGTGCTGGGCGCGTTCAAGACGGAGGGCGAGAAGATCAAACCCTTCGCGTGGCGCGGCATGATCCTGCTCACCCTCGCCTTCAGCATATTCGGCTGGGCCATCGATCATATCGGCTTCGTGCCGGCGTTGTTTGCGATGATTGTCTGCAGCGCGCTGGCCGGCAAGGAATTCAAGCTGCTGGAAGTGCTGATCATGAGCGTGGTGCTGATCCTCGGCTGCATCGCGCTGTTCATTTACGGCCTCGAACTGCCGTTCCCGCTGTTCTGGTGGA
>CAKKQX010000326.1:0-15614 GCA_919902235.1 Burkholderiales bacterium
GCGCTCGCGGAACAGGTCCGCCATGCGCTGCCCGCCGCGGTCGGTCGTGCCCGGCGTGCCCCGCGGAATGCGCTTGATGAGGTAAACCAGCCCGCACACCGCCGCCACATTGAGCAGCGCCAGAAAAAGATAGGTGCGGAGGTGGCCGAAGTGGTCGATGGAAACTCCGGCAAACACCGGGCCGCCGAAATCGGCGACAGCCACCGACAGCGCATACAAATTGAAATTGCGGGTGCGCGCGGCGCCGCTGCCGAGCGACCCGGTCAGCGCCTGCATCGAAACCTGGACCAGAATGAAGCCCATGCCGGTGACTGCCGCGGCGATGAACAACATGGGAAATGTCGGCACGGCAAACGGCAGGAAAACCCCGAGACCGCAAATCATCATGCCGGCAAGGATGGGCAGCCGCACGCCATAACGGTCGGAAACCTTGCCGGCGTAGACCGCCAGCAGCAGCGGAAACACGCCGTACGTCGCGAGCAGCAGCCCGGTATCGAAAGGCTGCGCGCCCAGTTCCAGCGCATACAGGGTATTGAGCATGCGCGCGCCCTTGTAAGCGCTGTTCCACAGCACCACAAGCACCAGAATTTCCACAATGTGGATCAGACGGGAGGGGACTGCGGCGGTCTCTGGCGGGGGGGTGGAAGGCAGCGGGGCGTTGGCGGGATCGCGTTGCATGGCGGTCCCCGATTTTACCGCATACCCACCGCGTGCAGGTACATCAGGGGCGCATTCAGCGCGCATCGCTTACAATTCCGGCTTTTCTACTAAGTCCATCAAGTGAAACTGTCGCTGCGGGCGCTCAGGCATCGCAATTTTTCCCTGTTCCTGTCGGGCCAGGCGTGCGCGCTGATCGGCTACTGGATACAGAACATCGCGCAAAGCTGGCTGCTCTACCGCATGACCGGTTCGGCGACGCTGCTGGGCGTGCTCGGCTTCGCCAGCAGCGTGCCCATCCTGCTGCTGTCGCCGCTTGCCGGACTGTGGTCGGATCGCTGCAACCTGCACCGCGTGATGTTCGCCACGCAGATACTCGAAATGCTGCAGGCGGCCACACTGGCGGCGCTCGCGCTCGCCGGCATCATCGCGCCCTGGCACATCGTGACGCTCGCCATGGTGCTCGGCGTTCTGGTGGCCATCGAATTGCCGATACGCCACGCTTATCTGCTGGAACTGGTGAGCAACAGGGAAGACCTGCCCAACGCCATCGCGCTCACTTCGCTGATGGCCAACTGCGGCCGGCTGGCCGGCCCGGCGCTGGCCGGCCTCATGATCGGCTGGTTCAGCGAAGCGGTGTGTTTCGTGGTCAACACGCTGACTTATGCTGCGGTGATCGCCACTTTCCTGATGATGCGCGTGACGCCCAGCGCGCGTCCTGCTTCGCATCCGCGCTTACTGCAGGGTCTGAGCGAGGGCGTGCGCTATGCCTGGCATTCGATCCCGATCCGGCTGCTGCTGATGCTGCTCATGATGGTGGGACTGCTCGCCACGCCGTACATCACGCTGATGCCGGCACTGGTGCGCGAGGTATTCGCGGGCGGCGCCGACCAGATGGGCTTTCTGGTGGGCGCGGCCGGCCTGGGCGCGGTAAGCGGCACGCTGTATCTCGCCTCGCGCGGCAGCGTGCGCGGCCTGCTGCGCCTGCTCACGTTCGCCAGTTTCGCCACCGGCCTCGCGTTGATGCTGCTGGCGTGGTCGAAAACAATCTGGCTCGCGCTGCCGCTGTTGGCGGTGATCGGCTTCGGCATCCTGATTACCTCGGTATCGGTGAACATGATCCTGCAGACCATCGTCGACGACGACAAGCGCGGCCGCGTGATGAGCCTCTACACCGCGGCGTTTCTCGGCATGGCGCCGTTCGGCAGCCTCGCCGCCGGCGCGCTGGCCGATATCATCGGCGTCGCCAATACCCTGTTCATCGGCGGCGCGGCCTGCGCCGCGTGCGCGCTGTTCATCGCCGGCAGGCGGCGGCAGATCCGCGAGCACATCCTCCCCATCTATGCGCGGCTGGGCATCCTGCCCAAGTAAAAAACCCTTAGCCACAGGGCACAGAGTAAAAGCGGAAGTTGATATGCGTCTATTTTGCTTTAAAGCCAAAAATAAAATGACTTCCCCTTTCCCCACGCTTGCGGGGGGAGAGGGCAGGGTGAGGGGGGCGAAACATTATTTCGTTATGAGTTCTTGATCAGTATTTTCTGAATTTCCCTGTGTTTTCAGTGGCTGATTTTTGCCAACGTTTTTGCCGCTCACCTTACACCTGGATGGATGACATGAGTCACAAATTAAACAACAAATCCGATGCCGAAGACATCCGCAAACGCATGCTCACCGCGCTCGCCGGCAGCCGCACGCCGGGATTTCATTTCCCCGGCTACCTGCTGCAGCTCGCCTGGCCGCACATCGGCGCCACGTCAATCACCGAAACCATGCCGGCCTGGGCGCCCGCCTGCGACGCGCGCGGCGAAACCAGTCTCGCCGCGCTGGGCGTGATGCTGGACACCGCGCTCGCCACCGCGCCGCGCCTCAAGATCGCCAGCGGCGCGCGCCAGGCCACGGTGCAACTGCACGCGCAATTCACCGGCCATCCGCCATGCGGCGATCTGTCGATGGAAGTGGCGCTGGAGGGATTCAGCGACGGCGGCACGGTGCGACAGGCGCTCACCCGCGGCGTGCTGTCGAGCGCGGGCAAGCCGGTGTGCCATGCGAGCGGTACCTTCGTCGTGCTGCCGCCGCCGGTGGGCGTCAAACTCGCACCGCTGCCGTGGCAGCGTGGCGGCGGCGCCAAAATAAAACCGCTAGACATGAAAGAGCTCGACGCCAGCGAACGCGCGGTGGTAAAAGCCTGCGACAAGGCGCTCGACGCCGCGGATGACACGCACACCTTCATCGAGCGTTTCTGGGGCGTGCTGCCCAGGCCGGCGCCCGGCGGCGCGCGCTGCAGCGTGAAAATCGGCCCCCACCTCGGCAACCGCGTCGGCCACGTGCAGGGCGGCCTGCTGTGGGGGCTCGCCGCCGCCACCGCGCGCGCTGCGGTGCCGCGCCATCCCGCGCTGTCGACGATATCAGCCTGGTTCGTGAGCCCGGGCCGGGGCAAGGCGCTGCGCGTGCGCTCGAAAGTGCTGCACGCCGGGCGCAGCTTCGCGGTGGTGCGCACCGAAATCAAAAATGCCGATGGTACGCGGGTGCTGGAAGTGGTGAGCAATCATGCGGCATAATCTCATAACCCGCATGAAAAAATACTTATAACGACATGCGATCTCCGAACGCAGCAGAAGACGCCAAAAACAGCCTGAAAATGCCTCACGCCGTCACGAAATAGCCATGTCGCATCTGCACTAACTTGTGCGCGCAACTTTTGCACGCCCCCTTGTTGAACGAGCCTCTGCATCCCGCTCTTTAACAAGACGCACCTGTAACTTGTAGCCAATCGCCGAGGCGTATCTTTGCAACGTTGCAATTGAAGGAGAATGACCGCTCTCTGCAGATTCAAGACGGGCCACCGCGGACTGCGTCGTGCCAATGCGCGCCGCTACTTCAGCCTGACTCAGGCCGGATTCAGCCCGCGCCTTGAGAATCTCATCCAGGAAGGCAAATTCATCAGCCAACCGATCGTATTCGAAACGTACGTCGGGACGCGCCAGCGCACGCGCCTTGAACGCTTTAAGACTTTTGGGCATCTTTTATCTCCTTCATTCTCTTTCGTGCAATATCCATCTCCCTTAACGGGGTCTTCTCCGACTTCTTGATGAACGGGTGAAGCATTACGATCCGGCGACCAACCAGCGTGCAATAAAACACCTGCGCAATACCCTCGCCTGCTTTCAGGCGCAGCTCGAACAAGCCTTCGCCCATGGCCCGGGTGTGTGGCATCCCGAGATCGGGGCCGTAAATCTCCATCCGCTCCGCATAGCGCAGGAACCGGGCAACAAAGCCTGCAGGCAGCTTGAGAATTTCGTCTTCCAGCGCAACGCTATAGAATGTGACTTTCCAGCTCATGCGAGAAATATAGCAAATATGCTATATTTATGCAACCGTGCGGCCGCGGGAACTCGCAAGTCCCCGAAGAAGAAGATAAGTAGCGCAACAAGGGGGCGTGACTGATGGAGCCAGACAATACCAAGCCTGCTGAGACCGCACAGGACAGGTCAAAGGTTCAGGTCACGATCCAGGCGGATCCAACGGTCAACCACGCCCCCTACCAAAACAATGTTCCCCTCATCCGCAGCCTGATAGTTACCAACACTAACCGGGTTCCAGGTCGCGTCGGTATTGTAGCAATCCGGGGTGAGAGAGGGAGCTACAACGATTCCAACGCGACGGGATAAACCCGTCACCTTGGAATCGGCGCGCTCTCGCGCGCGGCTATCAATATTGGTCCGAGACAGTCGCGCTTACAATCGATCTCATTGAGCATGTAGCTGTTTAAGCTACATTCGTAGCCGAAATGAAAACGCCTGTATCTGTTGATCTGGATTTTCTGACTTGTCGCACCAAGGTTTGTGTTTCGACCGTGGCGCAATGGTTGCGCAAAATTCACCTGAACGGGCGAGTTGAAAAAGGATGAGCGCAGAAGCAGCAAGAAGCGCCCCTCTCCCCCGCCCTCTCCCCGCTCTCGCGGGGCGAGGGAGTTGGATAGACCGTCCGACACTCGTCCGCAGCGCGGGTCAACCGCCGATTACGGTTTCCTGCCGGTCACCAGCAGAATCACCCCGATCGCAATGGTGCCTATGCCCGCCCAGGTGGGAATGTTGACGGTCTGCTTTTCCCTGATGGACAATTCCAGCGGACCGATTTTCGCTTCGTGGGTTTCCTTGGTATAGCTGAAATTTCCGTACACGAGGCCGGCGACGCCGGCCGCGATCAGCACAATCGCCACAATTTTCGTTGCGTTCATACGACCTTCTCCCCAAAATGTCCCGCGCTGCGGCTATTCGGCTTTCGCGCCCGAAATCTTGACCACCTTCGCCCACTTCTTGATCTCGGACTGAATATAGGCGGCGAACTGCTCGGGTGTGCCGGTGGTGATCTCGAAGCCGACGTCGGCAAGGCGCTTGGCGACGGCCGGGTCCTGCAGCGCCTTGATGACGTCCTTGTTGAGCCGTGCGACGACGGGCTTGGGCGTTCCGGCCGGGGCCAGCACGCCGAACCACGACGACGCTTCGAATCCCGGGAATCCCGACTCGGCGATCGTCGGCAAATCGGGCGTGGCGGGCGTGCGCCTGGCACCGGTGGTGGCGATGCCGCGCAGCTTGCCGGACTTCACATGCGGCAGCGTGGATGCCATGCCGCTGATCATGACCTTGATGTGGCCGCCCACCAGATCCGAGATCGCCTGGCCGCTGCCCTTGTACGGCACGTGCACCATGTCGATGCCGGCAAGATCGTTGAGCAGTTCGCCGGTGAGGTGACCGACGCTCGCGACGCTGGCCGAGGCGAAAGTAACCTTCTTCGGGTTGGCTTTGGCGTAGGCGATGAATTCCTTGAAGTTTTTCGCCGGCACCGAAGGATGGATCACCAGAATGTTGGAAGCGCCGGCGACCTGGGTGATGGGCGCGAAGTCCTTTACCGGGTCGTACGGCATCTTGTCGTAGAGGCTGGGACCGATGCCGAAATTGGCGATATAGCCCAGCACCACCGTGTAACCATCCGGCACCGCGCGCGCGACGATGCCCGTACCGATGTCGCCGTTGGCGCCGGGACGGTTGTCGATCACCACCTGCTGGCCGAGCAGTTCGGACAGCTTGCTGCCCATGGAACGCGCCAGCGTGTCGGTGCTGCCGCCGGGCGCGAAGGGTACGACAAAGCGCACTGGTTTGGCCGGGTAGTTCTGGGCTGCCGCGCCCCCGCTGAGCAGGGCCGCGGCACATAGCCAGGCCATCGATTTATGCAATTTCATTTCAACTCCTATATTATAACTAATTGTTTTTATTTATATTTTTACTTGTTCTTGAGCGCGCTGTCGTCGTTGCGCCAACGCGCCCAGGCGACACGCTGGTCTTCGAGGATGGCATCGTCTTCGAGCATGCCGCGCACCATGGCGGTCACGTCGGACTCATAAGCGTTTTTGCGCTTTTCAAACGGCCATTTGTGGCCGGACGGGAACACCGGCGAATTCGGGATTTTGCTGGATTTCATATGATGCGAAGGTCCGGATTGATGATCGGGAAGGCGCGTATTTTACTCTACCGGCATGGCGGCTTGCGGCTGCCAGCCGTAGCAGGAACAGGTGTCGGCGATCGACGCGCGCGCCGCCGTCGATTGCCGTGCGGCGGGCAGCGCGCCGCGAAATTGCGAGCCGATGAACTCAACGGTTTCGGCGATCGCCAGCCCCAGCACCAATACCGCAGTTGCACCGCGCGAAAATCCGACCTGTCCGCCCGTCGATCCCGCCGGCGGCGGCGAACCGAATGATGCGCTGAATTTCGCCTGGCCTGCGCTCGCGCCGGCGTTGACGCTGCTTGCAACCGTGGTTGTCGACGCGCCGTTGCCCGCGGACTGCTTGCCGTACAGATTCACGGCACAGCCCGGGAGCATCACGCACATCAACAGCACAATGACTCTTTGCGCGGCCATGTTGTAGATGATAAGACCGGCGTGGCGCAACGCCAAGTCACTGCCACTAACAGCCCGGCGCGAGCGGGCTCAGCGCGCCGGCCGTTTGGCCGCAACCAGTTGCGTGCGCTCCCTGAGCAGCGGCGCCAGCGCCTTGGCTTCGACGACATAAGTCCATTTGCCGAGTGCTTTTTCCTGGGCGATGCGCGCCTCGAGCTTCTTGCGATTCTCGGCGAAGTCCTTGTCGCGCTTTTCCTTGTCTTGCGGTTTCTCGCCTTTTTCCGGCACCCGCTGCACGGGCGGTTCGCCGCTTAACGCGAAACTTACCTGGTAGCCTGTTTTCGCTTTGGCAATCTTCAACGTATAGACCAGATTGTCGAAGGTCTCCGCCGTCACCGTGACCGGCTTGTCGGCATCCTGCGGTTTGGCGTCGATAACGACGTCAGCGAAGGCCAGGTTGCCGAGCGCGTTCACCGCGCCCACCGCGGCGCTGGCGTCGAGATCGCCGCCGCCCGCCGCAAATTTCCATTGGCCCCATTCCTCGCTGCGCGCGATTTTCCACTGCATCTCACCGGCGCCGGAAACGGCCAGGGCCTTGATGCGGTCGGCCTTGAAGTAATCCCTCGCCAGCCATTTGCCGGGGTCGGCGCTAACGTTACTCAAGGGATCGGACACCACCGCCACGGTTTCCCCGGCGCCGGCATTGCGTATGTAACGGCCGGCCGGCACGCCGTCCTGCGCATTGGGCAGCGGATTGCCGGGGTCTTTCTTCAGCACCACCTTGCCGAGGATCAGGCCGGCCAGCACCTTGCCCGACGCATCCTTCAGTTCGACCAGCGTGCCGCTGCCTTCCGTGGGCTTGCCCGGTCCCGCGCTTTTCGCGGGTTCGAGCAGATCCACCCGTGGCAGCAGCGACGCGCCTATGGTTTCGGATTGCACCACCTTCAGTTCGGCGAGCTTGATCAGCAACTCGCTGATCTGCTGCACGCTGGCGGGGTAAGCGCCGCGTTCCTGCACTCCCCAGGCGTTGTCTTTGCGCAGCAGCGTCGCCTGCGACTTCGCATCCCGCACCACGAGCTGCGCCACCTCGCTTAATTTCACATCGGGCAGCAGTCTGGCGCCGATTTTCGCGCCGCTGGCGCGGTAGGCGGCGATGTCCTGCCAGAACAGCGCCGCGCCCGCGCCGCCGAGCACGATCAGCGTAACCACCAGTAACAGAAATTGCCTGCGGTTCATGACTTGGCCACCCCTGCGATTTTCCTGCGTTTGGCCCAGGCGAGCAGCAGGCCGACGAGCATCACCAGCAGCGGGATCAATGCGATGTTGATAACCTTGGTCAGGAGTTCCAGTTTGTCGGTTTCAACGCGCAGGTTCTTGCGCAATTCCTTGAGATCCTTGCGCGTTTCAACCGATTTCTTGCGGAAGTTTTCGATTTCGGCCTGCTGCTCGGGCGTGAGGATGTTGCTCGCGCCGGTGCGCGACTTCTGCAACGCCTGCAGCTTCTCCTGCGTCTGGTTGAGCCCGTCCTCGAGTTCCTTGATCTTGCCGAGGTAGCTTTGCTGCGCCTGGGCTTCAATCTGGCGGATCACGGTCAGCGGCCGGCTGAACGCGGCGCGGCTGCGCAGCGTGATGAGCGCGCTGTCGCCCGAGAGTTGCTCGACTATGCCCTGCGCGAACGCCAGATTGCCGTTGCGCGGAACGATCAGGCGCTGGCCGAACACGTCCTGCACCTCGACCGCGGCATTGTCGGTGATCATGTCGACGTCGGCCACCAGCACCACCGAATTCTCGGCGGCGGATTCTTTCAGCTGTGGCGCGGCCTCAGGTTTTTTCACCGCCTCGTCTTTTTTCTTTTCGCCGCGCGGCTGGAACGGTTCGGGTTTGCCCTGCGGGAAAGCAGTCTTGAACTTGCCGGTCAGACGCAACGCCAGCGGCTGCTCCTGTCCGGAGGGTTCGAATCCGCGGGTCGAGGGCTCGCCCGAGAGGGTGGCGATAATGAGATCGACCAGCATGGAATTCTTGGAGGTGTGCGCAAGCATGGTCTGCGTCAGCCCCTCGGCCGGCTTGCCGGTGAACACCCCGCCGAAGGGGATCAGCAACGTGCCGACTTGGTTCATCACCACGTCTTCCTGGTTAAGCGCCTCGATATTGAGCGACAGCAGCGTCGGCAGCAGCCGCGGGCCGGCGCCGCTCGCGAACGTGAGATCGGCGATAACCTTGTTCATGCCGACATCCACGCCCCACGCCTTGAACAGGTTGTAGAGCGTGGACTGGCCGGCCTGCGAGCCGCCGAACGGATTCTGCATGTCGGGCTGCTGGTCGAAATAGGCGTACGGATCGACGAAGGCGATGAGCTTGCCGCCGCGCAGCACGAACTGGTCGATTGCGTATTCGGTGGCCTCGGAGATGTTGCGCGGATGGATGACCAGCAGCACTTTGATGTCGTCGTCGATTTTCTCGGCTTCGAGCTCAACCTTCTTCACTTCGAAACTGCGCTTGAGCTCGGAAGCCAGCACCCACGGCTCGGCCGGCTGCTGCTTGAGCATGGGGTTGAGCGGACGGCCCAGCACCGGCAGGCCGCTCATCACGCCGATCACCGGCTTCCTGGCCGCGCTGACCTGGGAGATGGCGCGCGTGATGTCGTACTCGAGCAGGCGCTCGCGGTCGGGGGACAGCACCGGAATCGCGGCTTTCTGGTCGAGGAAAGACACCGACACACCGAGATAGAATTTCTCGCCGGAGTTGGTCATCTGCCCTTCGACGTTATCCAGCGCCGCGGAATCCTCGGCGTCGGAATCCGGCTCGGGATTGAATTTCTCGATTATCACCTTGCCGCCCGAGGCTGCGCGGTACTCGGCGAGCAGGTCCTCGACGCGCTTGGCGAAAGTCTTGAGGCCGACCGGCACCGCGGTGCCGCCCTGGGTGTAGTAGAAGCGCAGTTTCACCGGCGCCTCGAGCCTGGACAGGATGGCCTTGGTACCCGGCGACAGCGTGTAGACGCTGCCCTGGGTCAGGTCGATGCGCGGATTGAAGGCGCCGGTCAGAAAGTTCACGGCGATCAGGATCGCGGCCAGCGCGATCACACCGCCGGCGGAATAGAACAGCGTTTCGAATTGTTTTTTCGCCATGGTTCTATCCAGCCCTCTGATTGCGGATGATCACGCCTGTGGTAAACAGCGCGAAGCCGATCACCGAGGCGAAGAACACGGTGTCGCGGATGTCGAGCACGCCGCGCTGGAAACCCTCGAAATGCGTCATCACCGAAAACGCGGCGATGATGTCGACCACCACCGGGTTGGCCCAGCGCACCAGCAGGTCGGTCACCGGCGTATAGCCGGCGAGAATCAGGAACAGGCAGATCATCACCGACACGATGAAGCTGATGACCTGGTTGCGCGTGAGCGCCGAAGTCATGCAGCTGATGGAAAGGTAGGAACCCGCCAGCAGCAGGCTGCCGACGTAGCCGGAAACGATGACGCCGTTGTCCGGATCGCCCAGGTAATTGACCGTGAGCGCCACCGGGAAGGTCAGCGCCAGCGCCAGCGCCAGAAACAGCCACGAAGCGAGAAACTTGCCGACGATCGCCTGCCATGTCGTGATCGGCATGGTCAGCAGCAGTTCCATGGTGCCGAGCCGGCGCTCTTCCGACCACAACCGCATGCCCGCCGCCGGCACCAGGAACAGATAAAGCCAGGGATGCCAGGTGAAGAAGGACACCAGCGAGGCTTCACCACGCTCGAAGAAATTGCCTACCGTGAAAGTGAAGAATCCGGTCAGCAGCAGAAAAATCACGAGAAATACGTAGGCGATTGGCGAGGTGAAATAGCCGCCGAGCTCGCGCTTCATGATGGTTTTGATATTGGTCCAGGCGTTCATTTCTCAATGTCCCTTAACGGTGTCAGGCAAGGTGATCGCGCGGAATACCTCATCGAGCCGGCCTTCTTCGGTATGGATCTCGTCAAGCTGCCATTTCTGCTGCACGGCAAGCTCGGCGATGTTGCGCGTCAGGCTGCCGTTGATTTTGCTTTTATCCGGGAAAGCACGGACTTCGATCCCACCCTCGCCGTCCTTGAGAATTTCCACCGTTTTCACCCCGCTCATCGCACCGATTTGCGCCTTGAGCGCCGCGGCAGCGACGCCGCTGGCGCGCACGAGCACTGCACCGGCCATTTCGGAGCGCGCCTTGAGCTCCTGCGGCGTGCCGTTGGCGACGATGCGGCCGCGGTCGATGATGATCACGCGCGAGCACACCGCTTCCACTTCCTCGAGGATGTGGGTCGAGAAAACGATCGCCTTGTTCTCGCCCATGCGCTTGATCAGATTGCGCACCTCATGCTTCTGGTTGGGATCGAGGCCGTCGGTCGGCTCGTCGAGGATCAGCACGTCGGGGTCGTGAATCAGCGATTGCGCGAGGCAGGTGCGGTGCTTGTAGCCCTTGGACAGCGTCTCTATGGTCTGGTAGAGCACGTTCTCGAGGAAACACAGCTCGACCGCGCGGTTTACCGCCTGCTTGCGCGCCCCTCCCTGGATGCCGCGCAGCTCGGCGGAGAAGTTAAGAAAACCGTGCACCGTCATGTCGGCATAGCCCGGCGCGTTCTCCGGCAGATAGCCGATCAGGCGCTTGCCCGGAATCGGGTTTTCCAGCATGTCGAAACCGCCGACGCTGATTTTCCCCGCTGTGGGCGGAATAAAGCCGGTCACCATGCGCATGGTGGTCGATTTGCCCGCACCGTTCGGCCCGAGGAAACCGAGAACTTCGCCGCGTTCGACCGCGAACGATAAATCATTGACCGCGAGCTTGGACCCAAAAGCTTTGCTCAGGTTTTCAACCTTGATCACGTGTTCCTCCATCTGTGGTCGGCATGGCCACAGCTATCGTTTGCGCCATAAACAGGCTCCAAGTCGGAAATTTCAAGCACCGCCATGACCTGCTGACCCGCGGATCTGCGGGTGCGGCGGTTCGGAATCAGGCCGTTCTATTTGACCCGAAAAATAGCAAAGGTTCCCAGCCAGATAATAGCCAAACTCTTGTTTTAATTTAAAATACCCCATATGCCGGCGCCCCGTCCTGAGCATGCCGCCGCCTTGCTCCCGCTGCCGCTGGTGCCGACAGTCTGACTCGAACAGACGACCTACCGCTTACAAGGCGGTTGCTCTACCACTGAGCTATGCCGGCAAAGTGCTGAATTATAAAGCTTCGCACGATGGCCAACAAACCCAATTCATGCCCGGGTGCAAAAAAACGTCCTCATCGCGCGATGACGCCGCATTGTGACGATCGTCCCGATGCCGGCTGTGCCGTCGCGGGACAAACCTTACTTGACGACCTGCAGCTTGGGCTTGCCGCCGTTGGTGGGCGGCGTGGGGGCGGGTGCGTCCTGCTGCGCCGCCGGCGCAGCGGCATCGGCAGGCGCGGACTCGGCCGGGAAAAACAGCCCCTGTCCGTTTTCCTTGGCGAAAATGCCGAGCACGGCTTCGATTGGAATGGAGCACTCGCGCGACGCGCCGCCGAAACGCGCCGCAAACTGGATGAGATCGTTGCCGATGGTGAGCTTGTGCGTGGCGTCGTAGCAGATGTTGAGCACGATCTCGCCGTTTTTCACGAATTCCATCGGCACCCGCGTATTGGCGTCAACCTTGACCGAAAGATACGGCGTGAAATTGCTGTCCGAGCACCACTCGTGTATGGCGCGGATCAGATACGGTTTCGTGGACTTCTCAGCCATGGTCAGAACAGCGTGATCCCCAAATCGTGGGCCGTGAGTCGCGCATGCGGCGCGTCTTGCGCTTTTCCGCCTCTCGCCTCTCCGGTTTTCACTTGCGCATCACCTTTTCGGATGCGGTCAGCGCATCAATGAAGGCCGGACGGCTGAACAGGCGCTCGGCATATTTCATCAGCGGCGCGCATTGCTTGGGCAATTGAATACCGTAGTAATCAAGCCGCCACAGCAGCGGTGCTATCGCCACATCGAGCATCGAAAACTCCTCGCCCAGCATGAATTTCTGCTTGGCGAAAACCGGTGCGATCTGGGTCAGGCTGTCGCGGATGACGGTGCGCCCCTTGTCCGCCTGTTTCTGCGTGCCCTTCTCGATCGCGTCGAGATGGCTGAACATTTCCTGCTCGAAACGGTACAGAAACAGCCGCGCCCGCGCCCGCATCACCGGATCGGCCGGCATCAGCTGGGGATGGGGAAAACGGTCATCGATGTACTCGTTGATGATGTTCGATTCGTAGAGAATCAGATCGCGTTCGACCAGCACCGGAACCTGGTTGTACGGGTTCATCACCGCCAGGTCTTCGGGCTTGTTGAAAAGATCGACGTCGACGATCTGGAAGTCCATGCCCTTTTCGTAGAGCACGATGCGGCAACGCTGGCTGAATGGGCAACTGGTACCCGAATAAAGAGTCATCATGATGGCTTCGCCATGGGTAAGCAGTAAATAATGGTGAATGGTGGAAAAACGATTGCTGTCACGGCCTGCCGCTCACGGTTCACCGTTTCCGGCCTTTAATGCACATCCTTCCAGAACTCTTTTTTGAGCATGTAGGCAAGAATGAACATCAGGCCGAGAAACAGCAGCGCATAAATGCCGATGGTCGTGCGGCTGTGGCGCGCCGGCTCGGCCATATAATCCATGTAGTTCACGAGGTCGGCGACCATACGGTCGTACTCGGGCGGCGCCATCTTGCCCGCTTTGTCCAGCGCGAGTTTCATCTCGGTTTTCATGTATCCCCCGGCCTGGACTTTGGTTTCCTTCAACACCTGCTCGCCCTGCAGTTCCCACAGCACGTGCGGCATGCCGACGTTGGGGTATACGGTGTTGTTCCAGCCGGATGGGCGGCTTGCATCGCGATAGAAGCCGCGCAGGTAGGTATACAGCCAGTCGGACCCCGGCCCCAGATGCGAGGAACGCGAACGCGCGATCACGGTCAGGTCGGGCGGCGGCGTGCCGAACCATTCCTTGGAATCTTGCGGATCCATTGCGATTTTCATCAGATCGCCGACTTTGGCGCTGCTGAAAATCAGGTTGTCCCTGATCTGCTGCTCATTCAGCCCGAGGTCCTGCAGGCGGTTGTAGCGCATGTAGTTCGCGCTGTGGCAATTCAGGCAATAGTTGACGAACACCTGCGCTCCGCGCTGCAGCGAGACCAGGTCGCGGTCATTGACGGGGGCGCGATCGAGCCTGACATCACCGACGGCGGCCATTGCCGCCAGCGGCGCCAGCAGCAGGGCAAGCAGAAACTTTTTTGCCGATATCATCAGTGCGCTCCTCCCCCTGTCACCCGGTCGGGTTCGGGCCTGGTCTTGTCCATGGCCGAGTACCACGGCATCAGCATGAAGAACGCGAAATACATCAGCGTGCAAACCTGGGAAATGAAAGTGCCGGCGGCGGTCACCGGCTGGGTGCCGTAGTAGCCGAGAACCAGGAATACCACCACGAAAATCGCCAGCGCCGAGCGGAACATCGGACCCTTGTAGCGTATCGACTTGACCGGGCTGCGATCAATCCAGGGCAGCAGAAAGAAAACCAGCGTCGCGGCGCCCATCAGCACCACGCCCCACACCTTGGGCTCGATGAACATGAATGCCGCGATCGCAATGGCGCCGCCGGCGGCCGCAAGCATCCTTACCCTGGCGTCCCTGGCGGTCATGACGATCAGCACGGCATAGGCGACGACGCCCGCGCCCAGGAACCACATGAAGTCCTCGGTAACCGCGCGCAGGATGGAGTAATACGGCGTGAAGTACCAGACCGGTGCAATATGCGATGGCGTCTTCAGCGGATCGGCGGGGATGAAGTTGTTGTATTCCAGGAAATAGCCGCCGAACTCGGGCATGAAGAACATGATGGCCGCAAACACGATCAGGAACACCACCACGCCCAGCGTGTCCTTGACGGTGTAGTACGGATGGAACGGAATGCCGTCAAGCGGATGGCCGGTCTTGGGATCCCTGTGTTTTTTGATTTCCACGCCGTCGGGATTGCCCGAACCGACTTCGTGCAGCGCCATGATGTGCGCGGCCACCAGCCCCAGCAGCGCCAGCGGGATGGCGATCACATGGAAGGCGAAAAAGCGGTTCAGCGTCGCATCCGACACCACGTAGTCGCCGCGAATCCACAATGACAGGTCCGGGCCGATGATCGGCAGCGCATTGAACAGATTGACGATCACCTGCGCGCCCCAGTACGACATCTGTCCCCACGGCAGCAAATAGCCGAAAAACGCTTCCGCCATCAGACACAGATAGATCAGCATGCCGAAAATCCAGATCAGTTCGCGCGGCTGCCTGTAGGAACCGTACATGAGCCCCCTGAACATGTGCAGGTAGACCACGATGAAGAAGGCGGAAGCACCCGTGGAGTGCATGTAGCGTATGAACCAGCCGCCCGGCACGTCGCGCATGATGTATTCGACTGAAGCGAATGCGCTCGCGGCATCGGGCTTGTAGTGCATCGTCAGGAAAATACCGGTGGCGATCTGGATCACCAGCACCAGCATCGCGAGCGAGCCGAAGTAATACCAGAAATTGAAATTCTTCGGCGCGTAATACTCGGAAAGATGGTCTTTCCACAGGGAAATCAGCGGGAACCGCTGGTCGACCCAGGTCAGTACGCCGTTGAAGGGGCCGGCACCGGTGACCGGCTGTTTTTGCGTTGCTGCCATCTCGTTACGCTCCCTTGCTGTCGTCGCCGATCAGAATGCGCGTATCGGACAGGAATTTATACGGAGGCACTTCCAGATTCTCCGGCGCGGGCTTGTTTTTGTAGACGCGTCCGGCCAGATCGAACAACGAACCGTGGCAGGGACAGTAAAAACCGCCCTGCCAGTTCGCATCGAACGCTTCAGGCGTGGCCTGGAATTTTTCGACCGGCGAGCAGCCAAGGTGCGTACAAATGCCGACGACCACCAGATATTCCGGTTTGATCGAGCGCAACTCATTTTGCGCATATGCGGGCTGCATCGGCTTTTTCGAATCCGGATCCGCGACCTTGTCGTCATTTTTTTTCACGATGTCGAGCATTTCCTTGGTGCGGTGCACGATCCACACCGGCTTGCC
>CAKKQX010000326.1:15624-42824 GCA_919902235.1 Burkholderiales bacterium
GGCTTGCCGCGCCACTCGACGGTCAGGCGTTCGCCGGGCGCAAGCCCGCTGATGTCCGCCTCGACCGGTGCGCCGGCGGCCTTGGCGCGCTCGGAAGGCAGCATGCTCGCGACAAATGGCACTGCTGTAGCACCGGCGGCAACCCCGCCGGCAACGCCGGTGGCCGCGACCAGGAAGCGCCGCTTGCCTTTATCCGTCTTTTCTTTATCAGCCATGAAATGATCTCTGTAAGCGCGGGAAAAACCGTTATTTTACACAAAACACCGGGGGAAAGTTAAGCGAAACCTGAAAAAAACCATTTATATCAGTATGTTGAGGTAAGTTATCGGCCTTGACTGGCTGACGCCGGATGCGCCATGTCGGTACAGCGGTGCTTGAGCCCAAGGCGCAGCGCCAGATGCGCGCCCAGGGCCTGCACGCCATCGTGCTCCGTGGCATGGCGACGGGCAGCATTCAATGCAGCGCCCCGATTCGCCCGCGAGTTGAACGGGCTGTTCCGACACTTCCCCTGAAACGCAGGCATCGAGCAGCCGATGAACGCGAATAAAATTGATATCGCGTTCGAGAAGCAGCGCAGGCCGGCGGCGATCACCGCATTGAGAAAATCGAGTGAAGCCGTGGCGCCGTTGGTCGGGATGCAAACTTCGGCGTGCTCTTCCACCTGCAGGCCGTTTGGGCAATAATCGCGGTAATTGGGAGCTTCTATAAGCTGGTTCGGCAGGCGTCAAGCGCGATTGCGGTCCCATAACGGGCTGATCCTGCTGCAAAAAACATTTTACCCCGAACCAGCCGGAAAACGACTTTTCTACATGCGCAAACTGTGGCTCGTCTTTAGTCAAACTGCGACCGTGTGCCTCGCCGTGCTGTTCGTCGTGTCGACGCTGCGGCCGGATCTGCTGTCGGGAAAACCGCGCGGCGACATCGTCACCATCAAGGAGTCGTCATCCGCTGTCGAAGTAAATAAAAGCTCTTCGTTCAGCGACGCGGCAAAACAAGCGATGCCGGCAGTGGTCAACATTTTCACCGCCATGGATGTGAAAGTGCCGCGCCATCCACTGATGGATGATCCCCTGTTCCGGCATTTTTTCGGCGATCAGCTCGATCCGCAAACCCAACGCAGTTCCAGCCTCGGCTCCGGCGTCATCGTCAGCGACAATGGCTACATTCTGACCAACAGTCACGTCGTGGAGGCTGCTGATGAGATCGAGGTTGCGCTCGCCGATAATCGGCGCGCCAAAGCGCGGGTTGTCGGCTCGGACCCGGAAACCGACCTGGCGGTGCTGAAAATCGACCTGCCCAAACTGCCGGCGATCACCTTCGGACGCTCGGAGCAGGCCAGCGTCGGCGACGTCGTGCTCGCCATCGGCAATCCGTTCGGCGTCGGCCAGACCGTGACCATGGGCATCGTCAGCGCCCTCGGACGCAGCCACCTCGGCATCAACACATTCGAGAACTTCATCCAGACCGACGCCGCCATCAATCCCGGCAACTCGGGCGGCGCGCTGGTCGACATCGGCGGCAATCTCATCGGCATCAACACTGCCATCTATTCGCGTACCGGAGGCTCCATGGGCATCGGCTTCGCGATTCCCGGGAGCGTGGCGAAGCAGGTGATGGAACAGATCGTACAGAACGGCTCGGTAACGCGCGGCTGGATCGGGGTCGGCGTGCAGGACATCACCAAGGAACTCGCGGAATCGTTAAAGCTCCCCCGGGCCAATGGTGCGCTGGTGTCGGAGGTGCTGCGCGGCAGTCCCGCCGACAAGGGAGGCGTCAGGCCCGGCGATATATTGATTGCGGTCAACGGCAAGCCGGTTGCCGACTCCGCCGGCATGCTCAACCTGATCGCGGCGCTACCACCCGGTCAGCCGGCCGCGCTCAAGGTGGTGCGCACCCAGGGCGAAGCGGAATTTAACGTTACTGTGGGCCGGCGGCCCAAACAGCCCCGCAAAGAATAAGCGGCGGGCAACGCGGCCGCGCCTGACGGCCGGATTTCAGGTCTTGCGGGATTTTTCGCCGGCTTCGATGTTGTCGAGTTCACCTTCCATCTCGGTCTCGGACAACGGCCGGTATTCATCGTCCCCCTCATCTGGCTTGCGCGTAGCCACGAAGCGCGCGGCGATCAGGCCGACTTCGAACAATATCCACATGGGAAACGCCAGCAGAAACTGGGATATGACGTCCGGGGGCGTGACGACCGCGGCGATCACGAACGCGCCGACGATGAAGTAAGGGCGTATGTCCCTCAGCTGCTGCAGCGTAACCACGCCCATGCGCACCAGCAGCACGACCACGATCGGCACCTCGAAAGTTACACCGAACGCCAGGAACATGGTGAGCACGAAATTGAGATAGTTTTCGATGTCGGGCGCGACCGAGATGCTTTTGGGCGCGATCTTGTGGACAAAATCAAACACCACGCCGAACACGAAAAAATAGCAGAACGCAATGCCGAGCAGGAACAGAAAGGAACTCACGACCACCAGCGGCAGCACCAGGCGCTTCTCATGCGCGTAGAGTCCGGGCGCGACAAATGACCACGCCTGATACAGCACATACGGCAGGACAATCACGAACGCCACCATCAGCGCCACCTTGACCGGCACCAGAAATGGCGTTATCACGCCGGTGGCGATCATCTTGGTGCCCTCGGGCAGCGCGCGCATCATGGGGTGCGCCAGCAGGTCGTAAAGTTCGGATGCCCACGGCAGCAGGCACAGCAGCACGATCGCCAGCGCGCCCAGCACCCGCAGCAAGCGGTCGCGCAGTTCCATCAAATGGGAAATGAAAGTGTCCTGAATCATGCTGTCCTGGAAATAGCGCCGGCCTCAGGCCTGCTTTTGCGACGGCGGCTGCGGCGCGGAATCCAGCCCGAGTTCGAGTTGTGGCTTGTCATCGGGCGATGGAGGCGCCTCGATTGATGAAGGAGGCGAAGGTCCTGCAGTGCCAACGGCAGACGCGTCTGCATCCGGCGTCGATACGTCGGCGAGCTTTTGCAGCTCGGTTTCCGTGGCGCTGACTTCCCTGGAGACCGATTGCTCAATCGAGCGTGCCGCGTCCTGCATGCTGCTCTGCAGTTTGCGCAGCTCGTCAATCTCCATTTCACGGCTGATGTCGGCTTTGACGTCGCTGACATAACGCTGCATGCGTCCGAACAGATGGCCGAACGTGCGCGCGACCTTGGGCAGGCGTTCGGGGCCGATCACGATCAGCGCCACGACCGCAATGACCATGAGCTCGGAAAAACCTATGTCGAACATGCTTGGGACCGTGAGGCGTTAGGCGTGAAGCGTGAGGCGTGAGGCGCATCTGATACCGAGAGCTTTACGCCTCACGCCCCATCCCTTACCCCTCACACCTTCGGGGTTTCCTTCCGGACTTCGCCCTCTATGGTCTGGCCGGCAGTGGGCGGGATTTCCGCTTTCGGCTGGGCGGATTTGTCTTCCTCGGACTTCATGCCGTCCTTGAAGCCCTTGACGGCGCTGCCCAGATCACCGCCTATGTTGCGCAGCTTCTTGGTGCCGAACACCAGGACCACCACCAGTAAAACGATCAGCCAGTGCCAGATGCTGAAAGAACCCATTGTTTGCTCCTCAATTACCCTATGCACCCTATGCCGGCCGGTCGCAGTATGCCCGGTGGTTGTTACTTGCGTGCAGCCTTTTCGTCTATCCCCGATATGCCTTCGCGGCGCCGCAGTTCGGCCAGCACATCGTCGGGGCCGAGTCCGTGCCACGCCAGCAGTACCAGGCTATGAAACCACAAGTCGGCCGTTTCGCGGACAATCTGCAGTTTATCACCGTCCTTGGAAGCAAGCAGCGTTTCTGCCGCTTCTTCGGCAACCTTCTTCAGCACCGCGTCCTGCCCCTTCGCAAACAGGCTCGCGACATACGAAGAATCCGCAGCACCGGCCTGCTTGCGCGCGGCGATCGTCTCGGCAAGTCGCCGCAAAATTTCAGTGTCTGTCATTTTTTCAGCTCCGGCATGCCTCTGGGGCAATCCCGCCATGCGTACTCATGTTTTTTTGTAAATTTCCCGGGGATCCTTGATCACGGGATCGGTCGTCACCCATTTCTCGCCCTCCAGTTTCTGGAAAAAGCAGCTGTGACGTCCGGTATGACAGGCGATACCGCCCGCCTGTTCCACTTCAAGCAGAATCACGTCCTCGTCACAGTCGAGGCGTATTGACCTGACTTTCTGCACGTGGCCCGATTCTTCGCCCTTGTGCCATAGTTTCTTGCGCGAACGCGACCAATAATGAACCTCGCCGGTCTGTACGGTTTTACTGAGTGCCTCGCGGTTCATCCAGGCCACCGTCAGCACGCGGCCTGACCCCGCCTCCTGCGCCACCACGGGCACCAGACCGTTCTGCGCCCAGTTCACCTTATTCAGCCAGTTTTCCGACATTGTTGTCACAGTTTAACTGTTTGCGGCCTGCGGATGGTTGGCCAGGCCGGAAGTAAAGCCTCAAATTCAAGCCTCAACTTCAGATTCTAACTTCTATCCCATGCCGCGCCATGTGCTCCTTGGCCTGGCGCACCGTGTGCTCGCCGTAGTGGAATATGCTGGCGGCCAGCACGGCATCGGCCCGCCCCTTGAGGATGCCGTCGACCAGGTGGTCGAGGTTGCCGACACCGCCGCTGGCGATGACCGGGATATCCAGCGCCTCGGAAAATGCGCGCGTGAGTTCGAGATCGAAACCGTTGCGCGTGCCGTCGCGGTCCATGCTGGTGAGCAGAATCTCGCCTGCGCCCAGGGCCTGCATTTTCCGCCCCCATTCGAGCGCATCCAGCCCGGTGGCCTTGCGCCCGCCGTGCGTGAACACCTCCCAGCGCAGAGTGTCACCGGCGACGCGCTTGGCGTCTACGGCCACCACGATGCACTGCGCCCCGTAGCGCGCCGCGGCATCGGCAATGAGCTGCGGGTTGTGCACCGCCGAAGTGTTGATGCTGACTTTGTCGGCGCCCGCATTGAGCAGGCGCCGCACGTCTTCCACGGCACGCACGCCGCCGCCGACGGTGAGCGGAATGAATACCTGTGAGGCGACGTCCTCGATGATGTGCAGTATGAGATCACGGCCGTCGCTGCTGGCGGTGATGTCGAGAAACGTCAGCTCATCGGCGCCCTGGTCATCATAGCGCCTCGCGATTTCCACCGGATCGCCGGCATCGCGCAGACCGACGAAATTGATGCCCTTGACCACGCGTCCGGCGGTGACGTCGAGGCAGGGAATGACGCGCTTGGCTAAACCCATGAGGCGAGAGAGGAGAGAGGGGAGAAGAGAGAGGAGCGGATTTCCTCCTATCGCCTATCGCCTGTCGCCTCTCCTTTCTGCGACAGTTCGTCGGCCAGCTTCTGCGCTGCGGCAAAATCCAGGGTGCCCTGGTACACGGCGCGACCGGTGATGGCGCCGGAAATGCCTTCAGCCTCGACCTTGCACAGCGCCTTGACGTCTTCGAGGTCGGTAATGCCGCCGCTCGCGATTACCGGCACGCTGAGCTCGCGCGCCAGCGCCACGGTCGCCTCGATATTGACGCCTGTAAGCATGCCGTCGCGCCCGATGTCGGTGTAGATAACCGCCTCCACGCCGTAGTCCTGGAATTTCTTGGCCAGGTCGACCACGTCGTGACCGGTCATTTTCGACCAGCCATCGACCGCGACCTTGCCGTCCTTGGCGTCGAGCGCAACCATGATGTGCCCGGGAAACGCGCTGCAGGCATCGTGCAGAAAACCCGGGGTTTTGACCGCGGCGGTGCCGATAATGACGTAACCGATGCCCGAATCCAGGTATTTTTCTATCGTATCGAGATCGCGGATACCGCCGCCCAGCTGGATCGGCATCCTGTCACCGACCGCCGCCACTATGGATTTGATCGCCTGCCCGTTCTTGGGCCGGCCGGAAGTGGCGCCATTCAGATCGACCACATGCAGGCGCCGTGCACCCAGCTTGAGCCAGCGCGCGGCCATCGCTCCCGGATCTTCGGAAAACACGGTGGCGCCTTCCATCACGCCCTGTTTCAGGCGCACGCACTTGCCATCTTTCAGATCAATAGCGGGAATAATCAGCATAAACGAAGCGGGAAATTACAACGCAAGGGCGAAGATTTTCATGAAGCCGCAGCGAACCGGAACTCAGTCGGAATAATGGATGATAAAACGGCTTCAGGCGGCGCGGTGGGTGCACACATCTCCAATCATACACAAAATCCGGGCCTGGCTCATAGCGCCGGCGAGCGGGGCCGGCCGGCGCTGCTTGCCGGGCCGATTTCTGCCGCCGCAGGCTGCCATGCCACAAAATTGGCCAGCAGTCGCAGGCCGGCGGCATGACTTTTCTCGGGATGAAACTGAACCGCGAATATATTATCGCGCGCGGCCGCGCAGCTGAATGAAAAAGGGTACAGAGAGTAGCCCGCGATCAACTGCGGATCCGCCGGTACCGGGAAATAACTGTGTACAAAATAAAAGCGGCTGCCGGGCGCGATGCCTTCCCACAGTGGATGCGGCATCGCCTGATGCACCTCGTTCCAGCCCATGTGCGGAACCTTGAGTTTTTCGCCCCTGGCATCCACCATGGCCGCGGCCGGGAACCGCAGCACCTTCCCCGGCAACAGACCCAGGCCGGCGACGTCGCCCTCTTCGCTGCGGTCGAACAGCATCTGCAGGCCGATGCAGATCCCGAGAAACGGTTTGCTGCGTGCGGCGGCGATTACCGCCTCGCGCAGGCCGCGCGCTTGCATTTCGCGCATGCAATCCGGCATGGCACCCTGGCCGGGAAACACCACGCGCGCGGCACGCATCACGACTTCGGGATCGCCGGTGACGGCAACCTTGAGCTGCGGGGCAACGTGCTCGATCGCTTTCGATACCGAGCGCAGATTGCCCATGCCGTAGTCGATGACGGCAACGTCGATCATCGGAAATCCGGCTGGAAATGACAGGATCGGAACTTCAAGTTGCTGTGCCCGGCGCGCCCCAAACCTCAGACGTCAAACCCGGAATTCACAGGCTGCCCTTGGTCGACGGCACGCCCTGGGTGCGCGGGTCGAGCTCGACCGCCATGCGCAGCGCGCGGCCGAAGGCCTTGAACACGGTTTCCGCCTGGTGATGCGCGTTGTCGCCCCTGAGATTGTCGATGTGCAGCGTGACCTGGGCGTGATTGACGAAACCATGGAAAAATTCATGCACCAGGTCGACGTCGAATTCGCCGATGCGGGCACGCACAAAATCGATTTTCATTTCAATGCCGGGCCGGCCCGAGAGGTCGACCACCACCCGCGACAGCGCTTCATCGAGCGGCACATAGGCGTGGCCGTAGCGGCGCACGCCTTTCTTGTCGCCGATCGCCTTGGCGAAAGCCTGGCCGAGCGTGATGCCGATATCCTCCACGGTGTGATGGGCATCGATGTGCAGGTCGCCGTCGGCGCTGACCTCAAGATCGAACACGCCGTGGCGCGCGATTTGGTCGAGCATGTGGTCGAGAAACGGCACGCCGGTGGCGAGCGTCGAACGACCGCTGCCGTCAAGGTTGAGCCTGACGCTGATTTGCGTCTCGTGGGTATTGCGGGTGACTTGAGCTTCGCGCATGGCAGTTAATAAAATGGAAATCGGTCAGGTGTCGAGGGCTTTGCCCAGGACGCCAAGAAATTTGGCGTTCTCAGCAGGCGTGCCCACGGTAACCCGCAGGCAATCGGCCAGCGCCGGATGCGACCCATGGAGATTCTTGATCAGTACGCCCTGTCGTTTCAGATCGTTGAACACCTGTTCCGCCGCGCCGGTTTTGAACAGGATGAAATTGGCATCGCTGGGGAAAGGCCGCACCCCCGGCATGCGCCGCAGTTCCTCAAAAAGCCGTGCCCGTTCCGCCTTGATAGCCGCCGCCTGCCCGGCAAGCAGCGCCTGGTGCCGCAGCACTTGCTCCGCAACCAGCTGCGTCAACACGTTGATATTATACGGCAAGCGCACCTTGTCGACATGCGCCAGCCAGGCATCGCGGCCGGCGAGCAGGCCCAGGCGCAGTCCGGCCAGGCCGGATTTCGACAGCGTGCGCATCACCAGCAGATTGGGATAGTCCTGCAGGCGCGACATGAAGGTCGTGCCGGCGAACGCGTGATACGCCTCGTCCACCACCACCAGACCGGGCGCCGCCTCGATGATGCGCGCCATCGCCGCCGCATCGAACAGACTGCCGGTCGGATTATTGGGGTAGGCGATGAAAATCAGCGCCGGCTGGTGTTCGGCTATTTCGGCAACTAAGCGCTCCGCATCGAGCGTGAAATCGGCCTTGAGCGGGACGCCGGCGAAACGCACGCCGCACACGGTCGCGATCATGCGAAACATCACGAACGACGGTTCGACCCCCATCACCACCGCGCCCGGCTTCGCCACCGCCATCACCAGCATCTGGATGATCTCATCCGAACCGTTGCCGAGCAGCACTGCCATGCCCGGCGGAATCTCCAGCACTTCGCGCAAACGCGCCTTGAGCTGCGCCGCGCCCGGATCGGGATAGCGGTTGAACGCCGCCGCCGCCGCAAGCTGCGCGATCTCCGCCCGCACCTCTGCGGGCAGCGCGTAAGGATTTTCCATCGCGTCGAGCTTCACCAGCCCCACGCTGTCCGGCACGTGATAGGCGCTGAGCGCGCGGATCTCGTCGCGGATGATGTCTTCGGGTTGTTTAGACATAAAAGCTTGTGAGCCGCCAAGGCGCCAAGACGCCAAGAAGAACAAAAGATTGAACACTCATAAATCGTGCGCCAGCAGAGAACAACGCAACCTTGTTGCGCGGTATTCACCTGCCCTGAATGACAGCACCCGTGGACAGATTTTCCCTGGAAGTTTTCCTTGGCGTCTTGGCGCCTTGGCGGCTAACTTCATTTCATGCGGTATTCCGCGGATTTGGCATGCGCCGCCAGCCCTTCGCCGTTGGCGAGTTCGACCGCGATTTTGCCCAGTTTTTGCGCGCCTTCGCGCGAGACGCGGATCACGCTCGAGCGCTTCTGGAAGTCATAGACGCCCAGCGGCGAGGAAAAACGCGCGGTGCGCGAAGTCGGCAGCACATGATTGGGCCCGGCGCAGTAATCGCCAAGCGCCTCCGAAGCGTAGCGCCCGAGAAAAATCGCGCCGGCGTGCCTGATCCTGGGCAGCAGCGCCTGCGCATCTTCCACCGAGAGTTCCAGATGTTCGGGTGCGATGCGGTTGCTGAGCGCGCACGCCTCCTCGAGATCGCGCACCCGGATCAGCGCGCCGCGGCCGGCGAGCGAAGCCTGGATTACCTCGCGCCGCGGCATCTGCCGCAGCTGGCGCGCGATGGAGGCGGCCACCGCGTCGAGAAACTGCGCATCGGGCGACAGCAGGATGGCCTGCGCCAGTTCGTCGTGCTCGGCCTGGGAAAACAGATCCATGGCAATCCAGTCGGCGTCGGTCCTGCCGTCGCACACCACCAGAATTTCCGACGGCCCCGCCACCATGTCGATGCCGACCACGCCGAACACGCGCCGCTTGGCGGCGGCAACATAGGCGTTGCCGGGGCCGGTGATCTTGTCGACCTGCGGCACCGTGGTGGTGCCGTAGGCGAGCGCCGCCACCGCCTGCGCGCCGCCGATGGTGAACACGCGGTCGACGCCGCAGATCGCGGCCGCGGCGAGCACCAGCGGGTTCTTCACGCCACCCGGGGTCGGCACCACCATGATGATCTCGCGCACGCCGGCGACTTTCGCCGGCAGCGCATTCATGATGACCGACGAGGGATAGGCGGCCTTGCCGCCGGGAACATAGATGCCGACGCGGTCGAGCGCGGTGACCTGCTGGCCCAGTTCGTTGCCGTCCGCATCGGTAAAATACCAGGATTGCGCGCGCTGTTTTTCATGGTAGGCGCGCACGCGTTCGGCAGCGGCGTTCAGCGCATCGCGCTGCGCCGTGGGGAGCTCCCCAAGGGCGCGCCCGAGTTCGGCGCGCGGCACTTCCAGGTCCTGGAGCGATTTCGCCGCAACACGATCGAAGCGCCGGGTGTATTCGAGCACTGCATCATCGCCGCGCGCCTTGACGTCGGCGAGAATCGCGGCAACTGCGGCATCGACCTTGGGATCCTGCGCAGCCTCGAAAGCGAGCAGCTGCGCAAGCTGCGCCTCGAAATCCGGCTGGGTGCTATCGAGCCGGCGCATGATCAGGCCACGGCGCGCGCGAACGCGTCGAGCAATGGCTGAATCGCGCCGCGCTTCAGTTTCAGCGCTGCCTGGTTGACGATCAGGCGCGCGCTGACCGGCGCGATTTCCTCGACCGCCTTGAGATTGTTGGCCTTGAGCGTGCCGCCGGAACTCACCAGGTCGACGATGGCATCGGCCAGCCCCACCAGCGGCGCGAGTTCCATCGAGCCATAGAGTTTGATCAGATCGACATGCACGCCTTTGGCGGCGAAATGCTCGCGCGCCGTCTGCACATATTTGGTGGCAACCCTGAGCCGCGCGCCATGGCGCACCGCGCGCTGGTAATCGAAACCGTTGGGCACCGCCACCATCATGCGGCAGCGGGCGATGTTCAGGTCCAGCGGCTGATACAGCCCGCCACAGTCCTGCTCATCGAGCACGTCCTTGCCGGCAACGCCAAGGTCCGCCGCGCCGTACTGCACATAGGTCGGCACGTCGCTTGCGCGCACGATGATAATCCGCACCTCGCGCCGGTTGGTCTGCAGGATCAGCTTGCGTGAAGTCCCCGGGTCTTCAGCCGTGCGTATGCCCGCCGCTTTCAGCAGCGGCAGCGTCTCGTCGAAAATGCGGCCCTTGGAGAGCGCGATGGTAATCACGATGAATGCCGTGGCAGAGATAAAAAGCACATTTTAGCGCAAAGCCCGCAAGAGGCGCAAAGGAAATCTAATAAAAACAAAGCTTTAAGGGATGCGCTCGGGCAGGAAACCCCTGCTGCGCATACGTCGAATCGTGCGCCGCCGCCGACATGCCTCTGAAACAACATCGGAAAAACTGCAGCGTGCTTGCGCTGAACATCGCGCAATACATGCGCCTGCCGCGCTCCTCTTAGTCCTTTTACCTGAAGATGGGTTTAAACTTGCGCTTCGCAAGGACGTACGCACACCACCACATAATTCATGAGCACGCAAAACATCGTCGAAATCCAGGATCTTGCATTCTCGTACGGCAGTCACGAGATTTTCAAGCGCATCAACCTCGCCATCCCGAACGGCAAAGTGGTCGGCATCATGGGCGCAAGCGGCTGCGGCAAAACCACCCTCATGCGCCTGATCGGGGGGCAGCTGAGCCCCTCGCGCGGACACGTCAAGGTCATGGGCGAGGCCGTGCACGAACTCGGCCGCAACGAGTTGTTCCGGTTGCGGCGCAAGATGGGCATGCAGTTCCAGCAGGGCGGCTTGTTCACCGACTTGTCGGTGTTCGAGAATATTGCCTTCCAGATGCGCGAGAAAACCGACCTGCCCGAGGACATGATCAACGACCTGGTGCTGATGAAGCTGAGCGCCGTGGGGCTGCGCGGCGCGGCACAACTGATGCCCTCCGAACTGTCCGGCGGCATGACGCGGCGCGTTGGCCTGGCCCGCGCCATCGCGCTCGACCCTGCGCTGATCATGTACGACGAGCCCTTCGCGGGACTCGATCCGATATCCTGCAGCGTCATCGGCAACCTGATCCGCCGTCTCAACGACGCGCTGGGCGTGACTTCGATCGTAGTTTCATACGACGCGGCGGAAGCGCTGCGCATCGTCGATTACGTCTATTTCATCGCCGACGGCGTGATTGTCGCCGAGGGCAGCACCGCGGACGTGAAGAACTCGCAGGATCCGTTCGTGCGCCAGTTCATCGGCGGCAAGCCCGACGGCCCCGTGCCCTTCCACTACCGCCATTCGCCTTACGCCGAGGATCTGGAACTGACTGCGCCGCGGGGGTAAAAAGCTTTTTGCCGCCAAGACGCCAAGACGCCAAGAACGCCAAGAAAATATTCTATCTAATTTATTTTATTAATTATTTTTAAGATAGCTTAGGCCGCTAACTAACATCCAATCCGGCGCCGTTTCATCACTTTCGCGACCAGGTGAGGCGAAGCATTGAATCTTTGTTTGCTTTCCTTGGCGCTCTTGGCGCCTTGGCGGCTAATTCAGTTTTTCACCGCACGCGTTTGATGCGCGCGCCCAGCCTGGACAATTTTTCCTCTATCCGTTCGTAACCGCGGTCCAGATGATAAATGCGATCGACCGTGGTCGCGCCGCGCGCAATGAGCCCGGCAATCACCAGGCTGGCGGAGGCGCGCAGATCAGTCGCCATCACGGTGGCGCCGTCGAGGTGGGGTACGCCCTTCACCACTGCGGCATTGCCCTCGACCTCGATTTCCGCGCCCAGGCGGCGCAGTTCCTGCACGTGCATGAAGCGGTTCTCGAATATCGTTTCCGTGATCAGCGCCGTGCCGTTCGCCACCGCGTTGAGCGCCATGAACTGCGCCTGCATGTCGGTCGGAAACGCCGGATAAGGCGCGGTGCGCACGTTGACCGCCTTGAGCGCGCCGTTGGTCCTGAGATGTATCCAGTCTTTGCCGGTTTCAACATGCGCGCCCGTTTCGCGCAGCTTGTCGATCACCGCGTCGAGAATGTCCGGGCGCGCGCCGCATAATCTGATGTCGCCGCCGGTCGCCGCCGCCGCCGCCAGAAAAGTGCCGCTTTCGATGCGGTCGGGCATCACGCAGTAGGTCGCGCCGTGCAGCCGCTCGACGCCTTCGATGATGATGATGTCGGTGCCGGCGCCGCTGATTTTCGCCCCCATCGCGATCAGGCAATCGGCAAGATCCGTGACTTCCGGCTCGCGCGCGGCGTTTTCGATCACCGTCGTGCCTTGCGCCAGCGTGGCCGCCATCATGATGTTCTCGGTGCCGGTCACCGTCACCAGATCCATGCGGATGCGCGCGCCCTTGAGCCGCGCGGCGCGGGCGATCATGTAGCCGTGCTCCATGCTGATCATCGCGCCCATCGCCTGCAGGCCCTTGATGTGCTGGTCGACGGGCCGCAGCCCGATCGCGCAGCCGCCGGGCAGCGACACCCGTCCCTCGCCCAGCCGCGCCACCAGCGGCCCCAGCACCAGCACCGAGGCGCGCATGGTCTTCACCAGTTCATACGGCGCGACCGGATTGGTGAGCGAGACCGCGCGCAGTTCGACACCGAGCTTCTCGTCGAGCGAGATCGCCACCCCCATCTGGGCGAGCAGGTTGAGCATGGTGGTGACATCGTGCAGATGCGGCACATTCCTCACCCTCAGCGGCTCGGCGCTCAGCAGTGCCGCGCACAGAATGGGCAGGGTTGCGTTCTTGGCGCCGGAAATGGCGACTTCGCCGCGCAGCGGGACGCCGCCTTCGATGACGAGCCTATCCATTCGTCCGCCGGCGGCAGGTTACTGTTTCCATTCTTCCGGGGTGAGGGTCTGCATCGACAACGCGTGAATCTCCTCGCGCATGCGGTCGCCCAGCGCCTTGTACACCAGCTGGTGCTGCTGCACCTTGGGCTTGCCGCGGAACAGCGGACTGACGATAACGGCCTCGAAATGATGGCCGTCGCCGCTGACCTCGACGTGGTTGCATTCGAGTCCGTTCTGGATATAAGTCTTGATCTGATCGGGTTGAACCATGTTAATACCTCAGTTTGTAACCGGTCTTGATGAGCCAGTAGGTGAGCCATGATAAGGCGAAAAAACACAGGGCGACAATCGACAGGCTGATCAACGGTGGCACGTCGGCGTGCCCGAAAAAGCCGTAGCGGAAACCGTCGACCATGTAAAAAATCGGGTTCAGGTGCGACAGCCATTGCCAGAAGGGCGGCAGCGATTGTATCGAGTAGAACACACCCGACAGGAAAGTCAGCGGCAGGATGATGAAATTCTGGAACACCGCAAGCTGGTCCACCTTCTCCGACTGCACGCCGGCGATGATACCCAGCGCGCCCATGATGCCGCTGCCGAAAAGTGCGAACAGAAAGGCCCACAGCGGATGCGCAAGCGGCAGATCGACGAACCAGAGCGTGCCCGCGAACACGCCACTACCCACCACCATGCCGCGCGCCATCGCGGCAAGCAGGTAGGCCAGGAAAAACTCGCCGTGCGACAGCGGTGCCAGCAGCATGAAAATCATGTTGCCCTGCATTTTCGACTGCATCAGGCTGGAGGAACTGTTGGCGAAGGCGTTCTGCAGAATCGACATCATCGCCAGTCCCGGCACCAGAAAGGAAGCGTACCCGACGCCGGGAAAAACCTCGACATGCCCGCGCAGGGAATGTGAAAACACCAGCAGGAACAGCAGCGCGGTGAGCACCGGCGCGAGTACCGTCTGCACGCTCACTTTCCAGAAGCGCAGCCATTCCTTGTAGAAGAGAGTGTAGAAGCCGGTCATTTTGGGAGAGGCGTGAAGCGAGAGGCGAGAGGCGTAGTTTCACCGGCTGGCGCGTCACCGTGCGGTTTTCTCCTATCTCCTCTCTCCTCTCTCCTTTCCATAGACACTCCTCACGCCTTTTGCATAATCTGCACGAACACTTCCTCGAGGTCGGGTCGCATCACTTCCATTTCCTGCACCCGCACCTGAGCCTTGCGCAACTGCGCCATCACACTCTCGACTTCGACGTAGTCCTTGAGCGCCAGCCGGCAGGCGCCGTCTTCACGACGCTCCACCACCAGCGGCTCCAGAGCCGCAGGCAGCGCATTGGGATCCAGCCTCAGCACGACATAACAGCCCGAATGCATTCTCAGCAGATTCTGCGTGGTGTCGAGCGCCACGATCTGCCCCTGCTTGAGCATGGCGATGCGGGCGCACAGCGCCTCGGCTTCTTCCAGATAGTGCGTCGTCAGCACAATGGTGTGGCCGTCGAGATTGAGCCGGCGCACGAATTTCCACAGCGCCTGCCGCAATTCGACATCGACGCCCGCAGTCGGTTCGTCGAGCACGATGACCGGTGGTTTGTGCACCAGCGCCTGCGCCACCAGCACACGCCGCTTCATGCCGCCCGACAGCGCGCGCATATTGGTGTCGGCTTTTGAGGTGAGATCGAGATGATGCATGACTTCGTCGATCCAGCCGCGGTTGCCGGCCAATCCGAAGTAACCGGACTGTATGGTGAGTGTCTCGCGTACCGTGAAAAAGGGGTCGAACACCAGTTCCTGCGGCACCACGCCCAGCGCGCGCCGCGCCTCGCGGTAGCGCTCGCGCACATCGAACCCCATCACGCGCGCCGTGCCGCCGGAAGGGATGACAAGGCCGGCGAGAATATTGATTAGCGTGGTCTTGCCGGCGCCGTTGGGACCGAGCAGGCCGAAAAACTCGCCTTGCGCAATGTCGAGACTGACGCCGGCCAGCGCCTGCAGACTGCCATAGCGCTTGGCGACCTGATCGACCTGGATCGCGGGAATCATCTCGAAAAACGAAAGGAGAGAAGAGAAAGGAGAAGGGGGGAAATCGCAGGGCAGTTCGTGCCCGGTCGGTGTTACGCCTCTCGCCCCTCGCCTCTCTCCTCTCCCAGCAGTTCAGTGACGCCATAGAGCGCGGCCAGGCTCCTGAGATTATCCGGAAGGTTGACGAACGCGATCCTGCGCCCGGCACTGTGGGCGGCGCGGCGCCATTCGAACAGCAGGCTCAACGCCGTCGAATCGACCTCGGTCACGGCGGCAAGATCGACAGTCACCTCGGGCGCAGTGAACAGGCGCACGCCCTCATCGCGCAACGCGGTCACGTTGACCATGGTCAGCGCACCCTGCAGCGCGCAGCGGCCGCCGTCGCAGGCAATCACTTCTGAACCACCTGCGCCTGCGCCAGCGCCTTGTTCCTGTCGCCCAGCGTTTTGATCAGACCGTCGATACCGCCCTTCTGAATTTCGGTATTGAAGGTGTTGCGGTAGTTTTCCACCAGGCTGATGCCCTCGATCTTCATGTTGTAGACCTTCCAGCCGGCGTCGGTTTTTTCCATGCTGTAATCGACGGCGATCGGCTGTCCGCTCGGCTGCCTGATGAACGATTTCACCACCACGTCATTGTCGCCGGGCGCCAGACGCAGGGAGCGGTACTCGACGGTCTGGTTCTTGTACTGGGTAAACGCGGTGGTATAGGTGCGCACCAGCAGCGTGCGGAATTCATGGGCCAGCGTCTTGCGCTGCTCCGCACTGGCCTGGTTCCAGTTTTTGCCCAGCGCAATCCGCGTCATGCCGGCAAAATTGAAATGCGGCGCGATCCTGGTTTCGACCAGATCGAGCACTTTCTTCTGGTTGCCGGCCTGGATGTCCTTGTCCGCGCGGATGATGGCGAGCACCTCTTCGGTTACGCTTTTCGCCAGCACGTCCGGCGCCACCAAATCCGCGGCAACTGCCGGAGCATACCAAAACAATCCTAAAATAATATTTAAAAACAATATGTTGCGCATTTACCTCCCTCGCATAGCCGGCGCCTGTGGCGCCCGCTTTCATGACTACTTCTTGCCGTCCCCTTCGGCCGCCTTGCTGTAGAGGAACTGGCTGATCAGGTTCTCCAGCACCACCGCCGATTGCGTGAGCTTGAGCGCATCGCCCTGCGCCAGCATTTTTTCATCGCCGCCGGCCACGAAACCGACGTATTGCTCGCCGAGCAAACCCGAAGTCAGTATCGAAGCCGTGGTATCGCGGGGAAACTTGTAGTTCTTGTCCAGCGTCATGATGACCTTGGCCAGGAATTTCTCGTTATCGAAACTGATCCCCGCGACGCGCCCGACCACCACGCCCGCGCTTTTGACCGGCGCCCGCGGTTTCAGACCGCCGATGTTGTCGAAATTGGCGTAAACCTGGTAGGTATCGGACACGTTCAGGCCGCTCATATTGCCCACCTTGAGCGCCAGAATCAGCAGCGCGCCGACCCCGGCGCAAACAAACAGTCCCACCCACAAATCCAGCGTTGAGCGTTCCATCAAACCCCCCGAAACATGAATGAGGTCAACAAAAAATCCAGCCCCAGTATGGCCAGCGAAGAAGTGACCACGGTGCGCGTGGTGGCGCCGGACACGCCTTCCGCGGTGGGCGGCGCATCGTAACCCTCGAACAGCGCGATCCAGGTCACCGCCAGGCCGAACACGCAACTCTTGATCACGCCGTTCAGTATATCCTCGCGGAAATCGACCGCGCTCTGCATCTGCGACCAGAACGAGCCTTCATCCACGCCGATCAGCACCACGCCGACCAGATAGCCGCCGAACACGCCCATGGCGCTGAACATGGCGGCGAGCAGCGGCATGGAGATGATGCCTGCCCAGAAGCGCGGCGCCACCACGCGGGCAATCGGATCCACCGCCATCATTTCCATCGCCGACAGCTGCTCGGTCGCCTTCATCAGGCCGATTTCCGCGGTCATGGCGGAGCCGGCGCGGCTGGCGAACAGCAGCGCCGATACCACCGGACCCAGTTCGCGCACCAGCGACAGCGCGACCAGCACACCCAGCGCGGACTCGGAGCCGTAAGTCTGCAGCGTCTGGTAGCCCTGCAGCCCCAGCACCATGCCGACGAACAGCCCGGACACCAGGATGATGATCAGCGACAGCGCGCCGGTAAAGTACAATTCGCGGATGATGAGGCGCGGGCGGCGGAAGCTGGTTCCCGAATGCAGCAGCGTAAGCGCGATGAAGCGCGTGGCATAGCCCAGGCGCAGCACGGCCTCTATGGCGCTATGGCCTATGCTGCGCACCGACAGTATCGATTGCTTAGACATCATGACGGGCTCCCAGCCTGAGTTCCGAGGAAAAACTCGCGCTCGGGTACTGGAACGCCACCGGCCCGTCGGATTCGCCGTGGACAAACTGGTGAACCAGGGGGTCGGTCGACGCGCGCATCTCGTCCGGCGTGCCGTGGGCGACCATTTTGCCGTCCGACAGGTAATAAACGTAATCGACGATTTCCAGCGCCTCGTGCACATCGTGCGTCACCACGATGGAAGTCGCGCCGAGCACGTCGTTCAGGTTGCGGATGAGATTGCTGATCACACCCAGCGAAATCGGGTCGAGGCCGGTGAACGGCTCGTCGTACATCATGAGCATGGGGTCGAGCGCCATGGCGCGCGCCAGCGCCACCCGCCGCGCCATGCCGCCGGAAAGCTCCGAAGGCATCAACTGCGCCGCGCCGCGCAATCCCACCGCGTGCAGTTTCATCAGCACCAGGTCGCGGATCATGCGTTCCGGCAGATCGGTGTGCTCGCGCATCTGGAACGCGACGTTGTCGAATACCGACAGGTCGGTGAACAGGGCGCCGAACTGGAACAGCATGCCCATGCGGCGGCGCATGCCGTAGATGCCGTCCTGGTCGAGTTCGTGGGTGAGACGGCCGTCCACCCTGACCTGGCCCTGGCCGGGCTTCATTACCCCGCCGATCAGGCGCAGCAGCGTGGTCTTGCCCGAACCGCTGATGCCCATGATCGCCACCACCTTGCCGCGCGGAATGACCATGTCGATCCCGGTCAGGATGGGACGCCGGCCGTAAGCAAAGCTCACGCCGGAAATTTCGACCAGATTTTCTGTCGCCACTTAAGAAAGTTGATCGCCGAAAACTGCGGATTCTAAACTAGTTTCAATACCCGACCAAATTGCTGCCTGGCTGCCGCGGGGCCGTGCTGGCATCATATGTCATTAACACAAAAAGTGTTTTTCCATGCGCTTTGATCTGTTTTACGAGCTCGCGCTGCCGGCCGGATCCGGCCGCAGCGAGGCTGCAGCCTATGCCGACACGCTGGCGGAAATCGCGCTTGCCGACCGTCTGGGCTACGGCTGCGCGTGGCTGGTCGAACACCATTTCATGCGCGGCTACTCGCACCTCTCCAAACCCGAGCTGGTGCTCGCCGCGGCTGCGCAACGCACCCGCGACATCCGCCTCGGACACGCGGTGATCCCCCTGCCGCTGCACCACCCGGTCCACATCGCGGAGCGCATCGCTACTCTCGACATTCTGAGCGGCGGCCGCCTCGAAGTTGGTATCGGGCGTGGTTTTTCGCCGCATGAATACGCGGTGTTCGGCGCCGGCATGGAGCAAAGCCGCGAACTCGTCGACGACAGTCTGGCGATACTGTACAAAAGTTTTCGCCGGCAACCCGTCACCCACCACGGCAAATACTACCGGCTGGATGCGCTCGACATCGTGCCGCATGTCGTGCAGCAGCCGCATCCGCCGCTGTGGACCGCGGCGGTGAGCCCGGCAACCTACACCTGGGCGGCAGAACGGGAACTGGGCGTGCTCGCCGGCCCCTTCAAGCCCTGGTTCATGGTGAAGCACGACATCGGCAAATATCGCGCGGCATGGCGCGCCGAAAAGCCGCCACGCATCGGCATGACGCTGGGCGTGCTGTGTCTCGCCGACGGCGAGCGCGCGCGGCAACTGGCGCAGCCCGCGTTCACCTGGTTTTACCGCGAGCTTTACAAGAACACGCTGCCGGTGCTGGAAAAACTCTACCCCGGCTATGAGCAGATCCACGAACTGGGACGCTTCCGCCAACTGCTGAAACTGGGCATAGATTTCGGGCTTGCCGACATGGCGGGGCTCACCGTAGTCGGCACGCCGCAGCAATGTATCGCGAAACTGCGCAAGTACGCCGAGGCCGGCGTCACCCATCTAATGTGCGCCTTCGGTGCCGGCGCGCTCGACAGTGACACCGTGCGCGAATCGATGGCGCTGTTCGCGCGCGAAGTCATGCCGGCATTCGCCCCCGATCCAGGTCCGGGAATCGGGCAGTAAGCATGCTCGGCGCCTCTTTTCTCGCCACCATCCTGATTCCCCGGCTATCAATCCTGCAATGAAAGTCTTCATCACCGGCTCCAGCGCGCATTTGGCGCGGGCACTGCTGCCCAGGCTGTGCGCGCATCCCGCCGTCACCCAGGTCACGGGTATCGATATCAGAGCAGCGCATTTTACCCACGCGAAATTCAGCCCGACCCATCTCGATATCCGCGCAGCACAGCTCGCGAACCACATGGAAAATCATAACATATTGATTAATATGGCTTTTCGTGTTTTGCGTGGGCGTATGAGCGAAGCCGCAATGTCCGATGTCAATATCAACGGCGGGCAGAATGTGTTCCGCGCCGCGCGCGCCGCGGGAATCACCCGCCTGATCCATCTGTCGAGCGCAGCGGTCTATGGCAGCGGCGAGAATCTGAATGAAGACACGCCGCTGGCACCGCTGCCGGGATTTCTGTACGGACAGCACAAGGCGCGCCTGGAACGCTGGCTCGCCGCCGAATTTCCGCAATGCGCACGGCTGAGGCCACACGCGATTCTCGGTCCCAACGCCCAGCCCCTGCTCAAATGGCTGCTCAGGCAGCCCTGCCACCTGCGCCTGCCCGAGCCGGCGCCGCGGTTACAGTGCGTGCACGAAGATGACGTGGCCGAGGCGGTGCTGCTCGCCATGCAAAGCGCCGTGCGCGGGCCGCTCAACCTGGCAACCGCAGACAGCTTCAGCTTTCGCGATGCGATCCGGGCGCGGCACCGGGTGAGCGTGCCACTGCCGGTGTCGATGGCGCGCGCAACGCTGAGCACGGCGTGGAAAATCAGCGGATGGGGCGGCGAGCCGGCATGGATAGACGGGCTCACCAGGAACCTGACGCTAGACTGTCGCCGCGCGCAAGCTGAACTGGGATGGCGCAGCAGCTGCTCAGCCGCACAGGCGCTGGCACAGACCTGAATCCGGCAGGCTCATTATTTCTTATATCTCCGGCTTCAGGTTGTAGCCCTCAAGCACCCGCAGCGTAGCGGCCAGGCGCTGATTCACGAACGCGCGATGCACGGCGTTGTGCGCCGCGAGCCGGCGCCACCACTTGCCGCGGGTGAGCCCCGCCAGCTCGTAAAAACGCGCCGGGGGCAGATAAAACACGTCCACAAACTGCCTGAGCAGCAGATTCATCAGCGGATTGAGCAACGCCCGTTGCAGCGGCGAGGCGCGACCCAGCGCCGCATCGAGTTTGCTGCGCGCCGCAGCGATGTGCCGCGCCTCGTCGATGACGTGCAGGGTGCAGATTTGCCCGACGACGGGATTGACTGAATCCGCGTGATTGCGCAGGTGGCGGTTGAACTTGTCGGGAATGTCTTCGGCGATCACCGTTGCGAGCCAGAACAGGGCGCTACTGGCAGGCGCATGCCGTGCCAGAAAATCCGCCAGCCGCGGCGCGCGCCACGCGTGCCGCGGCAGCGGCAGCCCGCTCGATTCGATCGCCCTGAGGAACATCAGGCTGTGCCCGGTTTCCTCGCGCAACTCGTGCAGAAAATATTCGTATTCGGCGCGCGGCAGCGCGGGCGTGAGCCGGCGCGACAGGCGCTGCAGGAACAGGCTTTCCAGCCACAACCCCGCATGCATCACATTGATGAACTCGTACTGCGACAGCCGCTGCCGGATGTCGGGCGCCAGCGTGGCGTACTCGGGCAATCCGTACAGCGACAATGCGGGTTCGGGCAGCCAGAAGCTGCGGGTGTCGAGTTGCGCCCAGTCGATCGCAGTCAGCGGATCGCGGTAGTGGCCGCTGTTGTCGGAAAGCTGCCTGAACAGCGGCAGGTCGGCATTCTGCATGTTTGGATTATAAAACCAAAACAGAATAGACAGGATTAACAGGATTTACAGGACAAAAACAGGGCCGGGGCAAAACCAACGGCATTCGGGGGGTAATCCCGCCTTTCGCGCCCTCATTGTCATCATCCGGCGAGACCCTTAAAAAAACAAAAATCCTGTAAATCCTGTTAATCCTGTCCATTGCTTTTGACCTTTGCCGCGTATAAGTTACGGCAATGGACGACATCGCGCTGCGCTTCGACCAGGTCGGCAAGTCCTATGCCGGCGTGGCCGCGCTCGCGGATTTTTCACTCGAGGTGCGGCAGGGCGAATGCTTCGGCCTGGTCGGCGAAAACGGCGCCGGCAAGACCACGCTCGTCAAGTGCATGCTCGATTTCTGCGCGGCCGATGCCGGCAGCATTGAAATCTTCGGCGTGCCGCACACCCTGACCGCGGCGCGCGCGCAGCTCGCCTTCCTGCCGGAGCGCTTCAATCCGCCGTTCTACCTCACCGGCCGCGACTTCCTGCAATACATGCTCGAACTGCACCGCGCACCGTACGACGCGACAGAGGTGGCGCGCGTGTTCGCTGCGCTCGAACTCGAGCTTTCGGCGCTGACCCGGCTGGCGCGCACTTATTCCAAGGGCATGACGCAAAAACTCGGGCTCGCCGCCTGCCTGCTTTCGGGCAAGGCGCTTTACGTCTTCGACGAGCCGACCAGCGGCCTCGATCCCAAAGCGCGCGCCTTGCTCAAGCGCGAACTGCGCGAATTGCGCAAAGCCCGGCGCACGCTGTTTTTTACTTCGCACGCGCTGGCTGATATCGGGGAGATGTGCGACCGCATGGCGATTTTGCACCGCGGGCAGCTGCAGTTCGCCGGCACCCCGGAGGAACTGGTCCGCAAATTCGCGGCGGCCGACCTCGAGCAGGCCTTCCTGGCCTGCATCGCGGACCACGCTGCGGCGACAGCGTGAACTCCGGACTGCCGCCGCCCTGCCCTATCTGGCACAATACCCCCGTTATCCCGGATAACGGATGCCGGATGCCGGATATTAACTACAATCTTTTAATTAAAGTTGACGGGAATCGATGCGCTGTTTCCCTCATCCGCCGCTGACGCGGCACCTTCTCCCGCGGGGAGAAGGAAGAGGGCTTGCAGTGAGGGGAAACCCGTTGGGTATTTACTGTATTCTCAACAGGGCGGGAGCGGCGACAGGTGGATGAGCAAGCAAAACCGGATCTGCTGATCGTCGACGACGATCCGCTGATCACCGACACACTCAACTTCGTGCTGGGCAGGGATTTCTCGGTCTACGTCGCGGATTCCCGCGCCCAGGTCAAAAGCCTGCTGCGCCAGCTCGACAACCCGCCGCAACTCGCGCTGATCGACCTCGGGCTGCCGCCGACGCCGCACCGCCCCGACGAAGGATTCCGCCTGATCAGCGAACTCATTGCCCATTCGCCCGGCATGAAAATCGTCGTGCTCTCGGGACAGAGCGACGAGACCAATGCGCGCCATGCGCGCACGCTGGGCGCGGTTGAATTCGTCGCCAAACCGTGCGAACCGCAAACCCTCAAGAATCTGCTGCTGCGCGCACTATCCATCCGCGACGCCGAACTGGGCGCCGCCCCCGACAGCGGGTTGCTCGGCAACAGCATACTTATGGAAAAGCTGCGCCAGCAAATCGGCCAGTTTGCCAACGCGCCGTTTCCGGTGCTGATCGAAGGCGAATCGGGCAGCGGCAAGGAACTGGTCGCGAAATCGCTGCACACGATGAGCCAGCGCGCGGCGCGGCCTTTTCTCGCGCTCAACTGCGCCGCGATTTCGCCCAACCTGGTCGAGCCGACGCTGTTCGGCTACGCCAAGGGCTCGTTTACCGGCGCCACCACCTCGCGTGCCGGCTATTTCGAGGACGCCAAGGATTCCACCCTGTTTCTGGACGAAATCGGCGAGCTGCCGCTCGAATTGCAGGCGAAACTGCTGCGCGTGCTGGAAAACGGCGAGTTCCAGCGCGTCGGCGAAACCCAGAGCCTGGTGTCGAACGCGCGCGTGATCGCCGCCACCAACCGCGATATGCGCGCCGAGATCCGCAACGGCCGCTTCCGCGCCGACCTCTACCACCGGCTGTCCGTGTTCACAGTGAACGTGCCGGCCCTGCGCGATCTTAACGGCGACAAAGTGACTCTGCTCGATCATTTCCGCGACTTCTACGCGCGCCAGGCAAAGGTGACTTCGTTCGAGCTCGACAAGCGGGCGATGGACCTGTGGCTCGATTACAGCTTTCCCGGCAATGTGCGCGAGCTGCGCAATATCGTCATCCGCCTCACCACCAAGTATTCGGGGCAGAAAATCAGCACCGAGCAGGTGCAGACCGAGCTCGACATGGAAAGCATGGACATCGATCTGCCGGGACTGCCGGCGGTGCAGGATTTCAAGGCGCTGCTCGAAGCCGCCAAACGCCAGCTCCAGTTGCAGAAGAATTTCAACCTCGACGACACGCTGCGGCAATGGGAGCGCGGCTACGTCGAGGCGGCGCTGATGGTGACACAGGGCAACCTGACCCAGGCCGCCAGACTGCTGGGCATACACCGCACCACGCTCTACAGCCGGATGCAGAATTACGCCAACCCGGGCGAAAATGACGAATCCGCGCGCCCTGCCCCCAAGTGACCGGGTGAGCCTGCCGCGGAGCGCATAAGCCATGTACTACAGCCATTTCGGCCTGCACCAGGCGCCATTCAAGATCACGCCCAACACCGAGTTCTTTTTCAGCGGCGGCAACCGCGGCCCCATACTGGAAGCGCTGATTTATGCCATCAGCCACGGCGAAGGCATCATCAAGGTCACCGGCGAGGTCGGCAGCGGCAAGACCATGCTGTGCAACATGCTGCCGGCGCGCCTGCCGCCCAATATCGAAACCGTTTATCTTGCCAACCCCAGCGTATCCCCCGACGAGATCCTGCACGCCATCGCCTTTGAACTGCAACTCGGGCTGGAGCGCAACGCATCGCGGCTGGAAGCGATGCAGGCACTGCACGATCATCTGCTCCAGCGCCACGCCGACGGCAAGCGGGTGGTGGTGTTCGTCGAGGAATCGCAGAGCATGCCGCTGGCCACGCTCGAGGAAATACGGCTGCTGTCCAACCTCGAAACCAAAAACGACAAGCTGCTGCAGATCGTGCTGTTCGGCCAGCCCGAGCTCGACGACAACCTGCGGCGGCCGGATATCCGGCAGTTGCGCGAGCGCATCGCCCACAGTTTCCGTCTCGAACCGCTGAATGCGGGTGAAATCCGCGAATACCTGATGTTCCGCATGCGCGCGGCGGGCTACCACGGGCCGGACCTGTTCTCAACGGCGGTGGTAAAGCGCGTGGCGCACGCTTCAGGCGGACTCACCCGCCGCGTCAACTTCATCGCCGACAAGGCGCTACTGGCAGCGTTTTCGGAAAACACCCACACCATCAAGCCCAAACACGTCGCAGCTGCAATCCGCGACAGCGAGTTCAGCCAGCATCCGCAGTTGCGGGCACGCCCGCGTTACGCCTGGGCCATTGCCCTGATCGCCACCGGCGCGGTGATCGGTGCCGCTTTGAATGCGCTGGTCGAGCGCGGCGCCCGGAATACGCTCAGCACTGCGGCGATCAACGCACCGGCTGCCCCGTCTCCAGGACCTGTAGCCGGCACTTCGGCAGAAGATAAAATATCTTTAAAAACAAATAGTTATGAAATAACTCCGGCGCCGGTTGTGGCGCAGGAAAGCGCCGCATCCAGCCGCGCAGTCTTTGCCGCCCAAGCCCCAAGCAGTGCTGCCCTGCTTGCGCCTGACGCCGCAAGCAACAGCGGAAAATCAACCGCGGCAAACGAAGATGATCTCGTCGGCCAGCGTTTTGCCGCAACCCGGGAATGGCTGAACAAACAGCCCCACAACACATTCAGCATCCAGCTGATGGGAACGAATGACGAGCAACAGCTAAAGCATCATCTCAATGTAATAGGGAAATTCGTTGAAATGAATAAGGTTTTTGTGTATCGTACTTTGGTGAAACAAAAGCCGTCGATCACGATTCTGTACGGCAGTTTCAACAACTACCGTGCCGCGCAGGAGGCGCTCGAAAAATTGCCGCCGTTCCTGCAGGCGAATCGACCGATTTTGCGCACCGTGCAGGGAATACGCGCGGAAATCAAACAGCAGCAGAACACTTGATCGGCGCTTGGATGATTATCCGGCCGCAGACGGGATGGTCGGACGAGGGGAAAGGCAACACCATGCATTCACAACCCGCTACCGATCACGCATCGACTGGAGCAGCATCCCCGGCGCACCGGGACAACAACGCCACGCCGCTGCATTTTTTCCGCTATGGCAGCCGGGCTGCAGCCCTCTCTGCATTGTTTGTGCTGGCTGCGGGCTGCGCCGAGGTCCGTCCTTACATCCCGCCCTCCGAAGGCCACATCAGCAAACCGCAGATCAAGCCCGAGCCGCTGACGGCGATCCCGCCGCCGGCGCGCGTATCCAGCTTCGTGCCACCGCCCAAACCCGCCGTCAAGCCGCAGACCTACAGCGTGGTGGTCAACGAAGTGCCGGTGAAAGAGTTGCTGCTGGCGCTGGCGCGCGACACCAAGCAGAACATCGACATTCATCCGGGGCTTGCGGGACTGGTCAGCCTCAATGCCATAAACGAAACGCTGCCGGCCATCCTCGAGCGCATATCAAAGCAAGTCAACCTGCGCCACCGGGTTGAGGGCAATACCATCATCGTGTCGCCTGACACGCCCTACGTGAAAACCTACCGCGTGAACTATGTCAATACCACGCGCACCGTGACTTCCACAATAAATGTGACCGGGGAAGTGGGCAGCTCATCATCTTCAGGCGGAACCGGTTCTTCGCAAAGCGGCGCAGCGGGAGCTGCCGGCGGCTCAAGAACTGAAGTTACCAGCAAATCAAACAACGATTTCTGGGAACAACTGAAAGACAACATCCAGGCCATTCTGGTCTCGACACGCCGCATTGCGAGTACCACCGAGGAAAAAGCCGAAAGCGCGCAGCGCGAAAAACTGGCGCGGGACGAAACGTTGAAAACCATTGAAGCCGCGTCTCGCGCCGGGCCTGGAGCAAGCGAATTGCTGAAGAACATGATGGTCAGCGCACCCAAGCCACCGCCCACCTTGCAATCGACAGATATCGGCAAGGACGTAATTGTAAATCCCATCAGCGGCACCGTTACGGTGCTCGCAACGGACCAGCAGCATCAATTAATAATTCAACATATGGACAGCATCGCAAGCGCGGTGCAGCGCCAGGTGCTGATCGAGGCCACCATCGTTGAAGTCCAGCTGTCGGAAGGCTACCAGGCCGGCGTCGACTGGAGCCGGCTCGCGGTGAGCGGCGGCATCACTTTTACGCAGGCGCTGCTGGGCGGTTTCGGCGCGGCGGCCGTGGCGGCAGGCGCCACCGCCGGCAATGCGATTGCCATCGGCTACCAGAATCCGGCTTCCGGCGCCGGCAATATCAACCTGACTGTAAAGCTGCTGCAGGAATTCGGTTCGACGCGGGTGCTCTCGAGCCCCAAGGTCATGGCGATCAACAACCAGACGGCGCTGCTTAAGGTCGTGGACAATCTTGTTTACTTTGAAATCCATTCGCAACAGGGCGACATCTCCGCCACCGGCAC
>CAKKQX010000327.1 GCA_919902235.1 Burkholderiales bacterium
GGCGTCGGCGCCGAGTCCGTATACCGTCTCGGTGGGAAACGCGACCAGCCCGCCGGCGCGCAGCACGGCAACCGCGTTTTTAATTTCTTGATTGGAAACCATTTAAATTAGCCGCCAAGGCGCCAAGAAAAACAACAGGACAATAAATCAAAAAACCAATTAAACCGCCAAGGCCGCCATGAACGCCAAGAATTCTTTTCAATACCCCCCTTGAGGGTAATCGAAGATCAAAAAAATTTAACGTAAAAGCGCAGCTTTTTGACTGCCCTCTGGAGCGAAATGCTATGCGTCGACTTCATCCGGGATAAGTGCGAGTAAATCAGTAACTCCCACATCTACGCCAACCTGAGATAAAAGCGTGGTTGCCTGCCCCCGATGATGGGTCTGATGATTAAAGAAGTGCATGACAAGGCTGGAAAAGCTCTTTTTCGCCACAACGCCTTTCATGTTGGCGTAGCGTAAAACGCGTGATAAATCTTCCTGAGTCAGTGCTGTTGCCCATTGTTTGATTATCTCATCCAGCATTTTTCGATGGTTGGACAGCTCTCCAATATCTGTGAACAACAATTCATCTAGTGACGAAGGGGTTCGCAATTTGCGGATTGGATCAAGCGCCGGATGATTGGATGGGTGCGTTGCGAACCGCTTTAACCAAATCGTGTCACCCACCACGATGTGGTTAAGGGTTCCGATAAGCGAACCGAAAAATGCTTTTCTGTCAGCCGCCAATTCTTGCGAGGACAGTTTCCCCGCAGTTCCGTACAGTTTTGCGTTCATCCACTCGTTGTACGAAGCCATCAAAACGATGTGGCTACAAGTAGTCATCTGAGCCTTTCCGCAGAGGCATAGCGTCTGAGTTCAAGGACGGTCGAAGGCCGTCCCGTGGAATGTTAGATCGCCTGAATGAGGTGTTCATCGATCAGGTTGAACAATGTTGAAAATGAAGCGAACCTCGCGTTCGCGCCCTTCAGTCTCGGCCGTGTCAGCAAACTCGATTTTTTCCCCACGTAGATCCATTGGCCTGTCGCAGCGAACCTAACTTCAAGTAATTAGATTAATGCCCGGTTTGCAAATCGGCATTGTGCACCCTCCCGCGCTTATGCTCTCCCGTCCTCATGTTATTTTTTGTTCTTCTTGGCGTGCTTGGCGGCCTTGGCGGTTCAATTGTTTTTCAACTACCAGTCAGCAACTGCTGCACTTCGCGGTACTTTTCCACAGTCTTCCTGAGCACTTCCGGCGGCAACGCCGGCGCGGGATGCTTCTTGTTCCACGGCTGGGTTTCCAGCCAGTCGCGCACGATCTGCTTATCAAACGAAGGCGGGCTGATGCCGGTGCGGTATTCCGCGGCCGGCCAGAAGCGCGAGGAGTCCGGCGTCAGCGCCTCGTCGATCAGCACCAGGTTGTTCTGCGCATCGACGCCGAACTCGAACTTGGTGTCGGCGATGATGACGCCGCGCGTGGCGGCATAATCAGCCGCCTCGGTGTAGAGCCGGATGGAAATATCCCGCACCTGCGCGGCAAGCGCCTTGCCCACGGTTTTTTCGGTTTCGGCAAACGTGATGTTTTCGTCGTGTTGCCCCGCCGGCGCCTTGGATGCCGGCGTGAAAATCGGCTGCGGCAGTTTCTGTGCCTGCTGCAGCCCCGCAGGCAGCTTGATGCCGCACACCGCACCGGTCTTCTGGTAATCGCTCCAGCCCGAGCCGATGATATAGCCGCGCACTACCGCTTCGATGAGCAGTGGCTTGAGTTTCTTTACCACCATGGCGCGGCCCGCGACCTGGGCGCGCTCGCTTTCGGCGACCACCGATTCCGGCGCGATGTCCGTCAGGTGATTGGGCACGATGTGGCCGAGTTTTTTGAACCAGAAAAACGACAGTTCGGTCAGCACGCGACCCTTGCCGGGAATGGGCGTTGGCAGGATGACGTCGAAAGCCGACAAACGGTCGGACTGCACCACCAGCAGCCTGTCGTCGCCGACCGCGTAGAGGTCGCGCACCTTGCCACGGTGCAGGAATTGGAGGCTCTTGATATCGGTCTCGTACAGCGGCGCGTTGTTGTCGGTCATGGCATCAATGGATAAAGAAGTGATTGGTTGTCGGCGAATCGAAAAATGCTGAGCCAGCGGCGGGCCGAAGAGCCATTCTAAAGATTCGGCAGTTTGGCAGACTTGACGGCGTCGGCTTGTTTTTTGCGGAAAGCCTGCAGCGCCCTGGCCAGCTTTTTGTCTTCCAGCGCCAGCATTGCCACTGCGAACAGGCCTGCGTTCGCGGCGCCGCCATCGCCGATCGCGAACGTGGCGACCGGAATACCCTTGGGCATCTGCACCATGGAAAGCAGCGAATCGAGCCCCCCCCGATGCTTCGACGGTATTGGCACCGCCAGCACCGGCAGCGTGGTTTTGGAGGCCACCACGCCGGCGAGATGCGCCGCGCCACCCGCGCCGGCGATGAAACACTTCGCGCCGCCGGCGATGAGGCCGTCCATCCACTCGATCAGCAGGTCGGGCGTACGATGCGCGGATAATGCACGCGCCTCGAACGGCACGCCGAAATCCCTGAGCTGGCGCGCCGCGTGTTGCATCACGTCCCAGTCGTTGGTGCTGCCCATCACGATGCCTACCAGCGGGGTTTTCATTCGCTCCTGCTCCATTTATTTTTGAACGTGACATTTTAGCTCATCACAACCGGAGGTTCTTCAATAAAATGCATGCCGGCCATTACGTATCGTAATCGATACCCTGGACCGGTTGCAGTACCGCGCGTTGTGAGCACCTTGCCGGACTGTTAGAATCCTGCAAAACAAGACTGCGCTTTGCCGCGCCAGCAAGACGCGATCATTTTGCCGGGCTCTGACCGGCGACGTCCTCGGATCCGGTTATCCAGAACCTGCCTCATTCACGTGCCGCTGCCTTTACCTACTGTGCTCAGAGCCCTCGCGCTCATCCCGTTTATTCTGGCAGGCGGGACAGTGCGCGCCGCCTATCCGGACAAACCGATCCGACTGGTGGTGATCTCTGCCCACGGCGGCACCACGGACATCGTGTCGTGCTTCATCGCGCAGCAAATGACGGAGGGCTTCGGCCAGCAGATCGTCATCGACAACCGGCCCGGCGCACCGGCGCTCGCGCGGACCGGGCCGCAACTCTCCCCTCCCATCAGACAGAAAGACAGTAATGACAAGTGAAGCAGGCATGAGAAAAGGCGACGAGTTCGCCGGCAAGGTCGCGCTGGTGACCGGCGGCGCGCGCAACATCGGGCGCGCCATTTCACGCGCGCTCGCCGCGGGCGGCGCAGCCGTCATGGTCAATGCGAACACGTCCAAAGACGCGGCGGCCGAAACGGTAAAGATGATCGAAGCTGCCGGCGGCAGGGCGGCTCTGCACATCGCCGATGTGACCGATGCCGGCGCGGTAGCCAGGATGGTCGACGCGACAGTGGCGCGTTTCGGCCGCATCGATCTGCTTGTCAACAACGCCGCGATCCGTGCCGAGACGCCTTTCGAGAAAATCCCCTACGACGAGTGGCGACGCGTGCTGTCCATCGTGCTCGACGGCGCGTTTCTGTGCACCCAGGCCTGCCTGCCGCATCTGATCAAGGCGGGCGGCGGCACGGTAGTCAATATCGGCGGCCTGACCGGGCACAAGGGCGCGCTGCACCGCTCGCACGTGGTGACCGCCAAAGGCGGACTCGCCGCCATGACCAAGGCGGTCGCGCAAGATCTCGCCGAACACAACATCACCGTCAACTGTGTGGTGCCCGGCACGGTGGACACCGTGCGCGGGTTGCCAGGGGCGCCCGTGCGGCCCGACCATCGGGCTTCACTCCCTCCCGCGGGACGGCGCGGCACGCCGGAAGAAATCGCTGCGATGGTGCGCATGCTGTGCGGCCCCGACGCACGTTACATCACGGGACAGTCTATCCACATCAACGGCGGCGGATTGATGCCGTGACGGGCACAACGAATACCAGATTGTAAAAAAGGACAGGAAAGTGAAAAAAAACAGCGCAAAAAAAACAGCAATCTCTCCGGTGATGCGCGGCGTCGCTACCTACATCTCGCAGGCGGCAAGAAAGCCGCTGCCCAAACCCGTGCTTGAGAAAACCAAGCACCACGTGCTCGACACCATCGCGGCCATGATATCGGGTTCGCGCCTGCTGCCGGGCGAGAAAGCGATCTCTTACGTGAAAACGCTGGGCGGCAAGGCGGAGGCCTGCGTGATCGGCTCGCGCTGCGTCACCAGCGCCGAAAACGCGGCGCTCGCCAACGGCATGCTCGGACACGCCGACGAGACAGATGATTCGCATGCGAAGTCGCTCACCCACCCGGGATGCGCGGTGGTGCCGGCGGCGCTGGCCATGGCCGAGCGCGAGAACGCCGGCGGGATGCGGTTTTTGCGCGCGGTGGCGCTGGGCTACGATATCGGCTCGCGTCTTACCATGGCGCTGGGCGATTACGATTTCCGCGACGCCGGCCACTCCACCCACAGCTTCGGCCCGATGTTCGGTGCCGCAGCCGCGGCCGGCGCACTCGCCGGTCTGAATTACGACCAGGCACGGCACCTGCTGTCCTATACCGCCCAACAGTGCTCGGGCGTCTCGTGCTGGATGCGCGATGCCGATCACATCGAGAAAGCCTTTGATTTCGGCGGCATGCCGGCACGCAACGGCGTGGCAGCGGCGGCCATGGTGGCGCACGGATTCACCGCGGTGGATGACGTGTTCTCGGGCGAGCGCAACTTTTTCGTCGCCTATGATGAAACGAGCCGCATCGGGCGCCCGCCCGAACCCGCGGTGCTGACGCGCGAGCTGGGAAAAACCTTCGAGATCATGAACACCAATATCAAGCGCTGGTCCGTAGGCTCGCCCATCCAGGCGCCGCTCGACGGACTGCTGGAACTGATACGCGCCCACAACATCAAAGCGGGCGATGTGGAAAAACTTGTGGTGCGGGTTGCCAAGCAGGGCGCCAACACCACGGACAACCGCGACATGCCGGACATTTGCATGCAGCATATGTGCGCGGTGATGCTCGAGGACGGCATCGTCACCTTTGAATCGGCGCACGACGAAAAGCGCATGAAAAACAAGCCCACGCTCGCGCTGCGCAGCCGCATCGAACTCTACGGTGATGAGGCGCTGACCCGCGCGCTGCCTTCGCGCCAGGGCATACTCGAGCTTACGCTCAAGGACGGCCGGCAACTGCACAAGCACGTTATTGCGGTGCGCGGCACCACCCAGAACCCGATGCCGCGCGCGGAGGTGGACGAAAAAGCCTATCACCTGATGGCGCCCATTCTGGGCAAGGCGCGCGCGCGCAGGCTGTGCGATGCGGTGTGGGGCCTGGAGCGTATGTCCAACATGCGGAAACTGAGGCCGCTGTTGAGAGCATAACGGCGGATTCGTTACAATAGCAGTCTGTCCTTACGACTTTCCATTATATGAACTTCGAACTCACTTCGGAGCAGCAGACCTTCCGTGACGCCGTGCGCGGCTTCGCCGAGCGCCATTTGCGCGAAGGCGCGCTGGCGCGCGCGCACCAGGACGAACATCCGTGGGAAGTCGCCAGGCTCATGGCCGAACAGGGCCTGATGGGCATCACGATGAAGGAAGAAGATGGCGGCCAGGGCGGCACGCTGATGGATGCCATCATCGCCATCGAGACCATCGCCTCGGTCTGCCCGCGCAGCGCGGACGTGATCCAGGCCGGCAACTTCGGTCCGGTACGGGTGCTCGCCGAATACGGCACCAAGGACCAGAAAGACCGCTATCTCGCCAAGATCCTCCACGGGGAGTCGGTGATCACCGTCGGCATGACCGAGCCGGAAGCCGGTTCCGCAGTCACCGACCTCAAGACCACCGCCACGCCGGACGGCGACGGCTACCGCATCAACGGCGTCAAAGTATTCCAGACCCACGCCTCGTACGCCGAAGTCATGCTGACCTATGTGCGCTTCGGCCCCGGCGTCGGCGGCATCGGTTCGGTGCTGATCCCGCGCGACGCCGAGGGTTTCCGCCAGGGCGCGCCGTCGAAGTTCTTCAACGGCGAAGACTGGGTGCAGACTTATCTCGACAACGTCTATGTCGGCCCCGAGAACGTGATGCTGAAGGAAGGCGGCTTCAAGAAACAGATCGCCGGCTTCAACGTCGAGCGCATCGGCAACACCGCGCGCTCGCTGGCCCTGGGGCGCTATGCCTACAACGTGGCGCGCGAATGGGCGCTGCAGCGCAAGCAGTTCGGCCGCCTGCTGTGCGAATTCCAGGGCCTGCAGTGGAAATTCGCCGACATGAAAATAAAACTCGACGCCGGCCAGCTGCTGCTTTACCGCGCCGCCGTCAATGCCGACAACGGCATTCCGTCTGCCGAGGAAACCGCAATCGCCAAGGCGTTCTGCAACCAGGCCGGTTTCGACATCTGCAACGAGGCGATGCAGATCATGGGCGGCATGGGCTATACCACCGAAACCCTGGTCGAGTACTGTTTCCGCAAATGCCGCGGCTGGATGATCGCCGGCGGCTCGATCGAAATCCTCAAAAACCGCATTGCCGAAGGCGTGTTCGAACGCACGTTTTCGCAGCGTCCGCCTAAAAACAGTGAAAAGTGAACGGGTGAACGAGAAACTGCACACCCCATCACGGTCGCCAATGCACCTGGTTTTACCCGTTCACGCTTTAAGCCCATGACCAACAAGACCACCTCACTCTACCAAGCCGTCTTTGACCCCCGCTCCATCGCGTTGATCGGCGCCTCGGGCGACGAACGCAAGAACACCTCCCGACCGCAGCGCTATCTGCGCAAACACGGCTACACCGGACGCATCGTGCCGGTGAACCCGGGCCGCGATGAAATTTTCGGCGAAAAGGCCTACCCGGATGTCACTGCCGTGCCGGACGCCATCGATCATGCTTTCATCATGGTGCCGACCGGCGCGGTAGCGGCGGCGCTGGAACAATGCGTCGCCAAGAAAATTCCCGTGGTCACCGTCTACAGTGACGGCTTCGCCGAAACCGGCGCCGAAGGTCGCGCCAGACAGCAAAAACTCAACGACATCCTCCGCGGTGGCAGCACGCGGTTGATCGGCCCGAATTGCATCGGCCTGCTCAGCACGCAGACCCACCTCGCGCTGTCGGTAAATGCCGTACTTGAAAAACTCGACATCACGCCCGGAGGGCTGGCCATCGTGTCGCAATCGGGCAGCATGATGGGCGGCCTGATGTCGCGCGGGCTGGGCCGCGGCGTCGGCTTCTCCAAACTGATTTCAGTCGGCAACGAAGCCGATCTCGGCGTCGGCGAACTCGCCGGCCTGCTGGTCGACGATCCGCACACCGACGCCATCCTGCTGTTCATGGAAACCATGCGCGACGCCGAACACCTGGCGCGCGCCGCGCGCAACGCTTTTGATGCCGACAAACCCGTCATCGTCTACAAACTCGGACGCTCCGAAGTCGGCCAGGATCTGGCCGCCTCGCACACCGGCGCGATGGCCGGAACCGATGAAGCCGTCGACGCTTTTTTCCGCGCCCACGGCATGCTGCGCGTGGACACACTGGAAACGCTGTTCGAGCTGCCGGCGCTGGTCAAGGGCCACAAGCCCGCCAAGCGCCGCCGCGTGGCGGCAATGACCACCACCGGCGGCGGCGCGGCCTGCGTGGTTGATCGCATCGGCACTTACGGCGTCGATGTTGTCGGCCCGACCAAGGCGCTGATCGCCGCACTGGCGCAGAAAAGCATCGCCATCGGCAAGTCGCGCATCACCGACCTGACGCTGGCCGGCGCGAAAAAGGAAATCTACGGCGGCGTGCTGAATGCGCTGCTGGCCTCCGACCACTGCGACCTCGTGCTGGCCGTCGCCGGCAGTTCGGCGCAATTCCAGCCGCAGGTCGCCATCGAGCCGATCATCGAAGCCGACCGCCGCGACAAGGCGCTGGCGGTATTCCTCACGCCGCATGCCGAAGCGTCGCTGAAACTGCTGGCGAACGCCGGCGTCGCCGGTTTCCGCACGCCGGAGGCCTGCGCCGACGCGATCCGCGCCTGGCATGAGTGGACGCCGCCGGCGGTGATTCCGGCGCCGGATAAGCCGCGCACAGCCGCAGCGGGAAAACTTCTGGCCGCTGCCGCGCAAAAACAGCTGAATGAGCAACAGGCCTGCGCGGTGTTCGGCGCGCTGGGTGTGCCGCAGGCACAGACCGCGGTGATGGCGGACGCCGATGCCGCGGTGAATATCGGTTACCCGGTGGTCGCCAAGATCCTGTCGCCGGATATCGCGCACAAGACCGACGCCGGCGGCGTGGTGCTCAACATCGTCGACGCCGCCGCGCTCAAGCAGGCGGCGTACGACATCCTGGCCCGCGTGCGGGCCAAACACCCCGAAGCACAGCTGAACGGCATCCTGGTGCAGCGCATGGAGCGCGGCCTGGCTGAAGTGATTGTCGGCTACAAGCGCGACCCGCAGGTGGGCCCGCTGGTGGTCATCGGCGTGGGCGGCGTGCTGGCCGAGATCTATCACGATTTTGCAATGCGGCTGGCGCCGGTAACACCGGAAGCGGCAATGCAGATGATCGGGGAAGTTAAAGGTCTCGCGGTGATCCGCGGCTACCGCGGCATGCCGCGCGGCGACTGCGCGGCGCTGGCGCAGGCCGTGGCCGCGTTCTCGCAACTGGCGGCACTCGATGCAATCACCGAAGCGGAAATCAATCCGCTGATCGTCAAACCCGAAGGCCAGGGCGTGGTTGCCGTGGACGGCCTCATCGTACAGCGGGACAATTAGGTCCGTAGCCGCGCAACTCTACTGAATCGAAGGAGCAGGCTTATGTTGCTGGAAAAAATTGCCGATTACGCCATCGGGGAGCAGTCTTCAAAGCTGCCAGCCGATGTCATCCACCACGCCAAACGCGCCGTCATCGACTGGTATGCGGCCCTGCTGCCGGGCAGCGTGGTCACGCCGGCAACGTTGCTCGAACAGGCTTTCGCCGAAGACCTTGACCGCGGCCGCGCGCGGCTGGCGACCGGCCGCCGCGCGACCCTGCGCGCCGCCGCGCTTATCAACGGCGCTGCTTCGCATTCGGTCGAATTCGACGACATCTACCGCGATGCCGGCTACCATCCGGGAAGTCCGGTGATTTCGGCGGCGCTCGCCGCGGCGCAGGCGAGCGGTGCCTCGGGCGAGCGCTTCCTGCGCGGCGTCATCGTCGGCTATGAAATCTCGACCCGGCTGGGTGAAGCGATCATGCCCTCGCATTACAAATACTGGCACACCACCGGCACCGCCGGCGCATTCGGCGCAGCGGCGGCCGCGGCCACCATCCTCGGCGCCAACCGCGAGCAGTTCATGCATGCGCTGGCGACCGTCGGCAGCTTCGCGTCGGGCCTGCAGCAGGCGTTCCGTTCGCAGGCCATGACCAAGCCGCTGCATGGCGGACACGCCGCCGACGCCGGTTGCTGGGCGGCGATGGCGGCGATGAAGGGCGTCACCGGCGCGCTCGACATCATCGAAGGTGAATTCGGTTTCGGCAACGCAATGAGCGTCAGTCCGGACTGGAGCAAAGCCACGCGCGGCCTCGGCAAGAACTACCACATCGTCCACGTGACGTTCAAGAATCACGGCTGCTGTGGCCATACCTTCCCGTCGATTGACGGCGTGCTGCACCTGCAGCGCGAGCACCAGTTCACCCACAAGGACGTCAAACGCATCAAGCTCGCCACCTACAAGGCGGGGCTGGACATCATCAATAACGCCAATCCCGAGGGCGACTACCAGGCAAAGTTCAGCATTCAGTACACCGTGGCGCATGCGCTGGTGCACGGCAGCGTGCGTCTGAACGCTTTCCTGCCCGCGCGTCTGAACGACGCTGATGTGCGCGCCGCCATCAAGAAAATCGACTGCGTCGCCGATCCCGAGCTGTCGAAAGGTTATCCCGGCCAGCGCGCAGCGCAGGTGGAAATCGAACTCAACGACGGCCGCAGGTTCGCGCATTTCCAGCCGTACCGCAAAGGCGATCCGGAGCTGCCGCTGACCGACGAAGAGCTGAACGACAAGTTCACCGAACTCGCCGAACCGGTGCTGGGCAAGGCCGCGGCGGCAGCGCTGCTGAAGCAGCTGTGGGGCACCGAAATGCTTGCGAATGTCGATTACGACACCGGTGCCGGAACAAAACGTGCGGCGGGTTGAGTCGCACTAACGCACACACACCGACCGGAGGATGGCGATATGAAAAAAATTCTGCTGATGCTGGCGCTCGCCGCGATGGCCGCTCCCGCTTGCGCGGCCGAGCAGTTCCCAACCCGCCCGATCCGTTTCATCGTGCCCTACGCCCCTGGCGGCAACGTCGACATCTCCGCGCGCATCATCGCCGCGCCGCTGGGCGAAATACTCGGCCAGACGATAGTCGTCGACAACCGGCCCGGCGCCGGCGGCAATCTTGGCGCCTCGCTGGTGGCCAAAGCCACTCCCGACGGCTACACGCTGCTGGTCGGATCCAGCGGACCGCTGTCGGTAAACCCCGTCATCTTCAAGAACCTGCCCTACGACTCGCTGAAAGATTTCGCGCCGATTTCGACAGTGCAGGCCGTGCCGCTGGTCGTGCTGGCCAGTCCGAAGGCGGGGTTCAATTCAATCGCCGACGTCGTCGCCGCGGCAAAAGCGCGTCCGGGCAAGGTGACCATGGCTTCCGCCGGCGCCGGCACCACCAATCATTTCGCGATCGAGCTCCTCGCCAGCATGGCCAACATCAAGGTGCTGCATGTGCCGTACAAGGGCAGTGGGCCGGCACTGTCGGAACTGCTCGGCGGGCAGGTCGAAACCATGGTCGACCAGCTCGCCGCGTCGATCGGTTACGTCAAGGATGGACGGCTGAAAGTGCTGGCCGTAACCACCACCCAGCGCGCTTCAGCGCTGCCCAACACGCCGACGCTGGATGAACTCGGCTACAAGGGCTACCAGGCGGCGACGCTGCTCGGGCTGCTGGCCCCGGCCGGCACGCCGAAACCGGTGATCGCCAGACTCAATGCCGCCGTGCGCAAGATCATGGACAACGCCGCGGTCAGCGAACGTTTCCGCGGTCTCGGCGCCAATCCGGGCGCCAGTTCGCCGGAGGAGTTCAGCGCGCGCATCCGCGATGAGTTGCGCCAGTGGCAGGATCTGGCGAAAAAACTCAACCTGAAATTCGAATAATCAACGGACGGGAACACATCATGGCCACAGCTCACGAACGCCCGACCACCCGCATGCGCGCGCTGCTGGCGCGCCCCGGCTGCGTGATCGCGCCGGGGGTCGCCGACGCGTTCGCCGCGCGGCTGGTCGCCATTGAAGGCTTCGAAGCGGTCTACATGACCGGCTTCGGCACCAGCCTGACGCGACTGGGCATGCCCGACGTGGGGCTGCTGACCGCCACTGAAATGATCGACAATGCCGGACGCATCGTCGATGCCTCCGGGCTGCCGGTGATTGCCGACGCCGACACCGGCTACGGCAACCCGATCAACACGCGGCGCACCATACGCGATTACGAAAAAGCCGGCGTCGCCGGCGTGCATATCGAGGACCAGTCGTGGCCCAAGCGCTGCGGTCATCTTGCCGGCAAACGCGTGATCCCGGCTGCGGAAATGGTGGCCAAGATCAAGGCCGCCTGCGATGCGCGCCGCGACCCGGATTTCGTGATCATCACCCGCACCGATGCGATCGCGGTCGAGGGGCTGGAGGCTGCGTTGGAACGCGGCGAGCGCTACCGCGAAGCCGGCGCCGACGTGCTGTTCATCGAGGCGCCGGTCGGCCGCGAGCAGGTGGAAGCCGTGTCGAAACGCTTCAAAGGCGTGCCTCTGCTCTACAACATGGCGGCCAGCGGCAAGACGCCCGACCTGCCCGCCGACGAATTGGGCAGGCTCGGCTTCCGGCTGGCGATCTATCCCAACTGGCTGATCCTCGCCGCGATACCGGCGATGCAGAACATGCTTAAAGAACTCAAGCGCACCGGCAGCATCGCGCACATGCGCGACAAGGTCGCGACCTTCAAGCAGTTCACCGACATCGCCGGACTGCCCGAAATCCAGGAACTGGAACAACGCTATGGCGTGCCGGAGGACCAGCGCGCGAGCTTATAAGCAGGCACTTACATTTTGTTAACTTGTTGTTAATAAACGAATATTAAATATGCCCTCGCCGCAAACCTTGTTCGACAAAATCTGGGATCAGCATGTGATCTTGCGCCGCGACGGCGGCGAAGTGCTGCTGCATATCGACCGCAATCTGGTGCATGAAGGCTCGTTTCACGCCTTCGGCGCACTGGCCAAGGAAGGCCGCAAGGTGCGCATGCCGCGACAGACCTTTGCCGTCGCCGATCATTACGTGCCGACGCTCGGCCGCGAGCGCGGCGTCGATGGCGCCGAGGACGCCGATGCGCGCCACATGATCCGGCTGCTTGAGGAAAATTCCCGCGTCAACGGCATCGCGCATTTCGGCATCGATGACGCGCGCCAGGGCATCGTGCACGTCATTGGCCCCGAGCTCGGCATCACGCAACCGGGCCTGACCGTCACCTGCGGCGATTCGCACACCTCCACCCACGGCGCGCTGGGTGCCTTCGCATTCGGTACCGGCGCCTCGCAGCTGAAACAGATCCTCGCCACGCAATGCCTGTGGATGAAGCGGCCGAAGACGCTGCGCGTCATTGTCAACGGCACGCTGTCAGCGGGCGTCACCGGCAAGGATGTGGTGCTGGCAATCATCGCCAAAATCGGCACTGCCGGCGCAACCGGCCATGTCATCGAGTACGCCGGCGCCGTGATTCGCAGCCTGAGCATCGAAGGCCGGCTGACGGTGTGCAATATGTCGATCGAAGCCGGGGCGCGCGCCGGCATGGTGGCGCCGGATGATGCGGTCTATCAATACCTGCACGGCCGCGAATACGCGCCCAAGGGCGCCGACTGGGACCGCGCGCTGACGCAATGGCGCGCCCTGCCTACCGACGACGGCGCGCGTTTCGACCGCGAAGTCACGCTCGATGGCACGCAGCTCGAGCCGATGTTGACCTGGGGCACCAGTCCGGAAGAAGCGCTGCCGGTATCGGCATGCGTACCCGATCCGCAGACGCTGGGCGATGCCAACCAGCGCGCGCATGCGGCACAGGCGCTGGCCTACATGGATCTCAAGCCGGGCACCGCGCTGACCGACATCCGCATCGACCGCGCCTTTATCGGCAGCTGCACCAACGGCCGCATCGAGGACCTGCGCGCAGCCGCCGCTGTGCTCAAGGGCCGCAAGGCGGCAATCCCGGCCTGGGTATCGCCCGGCTCGACCGCCCTCAAACTGCAGGCCGAGGCCGAGGGCCTCGACCGCATTTTCAAGGACGCGGGCGTCGAGTGGCGCGCCTCGGGCTGCTCGAGCTGCGCGGCGATGAACGGCGACACCGTGCCGGCAGGCCTGCGCTGCGCCTCAACCTCCAACCGCAATTTCGAGGGTCGCCAGGGCAAGGGCGCGCGCACCCACCTGATGAGCCCGGCGATGGCCGCCGCCGCCATCGTCACCGGCCGCATCACCGACGTGCGCAAGCTGGTGTCCTGAAAACCGCGAAACCGCCGATAACCCCGGATAAACGCCGATGACAACGCTCACCAAAGCCGGCCCCGCAGTTTATCTGCGTTCATCGGCGTTCATCGGCGGCCAGGGATTTTTATGAAACCATTCACCACGCTCACCGCCGTTGCCGCGCCGTTCGACATGGCGAACATCGACACCGACCGCATCATCCCGGTGCGCTTCCTGCGCAAGCTGCGCAACGACAAAGCCGGCTACGACCCGTACCTGTTCCACGACATGCGCTTTGATGGCGCGGGCAAAGAGAAGCCGGATTTCGTGCTCAACCAGCCGGCGTGGCGCCAGGCCGGCATCCTCGTCGCCGGCGCTAACTTCGGCTGCGGCTCGTCGCGGGAAGGCGCCGTCTATGCGCTGCTCGATTACGGCATTCGTGCAGTCATCGCGCCCTCGTTCGGCGACATCCATTACGCCAACGAACTGCAGAACGGCATGCTGCCGGCCATTCTGCCCGAGGAAATTTGTCGCGGCCTGCGCGAACAGCTCCAGGCCGAACCCGGTGCGACGCTGGCCATCGACCTGCCGGCGCAAACCGTCACCGACACGATAGGCGAGGCGCATCCGTTCATGATCGACCCGGTGTACAAGGAGCGCCTGCTGAAGGGACTGGACGACATCGGCCTGGTGCTGGAGCGGCTCCCAGCCATCGAATCCTTCGAGAACCGGTACCACGCCGACAAGCCCTGGCTGGCCTAGCCGACAACCCCTGAACGGGGTCAACTCCGCGCCCGACTGCGCTATCATCAGGGCGGAGGGAAGCACACATGCTGGTCAACAGCGTCGCCTATAGGGACGGCAAGAAAATCGCGGACGTCGCGCGCGAGGAGATCCACGCCTGTCTTGCGCGCAACGACAGCATTCTGTGGGTGGCCGTGCGCGATCCGGAGGCCCACGAACTCGACCGGCTGGCAATAGAGTTCGGCCTGCATCCGCTGGCCACCGAGGACGCGCGCCACGGCCATCAGCGCCCGAAATTCGAGGAATATGGCGACCTGCTGTTCTTCGTGATGCACATGATCGAGCCTGACGGCGACGACCTGCGCGTCGGCGAAGTCAACATTTTCGTCGCCCGTAATTACGTATTGTCGGTGCGCAGCCGCAGCGAACGCAATTTTCAGGACGTGCGTGCGCGCTGCGAGCGTGAGCCGGAACTGTTGCAGCACGGCACCGGCTATATCCTCTACGCACTGATGGACGCCGTGGTTGACCGCTACTTCCCGATCCTCGACAGCATCGAGACCCGGCTGGAAATGATCGAAGACCAGATCTTCTCCGGCAAGTCGCCGCGCGCCAACATCGAAGCCCTGTACGATCTCAAGCAGCAGCTGGTGACGCTGAAACACGCCACTGCTCCGCTGATCGAGGCCGTCGGCAAGCTGCACGGCGGCCGCGTGCCGCAGGTATGCATCGGACTGGGCGATTATTTTCGCGACGTGTCCGACCACCTGGTACGCATCAACCAGAACATCGACGCCGCGCGCGAGATGATCACGACGGCGATCTCGGTCAACCTGTCGCTGATCACGCTGCAGGAAAACGAAGTCACCAAGCGCCTCGCCGGGTACGCCGCGCTGGTAGCCGTGCCGACGCTGATCGCCGGCATCTACGGCATGAACTTTACGCTCATGCCGGAACTGCAATGGGAATTCGGCTATCCGCTGGCACTGGGCACAATGGTCGTTATCGACAGTTATCTCTTCTACCGCTTACGCAAGGCCAAGTGGCTGTAGCTGCACGCGCCGCCATCATCGGTGGCGGCCCCGCCGGCCTGATGGCTGCTGAAGTGCTGCTCGCGGGGGGCGCGCAAGTCGATGTCTACGACGCCATGCCCTCGGTCGGCCGCAAGTTCCTGCTCGCCGGCAAAGGTGGGCTTAACATCACGCATGCCGAGTTCGCGGAAAAATTTCTGTCGCGCTATGGCGAGCGGCGGGCACAGCTGGCGCCCTTGCTCGCCACCTTCGGCGCGGAACCACTGCGCGCCTGGGTGCATGGCCTCGGCATCGAAACCTTTGTCGGCACTTCGCAACGGGTATTTCCAAAAGAAATGAAAGCCGCGCCGCTGCTGCGCGCCTGGTTGCACCGGCTGCGCGCAGCCGGTGCGCGCATTCACGTCCGGCATCGCTGGACCGGATGGACCGAAGACGGCGAGCTGCGCTTTGTGACCCCGCAGGGGGAACATCTCGTGCAGCCACGCTGCACCGTGCTCGCGCTGGGCGGCGGCAGCTGGGCACGGCTGGGCTCAGACGGCGCCTGGGTGCCGCTGCTGGTCGCGCGCAGCGTGCCGGTGGTTCCCCTGGCGCCATCGAACTGCGGATTTGAAGTGGCATGGAGCGCGCATTTCCGCGATCGCCATGGCGGACAGCCGGTCAAAGCCGTCGTCGCGACGCTGACCGACGCGCGCGGTGCCCTCCAGCACCGGCAGGGCGAATTCATGATCACCCGCTACGGCGTCGAAGGCAGCCTGATTTATGCGCTGTCGGCGGCGCTGCGCGACACCATCGCGGCGCAGGGCAGCGTCGTGCTGAATCTCGATCTCGCGCCGGGCAAGGACCTGGCACGCGTCACGGCCGAAGTCGCACATCCGCGCGGTTCACGTTCGCTGGCCAGCCATCTGCAAAGCCGCGTTGACATCGCCGGCGTCAAAGCCGGCCTGCTGCGCGAAGCGCTGAGCGCGGCAGAAATGAACGATCCGCAACGCGTCGCCGCAACCATCAAGGCGCTGCCGCTGAGGCTGATCGCGCCGCGGCCGCTGAATGAGGCCATTAGCAGCGCGGGCGGCGTCGCCTTTGAAGCGCTCGACGAAAACCTGATGCTGCGCGCACTGCCCGGCGTGTTCTGCGCCGGCGAAATGCTCGACTGGGAAGCCCCGACCGGCGGTTATCTGCTCACCGCCTGCTTCGCCAGCGGCCGCGCCGCGGGGCGGGGCGCGCTGGCCTGGCTGGCGGCGCGGAACGCGCCCGCAAACGGCGCGCTCACTTCACCAGCAGATTGACCAGAATCTCGCGGTAGATTTTCGGCAGCGTCTCGACTTCCTCGATGCGCACGCATTCGTTGACTTTGTGGATGGTGGCGTTGACGGGACCGAACTCGACCACCTGCGGACAGATGTCGGCAATGAAACGGCCGTCGGAAGTGCCGCCGGTGGTGGAAAGCTCGGTGTCGACGCCGGTGACGGTTTTGATGGCTCGCGCCACCGCGTCCACCAAATCTCCTTTTTTGGTCAGAAACGGCCGCCCGCCGTAGAGCCAGTCGAGGTCGTACTCGACGCCCTGCCGGTCGAGGATGCCGTGCACGCGGGTTTGCAGCGATTCCACGGTGCTGGCGGTGGAAAAGCGGAAGTTGAACATGATTTTCGCTTCGCCGGGAATGACGTTGGTGGCGCCGGTGCCGGCGTGGATGTTGGAAATCTGCCAGGTGGTCGGCGGGAAATACTCGTTGCCGCGGTCCCATTCGGTCTGTGCCAGCTCGGCGATTGCCGCCGCGACCTCGTGCACCGGATTGCGCGCCAGGTGCGGGTAAGCGACATGCCCCTGCACGCCTTTTACCGTCAGCGTGCCGGACAGCGAACCGCGGCGGCCGTTCTTGATCATGTCACCGAGTTTATTGACCGAGGTCGGTTCGCCGACGATGCAGTAGTCCATTTTCTCGCCGCGCTGCGCCAGCGCCTCGACCACGCGCACCGTGCCGTCGACTGCCGGGCCTTCCTCGTCGGAAGTGAACAGCGCCGCAATCGAGCCGCGATGCCCGGGATGTTCGCGGATGAAATCCGTAATGGCCGCGACAAAAGCGGCAAGCGAGGTTTTCATGTCGGCGGCGCCGCGACCGTAAAGCACGCCGTCCCTGATCGCCGGCGTGAAGGGATCGCTTTGCCACTGATCGAGCGGGCCGGTGGGCACCACGTCGGTATGGCCGGCGAAGCACACCAGCGGCGCTTGCGTGCCGCGGCGCGCCCACAGGTTGTCGACGCCGTTGGCGCTGATCTTCTCGCACTTGAAGCCGAGCGGCCGCAGGATGTCGATCAGAATATCGAGGCAGCCCGCATCCTGCGGCGACAGCGAGCGGCACGCGATCAGTTGTTGCGTCAGCGCCAGCGTATTGATTTCAGAGATTTCCACAAAAGGGTTTCCTGGTGAGGTTAGGCCGTCAAGCCTGAAATCTTAGCAAATAGCAGGTAAAATCGGTGAACTGTACTTGGTGAGCGGCAAGCAGTGAGCGGAAAAAAACCATCGCGACCACGCCTGGCCCCACTTACCGCTTCCCGCTTCCCGCTTACTGCTTACCGCTAACCGCCCTGATGCTGACCACGCTGCTCGTCTCCCATCGCTGCCATGCCGATCATGGCGCGGACATCGCGGCTGCCGCCGCACGCGACAACATCCCGCTTGAGCTGCTGGCCCTGCCCGCGGATCACGAGGCGCGGTTGCCGGAAGCGGACTGCGCGCGCATTGCCGCCGCATATTTCTCGGGCGATGTTTTCCCCGAGTATTCGCGCCAGTTTTTCTCCGCCGTGCGCAAGGCGCCGGGGCTCAGGTGGATGCACGTGTTCAACGCCGGTGTCGACCATCCGATCTACACCGAGATGCTGGCGCGCGGGGTGCGCCTCACCACTTCGTCGGGATCAACCGCCGAACCGATCGCGCAGACCGCGATCACCGCGCTGCTGATGCTCGCCCGCAATTTCCCGCGCTGGCTGGAAGGACAAAGGCAGCGCATGTGGAATCCCATGCGCGTGCCCGATATGCCGCACGACCTCAAGGGACAGCGGATGCTGATTCTGGGCGTGGGGCAGATCGGCAATGAAATCGCGCGGCTCGCGCGCGTGCTGGGACTGCACGTCACCGGCGTACGCCGCAGCGCCAAAACGGACGCGGACCATGTCGATGAGCTGCATTCGCCTGCAAAGCTCGCAACGCTGCTGCCCAAAGCCGACTGGCTGGTCATCGCCTGCCCGCTGACCGCCGAAACGCGCGGCATGATCGATGCCGGGCTGATCGCGAAACTGCCCAAAGGCGCCCGGATTATCAACATCGCGCGCGGCGAAATCACCGATGCGGCCGCGCTCGTCGCGGCGCTGCAAAGCGGGCATCTGGGGGGCGCCTGGCTCGACGTCTTCGAGAAAGAGCCGCTGCCGCCCGAATCGCCGCTGTGGGATCTGCCCAATGTTTTCGTCACACCGCATAATTCGGCTGCGGCGAGCGGCAACGAACAGCGCGTCAATGCGATTTTTTTCGATAACCTCAGGCGCTGGCACCGCGGCGAGGCGCTGGTCAACGAAGCGCGCGCATAAGGCGCGTCGAATGCAATCAAAGGAGGAAACATGAATCCCGGCATCATACTGGCGTTAATTTTCGCCGCCCTGCTTGCGGCATTGCCCGCCGCTGCACAGACCGCTGCACAGAATTACCCGGCCAAGTCCGTGCGCATCATCGTGCCCTATGCCGCGGGCGGCAACACCGATATCACCGCGCGCGCCGTCGCCACCAGGCTCGGCGAGGTGTTCGGCCAGCAAGTCATCGTCGACAACCGCCCCGGCGGCGCCACCAACATCGGCTCGGAACTCGCCGCCAAAGCGGCGCCCGATGGCTACACGATTTTCATGGGCGGCGCTTCCAACGCCGTCAACATGTCGCTTTACGCCAGACCGCCGTACGACACGCTGCGCGATTTCGCCCCGATCAGCCTGTGCGTGAAAGGCGCGAACGTGCTGTCCACCCACCCGTCGCTGCCGGCAAGGAATCTCAGGCAACTGATCGCGCTCGCCAAGGCCAGTCCGGGCAGGCTCAACTTCGCCTCGTCCGGGCTCGGCAGCTCAAACCAGATGGCGGGCGAATTGCTGAAGGTGATGGCCAACATCAACATCGTTCATGTGCCGTACAAAGGCAATGCGCCGGCGCTGACCGACACCGTCGCTGGTCATGTCGAGATGATCTTCAGCGGGGTTCCGGCACTGGTGCCGCACATCAAGTCCGGCCGGCTGCGCGCTATTGGCATCGGCAGCCTGAAGCGTTTTTCCGCCCTGCCCGAGGTGCCGACGTTCGACGAATCCGGACTCAAGGGTTACGAAGCCACCACCTGGTTCGGCCTGATGGCGCCGATCAAGACCCCGAAGGAGGTCGTCGCCCGCCTCAACGGTGAGGTCGACAAAATTCTCAAGAGCGCCGACATCCAGACCCGCTTCATCAACGACGGCCTGGAGCCGATCGGGGGGTCGCAGGCGGATTTCGACAAGTTCATTCGCGCGGAAATAGCCAAGTATGCAAAACTCATCAAGGCCGCGGGCATCACGCCGCAATAAGCCATTTTCCGCAACAGGGCAATTTGCGCAAAGAATCTGGAAATGAAAGCAATAGCACGGTAATCTTAGAGCGCCTAACATAATGACGCTTAAAGCCCCCCTCTCCCTACCCGGCCCCCTCGCCTGCTGCGCAGGCTCTCCCCCGCAAGCGGTGGAGAGGGGGATTTATTTTGTTAGGCGCTCTTAGTCTCTAATTAATGCACAACCGCGGCGCCCCGAGCACATGGCCCGCATCAACCATAAACCTGGAGGATTCATGAAATTCAGAGACTTGTCATTCGCGGCATTATTGATGACGCTCAGCACCGCAGGCTGGGCGCAGGCCTGGTCGCCGCAAAAAAACGTGGAAATCGTCGTCGGCTCGGCCCCCGGGGGCAGCAACGACAAGACCGCCCGTCAGGTGGAAAAAATCCTCGTCGAGAAAAAACTCGTCAATAGCTCGCTCACGGTCGTCAACAAGCCCGGCGGCGGCAGCACCATCGCCTTCAATTATGTCAATCAGCACGCGGGCGACGCGCATTACCTGATGGTGGGCACCACCGCGCTGCTCTCCACCCACATCGTCGGCACCAGCAAACTGGGGCACGCCGATTTCACGCCCATCGCTTCGTTGTTCAACGATTATGTGGTATTCGCGGTCAATGCCAATTCTTCGATCAAAACCGGCAAGGACCTGGCGGAACGGCTCAAGAAAGACCCGCAGTCGGTCGCCATCGGCTTTGCCACAACCCTGGGCAGCCACAACCATATTGCCGCGGGATTGCTGATGAAAGCCATGGGCGGCAACCCCAAGGCGCTCAAGGCCATCGCCTACAAAGGCTCGGCCGATGCGATCACCAACCTGCTCGGCGGGCATATCGATCTTGTCACCACCGCCGCCGGCAACGTCAGCGCCCACGTCGCCTCGGGCAAACTGCGCGTGGTGGGCGTCTCTGCCGACAAACGCTTCCCCGGCGCGCTCGCCGGCATTCCCACCTGGAAAGAGCAGGGCGTCGATCTCGTCTACGGCGGCTGGCGCGCCATCATGGGGCCGAAAGGCATCACGCCGGCCCAGGTCGCCTACTGGGAGAGCGTCCTGCGCAAGGCGACCGAGGCGCCGGAATGGAAAACCGACCTTGAAAAAAATTACTGGTCCGACGATTTCGTTCCCAGCGCGCAGTTCAGGAAAGACCTTGACCAGGATTACGCAGCCATGAAGTCGGTGCTGGTCGAGCTCGGGCTCGCCAAGCAATAATGCATACGGAAAAACAATGACCGCACCCGTCGTCCTCCTCGAGCACCCCGCCGCGGGCATCGCGCTCGTCCGCATCAACCGCCCCGAAGCGCGCAACGCGCTCAACATCGAGGTGCGCAGGCTGCTTGCCAGGCACCTGACCGAGCTCGGCGATGACGAGGCGACGCGCTGCATCGTGCTCACCGGCAATGAAAAATCATTTGCCGCCGGCGCCGACATCAAGGAAATGGCGGGTGCGGGCACCATAGAAATGCTCCAGCGCGGCACCCACAAGCTGTGGCGCGCGATCTCGGCATGTCCCAAGCCGGTGATCGCCGCGGTGAACGGCTTCGCGCTCGGCGGCGGCTGCGAGCTCGCCATGACCTGCGACATCATCATCGCCGGTGAATCGGCGAAATTCGGCCAGCCCGAAGTCAAGATCGGCATCATCCCCGGCGGCGGCGGCACGCAACGTTTCACGCGCGCGGTCGGCAAGTACAAGGCCATGCGCTATGTGCTGACCGGCGACCTGTTCAGCGCCCGCGAGGCCTTCGACATGGGACTGGTGAGCGAAATCGCGCCCGACGCCGAGGTCGAGCAGCGCGCGCTGGCAATGGCGCAGCAAATCGCCGATCTTTCGCCGCTGGCAATACAGCAGGCCAAGGAATCGGTGCTGCGCGGCCTCGACGCGTCGCTCGAAACCGGGCTTGCGCTGGAAACCAAAGCGATCCAGATCCTGTTTTCGTCGCAGGACCAGAAAGAAGGCATGGCGGCCTTCATCGAGAAACGCAAGCCGCGATTTCAGGGCAAGTGAGATACCGGTTTCGCACTGCGCCGGGCGAGCTGCAGCACGCCGCCAGCATGGCGCCGCTGCCGTCATCCCAGTTCATACATAACATATTGTTTTAAAATATATTTTTCACGGGCCCGACGATCGCAATGAACGAAACCCGGACCCTGGCACGCTTCATCGCCGAATCGCGCTGGAGCGATATTCCGGCCACCATCCGACATGAAGCCAAGCGCGCCCTGCTCAACTGGCTGGGCTGCGCGCTGGGCGGCTGCCGCGATGACAGCGTAGCGCGCGCGCTGGCGGCGCTGGCCGAATTTTCGGGGCCGCGGCACGCCACCCTCATCGGCCGCGCCGAAAAACTCGATGCGCTGAACGCCGCGCTGATCAATGCAATCGCATCCAATATCCTGGATTTCGACGACACGCATCTGCGCACCGTGATCCACCCCACGGTGCCGGTGGCGGCGGCCATACTCGCGCTGGCCGAAGAGCGGCCGGTCACCGGCGCGCAATTCCTGCATGCGTTCATTCTCGGCGTCGAAGCCGAGTGCCGCATCGGCAATGCGGTCACGCCCGGTCATTACGACGCGGGCTGGCACATCACCACCACCTGCGGCGTGTTCGGCGCGGCGGCGGCGGCGGGCAAGCTGTTGCAGCTGAACGAGCGGCAAATGACCTGGGCGCTGGGCATCGCCGCGACACAGTCGTCAGGCCTGAGCGCCATGCTGGGCAGCATGAGCAAAAGCCTGAACATGGGCCATGCCGCGAAAAACGGGCTGATGGCGGCGCTGCTCGCTGCCCGTGATTTCACCAGCTCGGAACGCGGCATCGAAGCGCCGCGCGGCTTTGCCCACGTGCTCGCGCAAAACCCGCGGCTCGCCGAAATCACCGAGGGCCTGGGTGCGAGCTGGGAGCTGAGCGGCAACGCCTACAAGCCTTTTCCGTGCGGCATCGTGCTGCATCCGGTAATCGACGGCTGCATTCAACTGCGCCACGAGCACGCCATCGCACCGCAACAGATCGAACGTATCGATGTGCGGGTCAACCCGCTGGTGCTGGAGCTGACCGGCAGGAAAGCACCGGCAACCGGCCTCGAAGGCAAGTTGAGCGTATACCATGCGGCGGCGGTCGCGCTGGTGCATGGCGCGGCCGGCGTGCAACAGTTTACCGATGCCTGCGTCAACGAGCCGGCGGTGCTGGCGCTGCGCGCAAAAGTCGTGCCGCAGGTCGACGCCGCGCTCGACAAGGTCGCAGCCCGTGTCAGCATCACGCTCAAAGATGGACGCACGCTGGAAAAGCATGTGCCGCATGCCATAGGCACGTTGGAGCGACCGATGAGCGATGCCGACCTTGAACTGAAATTCAAGGCGCTGGCAGACAATGCCTTCAGCGATTGCCATTCATGGGATGTGATCGAGCTGGTGTGGTCGCTCGACCGCATCAACGACGCCGCCAGCCTCGCCCGCGCCACCACGCCTGAAAAAATGACCGGCGGCAGCCGGGCACGGCGCTGATCCGCGCTCGCTTAACATATCGACCATGACCGAAAAACCTTAGCCACCCCGCCCTATTTCAACCAGGAGAGATGCCATGCCCTATGCGCTGTCAGACGGAACCCGGCTTTATTATGAGGAAGCAGGGAAAGGCGTCCCCATCCTGTTCGTGCATGAGTTCGCCGACGATTTGCGCAGCTGGGAACCCCAGATGCGGTTTTTCAGCCGGCGCTATCGCTGCATCGCCTACAACGCGCGCGGCTATCCGCCGTCCGACGTGCCGAAAGCGGTTGCCAAGTACTCGCAGAAGATCGCCGCCGATGACATCGCCAGTGTCATGCGCCATCTCAAGATCAGAAAAGCGCATATCATCGGCTGTTCCATGGGCGGCTATGCCACCGTGCATTTCGGCCTGCGCTACGCGCGCCTGGCACTGTCGCTCACCGCGATCGGCGTCGGCTACGGCTCCGACCCCGACAAGCGCGCGCAGTTTCTCAAGGACACCGAAGTGATGGCGCGGCGTTTCGACGAGCTTGGCACCGCCGAGGCGATCAAGCCCTACCAGATCGGTCCTTCGCGCGTGCAGTATCAGAACAAGGATGCGCGCGGCTTCGCGCACTTCTGCGCCGAGTTTGCCAGGCATTCGGCGCAAGGCTCGGCCAATACCCTGCGCGGGGTGCAGGCGAAGCGCCCCACCATCTACAGCCTGGAGCGCGGACTGGCGAAACTCAAAGTCCCGCTGCACATCATGTCCGGTGACGAGGACAACAACTGCCTGGATCCCGGTGTTTTCATGAAACGGGTATGCCCCTCGGCGTGGCTTACCGTGCTGCCCAACACCGGCCACGCGGTGAACGTCGAGGAGCCCGATCTTTTCAACCGCATTACCGCGGAATTTCTGGCCCAGGTCGATTCCGGCCGCTGGCGGCCGCGCGATCCGCGTTATTACAACAAATCGACCATGACCAAAAAATAACCGGAGACGGCAAATGGCAAAAAAACGCAGCCCGGCCAGGAAGCCGCTGAAGCGCCGCTGAAACGCAGTACGCGCCCCGGCACGACTGTTGCTTGTAGCAGAAGAGTTTTTCTGGATAAAAAAGGAGATCTGAAATGCCAGCACCAACGACGACGTCACCATCATTTTCCGGCAGCGGCCGCACTGCCCGCTGGCGGGGCGCGGCTGCGCTGATCGCCTGCCTGTGGACGATCAGCGTGTCAGCCGCCGAAGTGTTTCCGGCGCGCCCGGTGCGCATGATGATTCCCTTCCCGGCGGGCGGTCCGGCGGATTTCGTGGGGCGGCTGTTCTCGCAACACCTTACGGAGCTGTGGGGCGTGCAGGTCGTGACCGACAACCGCGGCGGCGCCTCCGGCATCATCGGCACCGATATCGCGGTGCGATCGAACCCGGACGGCTACACGCTGCTGTTCGGCTCCACCAGCACCTTCGCCGTAAACCTCGTGCTCATCAACAAGCTGCCGTACGACGTGTTCCGTGATCTTGCGCTGATCGGCCTGGTGGCAAACGCGCCGCACGTGCTCGCCGTGCGCGAAAGCCTGCCCGCGAAAAACGTAAAAGAGCTCATCGCCCTGGCGAAGCGGCAGCCCGGCAAGTACAGCTTCGCGTCCGCCGGCACCGGAACCATCGTTCATATGGGCGGCGAACTATTCAAGTATCACGCCGGAATCGACATCCTGCATGTCCCGTTCAAGGGCGGCGCGCCGGCGACCACCGGACTGCTGGCGGGGGAAGTGGATATGGTGGTCAACGACCTGTCGGCCGTGCTCGCGCATGTAAAAAGCGGAAAACTGCGCGCGCTGGGCGCCGCCCACACCAAACGCCTGGCGCCGCTGCCCGCCGTTCCGACCTTCACCGAACTCGGCATGCCGGGCATCGTGTCGAGCACGTGGTGGGGCATCGCGGTGCCGGCGAAGACTCCCGCCGCGGTGCGGGCACGGATTACCGAGACGCACAACAAGGTGCTCGCGCGCCCGGCGTATGTGGAACGTCTCGCAGACCTGGCGATGGAACCCCTGGTGCTGACGCCCGAGCAGACCACCGCGTTCATCAAGCGCGAAATCGCCAAGTGGCGGCAGGTCGCCACCGCGGCGAATGTGCGCATTGAATGAAAGTGCAATGAAATGAACGGGTCCCGGCAGCCGAAGATCACGATCCGCGATCTGGCCGTCCACTACGGCGCGCACGAAGTGCTGCGCGGGGCCAGCCTCGATATTGCCGACGGCGAGTTCGTCTGCCTGCTCGGGCCCTCGGGCTGCGGCAAGACGACCCTGCTCAACGTCGTGGCCGGCTTCGTGTTTCCCAGCGCGGGACAAATCGTGGTCGGCGACCGGCCGGTGCAGGGTCCGGGGGTGGATAGAGGCATGGTGTTCCAGGAATACGCGTTATTCCCCTGGTTCACGGTCGAGCAGAACGTCCAGTACGGACCGAAGTTGCGCGGCGCCGGCGGGACCGAACTCACGGCGATCTCGGACCGCTACCTGAAGCTGGTGGGACTGGATCAGCACAAGCGCCATTACCCCAACCAGCTCTCCGGCGGACAGCGCCAGCGCGTGGCGATCGCCCGCGCGCTCGCGAGCCAGCCGCAGATACTGCTGATGGACGAGCCGTTCGGCGCGCTCGACGCGATGACGCGGGAATCGCTGCAGGAAGAGTTGCTGCGCATATGGGAAGTCGAGCGCCGCACCTGCGTATTCGTCACCCACAGCATCGCGGAGGCGGTATTCCTGGCTGATACCATCGTCATTATGCAATCTCATCCCGGCCGCATTCACGCCGTCATCAGGAACACCGTGGCGCGTCCACGTGGGCGCACGTCAGACGCTTATTTCGCCATGTACCGCAAAGTGGACGAGGATTTGAGGCAAACGGAACGCCAACCAGGAGCCGCAACATGAACGCCCCCGCGACACCGCCGCTCCGCACCGATGCGCTGGGTGCGACGCCGCTTTCGAACCGCCAGCGCAATATGCTGGCCGTTGCATCGCTGATCACCGTTGTCGGCCTGTGGTCTTTCCTGAGCTCAGTCGGCTGGATAGACCGCGTGCTGCTGCCCTCGCCGCTCGAGGTGCTCAAATCGCTCGTTATGACCGTGGGGGACGGCAGCCTTCTGCGGCACATCACCGCGAGCCTCATGCGCGTGCTGCAGGGTTTTGCCGTCGCGCTGCTGATTGCCGTGCCGCTGGGAATTGCGATGGGCGTGTCGCAAGTCACCCGCGCCCTGATCGAGCCGCTGCTCGAGCTGCTGCGGCCGATTCCGCCCATCGCGATCATTCCACTGGCCATTCTGTGGTTCGGCATCGACGAGCTGTCGAAGGTGTTCATCATCGCCTACGGCGCGTTCTTTCCCATCCTCGTCAACACCATGGCCGGCTTTCGCGAAGTCGACCGCGTGCACGTGCGCGCCGCGCAGGTGCTGGGCGCGAAGCGCTGGCATATATTCCGCGACGTGGTGCTGCGCTCGGCGTTCCCGTTTATCGTGGTGGGCGCGCGCGTCGGCATGGGCATGGCATTCATCGTGCTGGTTGCGGCCGAACTGATCGCCTCGAGCGTGGGCCTGGGCTTCCTGATCAGCGATGCCCGTTATAATTTCCGCACTGACCAGATTTTTCTGGGCATGGCCTGCATCGGTATTCTTGGCTTTGCGCTCAACAAGGTGCTGCTGGAGGTTGAACGTCGTCTGCTTGGGTGGAAAGATCAATAAAATTAACCAGTTATGAAAGGAGCATCAATATGAACCTCGTTCTCAGAATCACTGCCGGCGCGTGCTGTCGCGGCCTGCTCGCCGCGGCTGCGCTCGCGCTCGCCTGGGGCGCCGTGCCCGGCGTGGGCACGGCGCAAACCAAGGTCGTCATCGGCGCCGGCAAAGATCCGAATCTCGCCGCGCAGATCGTCATCGCACGCGACAAGGGTTTCTTCAAGCAGGCAGGGCTCGATGCGGACGTGAAGTACTTCCCCTCGGCCGGCGATCTGATGACGGCGGTTGTCGGCGGCAGCGTGCCCATCGGCAGCTCCGGTGCAACGCCGACGACGATACTGCGCTCGCGCCCGTATCCGATAAAAATTCTGTCGCAGATGTCCGACATCTCGGGCGCGCAGCAGATCATCGTCAAGCAGGGTCTCAAAAGCCCCGACGAGCTGTACGGCAAGAAAATCGCCATCATGCGCGGCACCGCCTCCGAATCATTGTTCAATTCGTTCGCGAAAGCCTACGGTTTCGACGCCGGCAAAGTCGAGCTCGTCAACATGGCGCCGGCCGAAATGCTGGCGAGCTTCTCGCGCGGCACCGTCGACGCCATTTCGGTGTGGGAACCGCACACCACGCGCGCCCGCAGGGCCGCCAACGGCAAGCTGCTGGTCAGCGGAACGAAATCGATGATTCCCGGCAAGGAGGGCGAACGTCGCATCTACGGCGACCACAGCGTGTTGTTTGCCACCGAAGCCTTCATCAAGGCGCAGCCCGATACCGTCAAAGCCGTGCTGACCGCGCTTGCCAAAGCCGGCGATTTCATCGAAAGCAACAAGAGCGAGGCGAACACCCTGCTCGCCAAGGAGTTCGGCCTTGAGCCCGCGGACATGGCCGACGTCATGGCATCGAACCGCTACACCCTCGCGATCAACGACGAGATGGTGCGCGATCTCGACCAGGTGGCCGCGTTTCTGCACGGGTTGAAACGCATCGAGTCCCAGCCCAAGGCGCGCGAGTGGATTGAGCCGGCACTGCTGCGGGCAGTACGGCCCAGTCTCGTCGGCATCAAATAGCGCGTACGGATGAGCGCGCGGGATTTCGACGTTGTCGTCGTCGGTGGCGGCACCGCGGGCGCGATGGCCGCGGTCGCCGCGGCACGCTGCGGCGCGCGCACCTGCCTGGTCGAGGCGGCCGGCCATCTCGGCGGCACCTGCCTCGCGCTGGCCAACATCACGCCTTTTCACAACAGCCGCGGCGAGCAGATCGTGCGCGGTCTGCCGCAGGAACTGGTGGACCGCATCGCGGCACACGGCGGCACGCAGGAGCGCGGACACCTGCCCAACCTTGCCGGCATCGGCGGCTCCTTCACGCCGGTCGACCCGGAAGCCATGAAACTGGCGCTGTTCGAAATGGCGGACGAGGCCCGCGCCGAACTGTGGCTGCACACCATGTTTGTGGATGCGGCGGTCGATGGCAATCGGGTCACCGGTGTGCGTGTCTACAACAAGTCCGGCTTCCATGATTTGCGTGCCGGCACGGTCATCGACGCCACCGGCGACGCCGATGTCGCGGTGCGCGCGGGCGCGGATTACGTGCAGGACGTGCCGGAAGCGAGCCTGAATGCGACGCTGCTGTTCCGCGTCGCCGGGGTGGATACCGACGCTTTCATCGCGGATGCGCGGCAATCGCCGCACAAGTTCGTGCTGCTCGCCGACCCTTACCTGCGGGAGCAGTTGGGGCTGACCCCGGAAAATGTGATGCGCGAGCGCGTGCGGGACATCCACGACTGTCCATACATCTATCTCGCCAATCTGGTGCGCGATTACGTGCCGCGCAGCGACTGGCGCGAATGGGAAATCACGGCCGAGGACAGAAGCGGCTGGGGAAAACTCAAACCGTTCGGCAGCCGCTTCAGCATCATGCCCCTGCCGCACCGCCGCGATATCGTGACCCTCAATGCAACCAGCATCACCTTTGACGCCACCGACGGCGCGCAACTGAGCCGCGCCGAGGTCGAGGGCCAGCGGCAACTGCACGTCGCGCTCGAACTGTTGCGGCGCTATATCCCGGGTTTCCGCGATTGTTTCCTGCACACCGTGCTGCCTGCGGTGTCGGTGCGCGCCTCGCGGCGGCTGGCCGGCGTCTACGAGTTGACGCGTTCGGACGTGGAAAACCGGGCGCGTTTTCCCGACGCCATCGCGCGCGGCGCCTACCCGATGAGCGTGCAGTCGCCGACCCAGCCCAATGTGCGCCAGCACCTTTTCGTGCGCGACGGCGGCGATTACGATATCCCGTACCGCTGCCTGCTGCCCGCAAGGACCGACGGCCTGCTGGTCGCCGGCCGCTGCCTGTCGGCAACGCGCGAAGCGGTCGGCTCGGCGCGCATGGGCGCGCAGTGCATGGCTTACGGGCAGGCCGCGGGCGTTGCCGCAGCCCTCGCCGCCGAGCATGGCGTTGCGCCGCGCGCCGTGGACATCCACCGCTTGCGCGAAACACTGCGCAATCAGCAGGCCATCGTTTAATGCCGTGGCCCTGACTTTCTCATCTTTTCCTTCCCCTACTTGCAAAGGACATCATCATGACCAATCCCCGCGTACCGTTCCAGATGACCAGCGAGCGCAAGCCGCTGAAACCGCCAAAGAAGGGCAAGACGCTGATCGTGCACATCGTATTCAATGTCGAGTATTGGGCATTCGATCAGCCGATGCCGCGCAAAACCCTGAGCACGCCGCACGGCATGGAAACGATACCCGACATCCCCAACTACTCCTGGGCCGAGTACGGGCTGCGCTGCGGCATGCCGCGCCTGCTCAAGCTGCTCGCGGATCTCAGGCTGCCGGCGAGCGCAAACCTCAATTCCACGGTGATCGACCACTATCCTTCGGTCGCGCAGGCGATGCTGAAGGCGGGCTGGGAGTTCATCGGGCACGGCTATACCCAGCGCCTTCTTAACAAGGAGGAGGATGAGGAGGGCGTGATCAGGAAAGCGCTCGCCCAGGTATCCGCCTTCACCGGAAAAAAAGTGCGCGGCTGGATGGGGCCGGGCTTTGCCCAGACTTTCAACACGCCCGACTATCTCAAAAAGCACGGCATCGAGTATAACCTCGACTGGATACTCGACGATTTGCCGTGCTGGATGAAAACCAAACACGGGCCGCTCATCTGCATGCCTTATGGCTTCGAGCTGAATGACAGCCTGGTTTACACCATAGAACGGCAGTCCTCGCCCGAATTGCTGCAACGCCTGAAAGACACGCTCAAGACCTTCGGTCCCGAACTCAAGAAACAACCGCGGGTACTGACGCTGGGCCTGCACCCGCACCAGATCGGCGTACCCCACCGCATGCCGTATCTGGTGGAATGCCTGAAGATACTCAAAAAACGCGATGACGTGCTGTTCATGACCGGCAGTGAAATCGCCGACTGGTACATGTCCGCCGATCCGGCGCCGGCCAGTCTGTAACGCGGGGTGCCTGCCATGACTCCGGTCAGCGTCCTTGATCGTTTCCCTGAAGATGAGCTGCGGCCACTCGCGACCGAGCTCTTCGCCAAGTTACGACAAATGTCTTTTGACGGCGTAGGCGTCACCCG
>CAKKQX010000328.1 GCA_919902235.1 Burkholderiales bacterium
CTTCGTCGACCCGCCCTCCTCGAGGAAGCGGCGGGTCAGCCAGTCGAGCAGCTCGGAAGTCGAGGGTTTCTTCTTGAGACCGGGCACTTCGCGGATTTCGAAAAACGCCTCCAGCGCCTGCCTGAGCAGGGCTTTCTTGATCCCCGGAAAATGGACATGGATGATTTTCTCCATCGTCTCGTGATCGGGGAAACGGATGTAATGAAAAAAGCAGCGCCGCAGAAATGCGTCGGGCAACTCCTTCTCGTTGTTGCTGGTGATGATCACCAAAGGACGCTGGCGGGCCTTCACCAGTTGCTGGGTCTCGTAGACATAAAACTCCATGCGGTCGAGTTCGCGCAGCAGATCGTTGGGAAACTCGATGTCGGCCTTGTCGACTTCGTCGATCAGCAGTACCGCCGGCGTATCCGACTCGAAGGCCTTCCACAGCATGCCCTGCACAATATAGTTGGCGATGTTGTTTACCCTGGGATCGCCGAGCTGCGAATCGCGCAGCCGCGATACCGCGTCGTATTCGTACAGCCCGTGCTGTGCCTTGGTGGTGGATTTAATGTGCCATTCATGCAGCGGACGGTCGAGTGCCTTGGCGACCTCGAGCGCCAGCATGGTCTTGCCGGTGCCCGGCTCGCCTTTGATGAGCAGCGGCCGCTGCAGCGTGATGGCGGCGTTGACCGCCATCATCAGATCATCGGTCGCAACGTAATTGTCTGTGCCTTCAAAACGGATCATGGGATTCCTTGTGACTCAGGTGCAATGTGCGGCGCTGATCAAACCTGCGTTCTGCCGCACAGCCTGCCGATTATACTAGGACCGGACAACGCGACTCCCGCCCAGCAGCAGCATGACCAGGGCAATAACGGAGAACGCGGCGCCGCCGTAAAAAGTCGTGGCGGCGCCCAGCGTGTCCCACAGCAGGCCGGCCAGAACGCTGGCGACCAGCATCGCGATTCCGCTCGCCAGATTGAAAAAGCCGAAGGCAGTGCCGCGCAAATCCTCTGGAGCGGTGTCCGCCACCATGGTTGCCAGCAAACCCTGGGTCATGCCCATGTGCAATCCCCATAACATGACGCCGATGGCGAGCGTGGTCAGGCTTCCCGCCTGCGCCAGCACCAGGTCGGAGACAAGCAGCACTGCAAGCCCGGCCACCAGCAATGCCTGGTGGCTCATGCGGTCTGCCAGCCTGCCCAGTGGATAGGCCGACAGCGCATAAACCAGATTCATGACCACCAGAACCAGGGGCGCGTAGGCATCCGCCAACCCGAATTGCTGCGCGCGCAGGATGAGAAAGGCTTCGCTGAAGCGGGCAAGGGTGAATACGCCGCCGATGACCACGACCAGCCAATACGCGCTGCCCAGATCTCCGAGCACGCGCCAGCGGATGGGAGACTTTGCAATGCGACTGCCTGCGCCACGCTCCGGCTCGCGCACGCCAAATACCAGCAGCAGTACCGCCAGCACGGCCGGTATCACCGCAAACCAGAACACCGTGCGGAAATCCCCCGCCCACAGCAGCATCAGGCCGACGGCGAGCAGCGGCCCCAGGAAAGCACCGACGGTATCCAGCGACTGTCGCAATCCGTAGGCCGCGCCGCGTATCTCCGGCGCAACCAGATCGGCGACCAGGGCGTCGCGCGGCGCACCGCGTATGCCCTTGCCGATGCGGTCCATGAAGCGCGCGGCCAAAACCCAGTTCACGGTCAGTGCCAGCGCGAAAACCGGCTTGGAAAGCGCGCCCAAGCCATAACCCAGCACCGCCAGGCCCTTGCGTTTTCCCAGGTAATCGCTGAGCGTTCCCGAAAATACTTTTACGATCAGGGCAGTGGCCTCGGCGACCCCTTCGACGACCCCCACCATGAAAACGCTCGCCCCCAGGCTGGACACCATGAACACCGGCAACAGGCTGTGGATCAGCTCGGACGAAATGTCCATGAACAGGCTGACAAACCCGAGCATCCAGATGCTGCGCGGAATGTTGGCGGAGGAATTCAATTAGCGGGCCGTGATGTCATCCCTGCGGTCGATGTCGTGCAACACGCCGGGATCCCCGCTTTCGATGAGCCGTATCCTGGCGGCGTTACGCTGGAGCACCGC
>CAKKQX010000329.1 GCA_919902235.1 Burkholderiales bacterium
GCTCGATGCGCTGGGACTGGGCAAAATCTCGGTGGGCCCGCCGTACTTCGAAGCCGTGTTCGCGCCGGTCATGGCGCCCGCGCTGTTTCTGATGGGAATCGGTCCGCTCATGCGCTGGAAGAAAGCGGGATTGCCGGAAATCGCGGTGCGCCTGCGCTGGGCATTCGCCGTGAGCGTGGCGTGCGCGCTGCTGCTGCCGTTCGTGCTTGGACGGTGGAGCGCCCTGGTGAGCTTCGGTTTGCTGCTGGCGGCATGGATCGTGACATCCGGCGCGGTGCAGCTTTGGGAAAAAGCGGGCCGCCAGTCCGGCGGCGCGAGCGCCTGGGTGCGCCTGCGCAATACCTCGCGCGCCTATTACGGCATGCTGCTTGCCCATTTCGGTATTGCCGTGTTCGTGGTCGGAGTCACGCTGGTCAAGGGCTACGAAACCGAGCGCGACGTGCGCATGGAACCCGGCGACACGGTTACCGCCGGCAGCTACACCTTCCGCATGGACCGCGTAGCGGAAATTGACGGGCCGAATTACGTGGCCGCACGTGCCACGATTCAGGTGACCGAGGCGGGGAAAGCCGTCGCCACGCTCTACCCGGAGAAACGCGTATACAAAGTCCAGAATATGCCGATGACCGAGGCGGGGATCAACCGCGGCTTGACGCGCGATCTTTACGTCTCGATGGGTGAAGCCGTCAGTCCGACCGCGTGGGTGGTGCGTGTGCAGCACAAGCCTTTCGTGAACTGGATCTGGGGCGGCTGCGTGCTGATGGCGCTGGGCGGATTGCTCGCGGCGAGCGACCGCCGCTATCGCATTGCAGCGCGCCGCCAGCGCGAAGAAACCCATCATGCGGCAGTCCCGCGCGACCCGCAGATCACACCGGTTCCCTGAGAGGAATTGAATGGCTACGGAAACGCTGAACAAGACCCAGGTGTTCCTGCCGCTGGGCATTTTCGCCGCGCTGGTGGTGCTGCTCGGCGTAGGGCTCACGCTCAACCCGCGCGAAGTGCCCTCGCCGCTCATCGACAAGCCCGCGCCACACTTCGAATTGCCGCAACTGCACGCGCCGGACAAGGTATTTTCCGAAAAGGACATGCTCGGAAAGGTATGGCTGCTCAATGTATGGGCCTCCTGGTGCGTTGCCTGCCGTGAGGAACACCCGGTGCTGTTGGACCTTGCCAGGAGCGGCGTAGTACCGATTTATGGACTGAATTACAAGGACGAGCGCAAGGACGGCATTGCCTGGCTGCAGCGTCTGGGCGACCCTTATCAACTCTCGGCATACGACATCAAGGGCATGGTGGGTATCGACTACGGCGTCTACGGCGTTCCGGAAACCTATGTGATCGACAGGCGTGGCGTGATCCGCTTCAAGAAAATCGGCGTGCTTACGCCCGCAATCGTGAAACAGAAAATCCTCCCTCTGGTCAATGAACTCAACCGTGGTTAAGACACTGGCACTGGTGTTTCTGATGCTGTGCAATCCCGCCTTCGGCAAGGAAGCGGCGCCGGCGGCGGAAGACCCGGTTCTGGAGCAGCGGGTGACCGCGCTTTCCGCGGAATTGCGCTGCCTGGTATGCCAGAACCAGACAATCGCGGATTCGAATGCCCCGCTCGCAATCGATCTCAAGAACCAGGTGCGCGAGAAAATCAAACAGGGCCAGAGCGATTCGGAAATCATCGACTACATGGTGGCGCGCTACGGCGATTTCGTGCTGTATCGCCCGCCGTTCAAAGCGACCACGCTGGTGCTGTGGCTGGGGCCGCTGCTGTTGCTCGCAACCGGACTTTTTACGCTGTTCCGCAAGCTCGCGCGCAGGCGTACGGTGGCCGAAACCGAACTGAGCGGCGCTGAACGCGAACGTGCCGCGACGCTGCTCGCGGCAGACAGCGAAACCGGCAAGCGATGACGACGTTCCTGATTATCAGTGGGCTGTTGATCGCCGGAGCCCTGCTGTTCATTGTCCCGCCGCTGCTCAGGAACCCGTCAGCGCAGCGTGTTTCGCACAAAGCCGTCAACATTACGCTTTACCGCGATCAGATCAGGGAACTCGACGTCGATCTGCAGTCCGCAACCTTGAGCGCGGAGCATCATGAAAAGGCGAAGCGCGAACTTGAAGCCCGGCTGCTGGAGGATGTGGGATCAGACGACCCCGCCACAGACCGGCCGCGGTATGGACGCACCAGCGCGATCGCGCTGGGACTGGCGCTGCCGCTGTGCGCGATAGCGATCTACCTCATTGCAGGCAGCCCGCAGGCGCTGATACCGGGACAGGGCGCGGATGCACGCGGACCCGCCCACGAGGTCAGTGCCGAGCAGATCGAGGAAATGGTCCAGAAGCTTGCGGCCCGCCTTGAGAACAATCCGGACAACATCGAAGGCTGGGTCATGCTGGGACGCTCCTACAGCATGCTCGGTCGTTTCGCGCAGGCCGCCTCCGCCTATGCCAGTGCCGTCAAGCAGTCACCGAATGATGCGCAGCTGCTTGCAGACTATGCGGATACGCTGGCCATGTCACAAGGACGCAGCCTTAAGGGCGAACCCGAGAAGCTTATCCGGCGCGCGCTGCAAATCGATCCTGACAATATCAAGGCGTTGGCGCTGGCCGGCAGCCTGGCTTTCGATGATAAAAATTACGCCAGGGCCGTCGAATTCTGGGAACGGGTTGTGCGACTGGCGCCGCCGGATTCCGAATTTTCCCGCTCGGTCAGCGCCAGCGTGGCTGAAGCACGCACACTGGGGAAGGAAAGCGTGCCGGCCGCCCCGCGCAGCGCGGGTGCGTCTGCGGCAGCAAGCGGCGTGAAAGGCGTGGTGAAACTTGCGCCGGAACTGGCTGCAAAAATCGCTCCCACCGACACCGTATTTATCTTTGCCCGGGCCGCCGAGGGCCCGCGCATGCCGCTGGCGATCCTGCGCAAGCAGGCGCGCGATTTGCCGGTGACTTTTTCACTCGACGACTCGATGGCCATGGCGCCGGGCATCGCCTTGTCGAACTTCCCGCAGGTCGTCATCGGGGCGCGTATTTCAAAATCCGCCAACGCCACTCCCCAGCCCGGTGACTTGCAGGGACTGAGTTCCCCTGTCGCCAACAGCGCTTCCGGCATCACCGTCGTGATCGATAACGAAATCCGTTAGCACGCGGCATCATTCGACGGCGGCGGATCGCGAAGCGCCGGGGATCGAAGCACGGGATCTGCGGCTGTTGCCCTTGCATGTTCCCGCCGCGCCAACGCGCGCCTGCCTGTATCACTCCCTACTTGCGTAGTACCGGCACCGGCTACCCCTCTACCGCAATTGACACCCGCGGGGATATCACAAAGAATAGTCCCTGGTTTACCGGAACGGGGCCGGGATGGAACGACGCGACTTCATCAGGATCTGCGCCGCGACGGCAGCGATGGCTGCGCAGCCGGGATTCGCCGCCAAGGATCTCAAACCGCGTTTTTACGCGCGCACCCAGCTGGTCGATGAGCGCCGGCAACCGGTCAAAGCCGCAAGCCTGGCGGTGGACCGCAACTACATTTTTCACTACCCGTTCGAGGCCACGCCGTGCTTCCTTCTGAATCTCGGCAAGCCCACCGGGCAGAATGTACAGCTCAAGACCGAGAACGGCGGCACCTATCAATGGCCCGGGGGGGTCGGTCCCAACAATACCATCGTCGGCTACTCGGCGATCTGCGCGCACCGCATGACGTACCCGACGCGCCAGATCAGCTTCATCAGCTACCGCGACCGGTCGACGGCTTCCCCGAGCACGCGGCCCAACATGATCCACTGCTGCTCGGAGCACAGTGAATACGACCCCGCTTCCGGCGCCAAAGTGACCAGCGGTCCCGCGCCGCAACCGCTGTCGGCGGTCCTGCTCGAGCATGACCGCAGCACCGATGCGCTATACGCGATCGGCACCCTTGGCGGTGAAATGTTCAACGCATTTTTTTCAAAATTTGAATTCAAACTTGCGCTCGACTACGGCGCCAACCGCATCAGGAACCAGATCACCGGACAAAGCGTCGTCGTCGACCTCGAAAACTTCTGCAAGCAGCGGGTAAAATGTTAAATTTTTCCTCTCAAGAAGTTTTGTGCGAAGATTCCTGGGAATTGCCAGCATTCATCGCTCGCCGCAAGTTTATTTGAACGTGTTTTTTTAACAGGAGAACGCCATGAAAACCGCCTTCAGCATGACCGTATGTGCTTTTTTGCTGACAGCCTGCGCAACCCCCTCGGAATTATGGACGACATCGGTCACCACGGTGCTGGAGTCCAGCAGCGGCAGTAATGTTCACGGCATCGTCAAGTTCACCCAGACTTACGATCAAGTACTCGTCACTGGAGAAGTATGGGGACATGGGCGCGGCAGCAAGGGTTTCCATATCCATGAAAAAGGCGATTGCAGTGACCCCAAGGCGATGAGCACCGGCGGGCATTACAACCCGGGTACTGCCAAGCACGGCGCGCCCGGGTCAGGGCATGCTGGCGACCTCGGCAATCTCGTGTTCAATGACGGCGGCAGAGCTGCGATAAACATGAAAATTCGCGGTGTTTCGATCACCAAGGGCGGACCGAACACCATCCTCGGTCGCGGATTGATCGTTCACGCGGACCAGGATGATCTGAAGACCGATCCCACCGGCAATGCCGGGGGGCGCGTTGCATGCGGCGTGATCGGAGCGCCCGCCGGCCTGACATATTAAGGCGCCAAACCCGGAAACACCGAACATAGCAGCCCGCCGCCGGAAATAGCGGTGGGCTGCGTTGCTTTGAGAATCGCAAACAGACCAAGCGTCGCAACAAGCAGGGCTGCGGCCAGGCGCACCGTGGCCCGCGCGCCCGAAATGCCTTTCCGCCCCTCGTTCTTCATATCACCCGCGAGTAACGCCCGATCTCGCGGTCGTGGCGCAAGTATTTGTCAAACACCATGCAGATGCTGCGTATCAGGGCGCGCCCTTTCGGCGTCACATGGATCCAGCAATCATCCAGACTGAGCAGTCCCATGCGCTCGAGCTCATGCAGCTCCGCCAATTCGTCGGCAAAATACACGTTGAAATCGATCAGATAGGACAATCCGATCGCTTCCTTCGACAGTACGAAATGGCACATCAGCGCCTGAATCACCGTGCGCCGCAGCAGATCGTCGGCATTAAGCTCAACGCCGCGCACGATGGGCAGCTCGTCGCGGTCGAGGCTGTCGTAATAACCTTCAAGATCGCGATGGTTCTGGCTGTAGGTCGGCCCCAGACCACCGATGGCGGACATCCCGAAGGCCGCCAGATCGCAATCGGCATGGGTCGAGTAGCCCTGAAAGTTGCGGTGCAGCCGTCCTCCGAGTTGCGCAAGCACCAGCGCGTCTTCGGGCAGAGCGAAATGATCCATGCCGATATAGGCATATCCGGCCTCAGTCAGACGCTGCGCCGCCAGCGCCAGCAGCTTAAGCTTGATTTCGGCCGACGGAAGATCGGCCTCCTCGATCCGGCGCTGCGGTTTGAAGCGCGTCGGAAGATGCGCATAGTTGTAGACCGCGATGCGGTCGGGGCGTGCCTCGACCACGCGCGCCAGGGTGCGATTAAAGGTCGGCAAGGTTTGCCGCGGCAGACCATAGATGAGATCGACATTGATCGATAGAAAGCCGGCCTGGCGTGCCGCTCTCATCACGGACATGGTTTGTTCCTCACTCTGTACCCGGTTCACCGCGCGCTGCACTTCGGGATCAAAATCCTGCACTCCCAGGCTCATGCGGTTGAATCCCATTTCACGCAGCGCGGCGACAGCGGCTTCATCCACCGTACGCGGATCGATTTCTATCGAATACTCGCCGTCGGCGGCAAACTCGAAATGACGGCGCAGCAGGGAAAACAAACCACTCAACTGCTCGGCAGAATAAAAAGTCGGCGTACCTCCGCCCCAGTGCATCTGTTGGACCAGGGGATCGTCGCTGAACAGCGGCCCCTGCAGCGCGATTTCTTTGGCGAGATATTCAAGATACTTCGCACCCTTGGTCTTGTCGCGCGTGACGAGCTTGTTGCAGGCGCAGTAAAAGCAGATAGTGCTGCAAAATGGCAGATGCACGTAAATCGACAGCGCGCGCCGGATG
>CAKKQX010000330.1 GCA_919902235.1 Burkholderiales bacterium
AAGGATACCGGCGACTACTTTCATCCCCACCCTCAATCCGGGCTTTGCCATTGAGGATGCGCGATGCGAGATAAACCTCATCGCGCTGAAGGACTCGGCCGCAAACGCCATAGCCATCGCCGCGTCCACGGCAATGCCGGTGTGCGACGGTCATCCTCTCGCCGTGCGGGCAGGCGACCTTCTGCTGTTCTCAGGCATGGTGGCAGCGGATGGGGAAGGCCTGATAAAAGAGGCTCGTGTCGATTCGCGCCAGCCGTATTTCGGGAGCAGCATCGAAGCGCAGATGGAGTACTTGCTGGATCTCGCGCAGGAAATATGCGAAAAGGCCGGTACGTCGCTTTCCAGGGTCGTGCGCATTCAACAGTTTCACACCGATCTCCACGACTTTTACCCGGCATGCAAAGTCTGGCAAAAGCGGCTGCCCGGTCAGCCGCTCCCGATATCGGCGGTGCAGGTTCCCGCTCCGCTGATGGTGCCGGGATGCACGGTGCAGCTTGATTTGTGGATCTTTGCACCTTGATGCAGATATGACAAAAAAATCGACGCGGGCGAATCGCTGCGCAAAATGACCCCGCCAAACAACGCAACGGAGGACACGCTTTCATGACGCACCCCGACTTTGAGCGCGCCGCGCGCCACATCACGCCCGAGGCGGTGCGCGACACGCTGATCGACATGGTCGACATCGCAAGCCCCACGGGTCGCGAAGGTCCGCTGGCTGAATATATCGTCGGACGCTTGCTCAAGGCCGGCTTTCGCGCCCACCTGCAGGAAGTCAGCGCAGATCGCCCGAATGCGGTGGGCCTGCGGCCCGGATCCGGGGACGGCATCAACCTGCTGTTCACCGGTCATATGGACACTTCGTACGGCGGCGATGAAAATTATCTTCACGGCGAGGGCTACAAAGCGAAGGGCGTCTGTCGTGACGGCTGGATCTGGGGACTGGGCGCCAACAACATGAAAAGCGGGCTCGCTTCCGCACTCGTGGCCGTGGAAGCCATCTGCCGTGAAAACATCGCTTTGCGGGGCGATCTGCTCTACGGCGCCGTCGTCGGCGAAACCGAGAAGGCGCCGGTCGACGAGTTCACGGGCGCCGCCGTTTCCGGATATGGCGTCGGTACGCGGCACATGGTGTTGCACGGCATCAGCGCCGACTATGCCATTTTGTGCGAACCCACGAACTTGCGGGTGTGCACCGCCAATATGGGGGTGATCTGGGCCAAAATCACCGTGGGCGGCACGGTCAATCATGCGGCCTACGCGCGCCAGCCGGGCGTAGTCAACGCTATCGAGGAGATGCACGTGCTGCAGACCATGCTGCAGCAGTGGATCCAGGAGTACGAAGCGGCGCACGTCTACCTTGGCGAACACCCCAACGTCACCGTGGCGGCGATGCGCGCGGGCAAGCCGTGGCAGCTCGCACGCAATCCGTTCGAGTGCAGCCTTTATCTCGACATCCGGACCGTGCCCGGGCAGACCGCGGAGACCGTGAAGCGCTCGTTGCGCAAAGTGTTGAGGGCGTTTGCCGCGGCGCGCGGCAGGCCGGAGCCCGCACTTCAGATATTCGTTAACGATCCGCCCACAGCGATCGGAGCGGACGAACCCATCACCATGGCCCTGCGCGAATCCCACCGCCGCCTGACCGGCAAGGAATCGCCGTTGATCATGCGCCGCACGGGCGCCGATTCGACCCATTTCAACCGCTACGATGTACGGTGCATCACTTATGGTCCGGGCGGACGGGCGCATCCCGACGCGAAAGGTTCCATGCATGCGGTGGGCGAGCACGCCCACATCGATAACCTGGTGACCGCCGCGCAGGTCTATCTCGATGCGGCGCTGACGCTGTGCAACCGGCCCGCGGCAGAAAACAGTGCCGCCCCGGCCTGAACCGGCCCGCTCTGGCGATACGCCAGCAAACCGTTACTGATTCGACAACAGTGGAGAACGTCATGAAAAAAGCATTATTTTTCGCGGGCCTGCTGTGTTCAATACTGGCTGTTGCGGCGCCGGCAGGCGTTGCTCATGCGCAAAGCGCTGCAGCCGGCGCGAAACAGTACCCGACCAAAACGATTCGTTTCGTGATCCCTTTTTCTGCCGGCGGACTTTCCGATATTCTCGGCCGCATCGTCGGGCAAAAGCTGTCCGAGAGCGTCGGTCAGCCGGTCATCATGGACAACCGGCCGGGCGCGAGCGGCAACATCGGCGCCGAACTCGTCGCCAAGGCGCCGCCTGACGGCCATGTGCTGCTCATCAACAGCATCAACTACGTGATCAATCCGGGTCTGATCCGCCCGCCGTTCGACCCTATCAGGGATTTCGCGGCCGTAAGCCTGATCGCCTCAGGCCCGCCCCTGGTGTTGGCCGTGCATCCCTCCATGCCCGTCAAATCGGTCAAGGAGCTGGTCGCGCTGGCGAAGGCGCGGCCCGGCGAGCTTAATTTCGCCAACTCCGGCATCGGCACCTCACCGCACCTCGCCGGCGAACTGTTGCGCCACATGACGGGAATCAAAATCGTGCAGGTTCCATACCGGGGGAGCGTGCAGTCGATTTATGCCGTCATCGGCGGCGAGGTGGCGGTGACATTTCCCAATCTGACGGTCGCACTGCCTCACATGAAGAGCGGCAAGCTGCGCGCGCTCGCCGTGACCAGCATCAAGCGTGCGCCGGCCGCCCCGGAGCTGCCCACCATGGATGCGTCCGGACTGCGCGGATTCGAGGTAAACGGATTCATCGGTCTGCTGGCGCCCGCCGCTACGCCGCCCGCGATCGTGAGCCTGCTCAACAGCGAAATCGTCAAAATGCGCAAACAGCCCGACTTTGTCGAACGCTTCGAGAGCAACGGCATGGAACCGGTGGCGAGCGCGCCGGAGCCGTTTGCGCGCTACATGGAGCACGAAATCGCGAAGTGGGACAAGGTCATCAAGGCGACCGGGGTGCGTGCGGAGTGAAGTCCGGGATGGCAATGGGCATACGCGCTGGCGCCGCGTCCCATGGACCTCGCCCTGCGCTTCGTCGAACAGGCAGTCAAACAGATCACCGCCTGATCGAACGCCGGCGCGGTCAGCGTTTCTGGCGCACCAGGCGTGCCATGCCCCACAGTCCGAGCAGGGGCCCGGGCAGCAGCAGCCAGGCAACGTGGCTTCCCAGCGCTTCCCACCACGCTGTCGCGAGACTGATGGAGAACAGCGTGATCAGGAAACCCAGGCTGTTCTGAATGGCGAGCGCGCTGCCCACCAGCTGTGGCGGGCAGGCGCGCGCCGACAGCGCCGAGAATTGCGGCGAGTCGGACACCACCGTCAGGCCCCACACCAGCAGGGTGACAAGCAAGACCGCCACCGGCAGCCCCTGCATCAGCGGAAACAGCAGGCACAGCGTGCCCGATGTCGCCAGACTCGCCGCCGCCACCCGTGCACTGCCTATCCTCTGGCTCAGGCGGCCGCCTGCAATGCATCCCAGCGCGCCGATGCCGATCACCGCAAAAGACAGCATCGACACCTGCGCCGGCTGCTGCCAGTCCGTGCGCTGCAGCACCTGCGCCGCGAGCAGCGGCACCACCGTCCAGAATGCGTAGAGCTCCCACATGTGGCCGAAATAACCGAGCGCAGCAGCGCGGAATTCGGGAATGCGAAAAGCCGAGAAGACCTTGCCCATGCCGAGACGGCCTGCGGCTGGCAGATGCGGGCCGTCGCCGAGCCGCGCGATCATCGCCGCAGCGACCAGCGCCAGTGCCGAGGAACACAGCACCGCAGTCTGCCAGGGCCAGGCGCTGCCCGCGCCGCGTACCAGATGCGGCAGCGCCGTGCCAAGCGTGAGCATCCCCACCAGCCAGCCCAGGGCGAATCCGGCCTGACGCGGCGACCAGCTCACCACCAGTTTCATGCCCAGCGGATAAATGCCGGCGAGCGCGAGGCCGGTTGCGAAACGATAGATCATGCCATCGGCGATGCCGCCGGCAAACCAGGCGAAACCGGCATTGGCCGCTGCGCCGAAAATGGCGGACGCGGCGAAGATGCGGCTTGCACGAAAGCGGTCGGCAATTCCGCTCAGCGAAAAAAACAGGGTGCCCACAATGAATCCGGCCTGAACCGCGCTCGTGAGCTGGCCCAGTGCCGCAGGACCCGCGTCCCACGCGCGCATGAGGTCGTCCGCCGCGCTGTTGGCGCTGAACCACAGGGATGTGCCGAAAAACTGCGCGATGACAATGAGGGCGAGCGGACGCTGCATGATACGGATATTCTAACCGCTGTCGTCCGGCGGGCAGCCCTTGCCCTGAGCTAAAATCGTGACAGTGCGGTGCGCGTTTCATTATGTCAGGCGTTCTAAGCTAACATGCACGCTCCCAAACCAGCACGGAAGACCAGATCATGGAATTGCAGTGCGCCCCCAACCGCGGCAAGGCAGCGTCATCATGAAGATTTGCATTTTCGGCGCCGGCGCGGTCGGCAGCCACGTCGCCGCGCGATTGTCCGCAACCGGAGCCGACACGATCTCCGTGGTGGGCCGCGGCGCGAATCTGAAGGCGATTGCGGAACGCGGCATCACGCTGCGCTCGAATGACGAGCCCGAAATCACCGGCATGCCGCATACCGCTACCGACGACCCATCGACGCTGCCGCCGCAGGACATCCTGCTGGTGGCGCTCAAGGCGACGGCGCTGCCGGGTGCGGCCGACACGCTGGCGAAGCTGCTCGCGCCCGACGGCGTGGCGGTGTTTCTCAACAACGGGCTCACCTGGTGGTGGCCGTACGGCCTGCCCGGCAATCGCGGACCGCTGCCGCTGCTCGATCCGCAAGGCACGCTGTGGAACCAGCTGGCAAGCCGCGCGCTGGGCTGCGTGGTACAGTCGCCCAACGAAATCGTCGAGCCGGGCGTGGTCGTGCACAAGGGCCGCTGCCGCTTTATCATCGGCGAGCCGGACAATACGCTTAGCCCGCGGCTCAAGACGGTGATAGACGCTCTCGGGCGCGGCGGCCTCGACGGGGTCGCCTCGACCGACATCCGCCGCGAAATATGGGGCAAGCTGCTGCTCAACGCCTCGGGCAATACGCTTTCCGCGCTGACCCGCCTGTCGCCCGAGGAAATAGGCCCCAATCCGGGTTTGCAGCCGCTGATGCGCAACCTGATGGCCGAGACGCTGGCAGTGGCGGCTGCGCTCGGCTGGGATCTGCGCCAGGAAATCAATGTCGACGAACTGTCCCAGCGCAAGGACCGCAAGCCGGGGGTGCGCCTGTCCATGCTGCAGGACGTGCTGCTCAAGCGCCCGATAGAAGTTGAAGCGCTGATCGGGCAGACGCAGGCCTTCGGGCGCGAGCAAAACGTGCCCACGCCCACCATAGACGTCATCCTGCCGCTGCTGCGCGGGCTGCTGCGCGGACTGCAGTTCACATAAAAAAGCAAAAGCGGAGGGGATGCGAAAATCATGCAGAAAAAAATAGCCGTCCTGGGGGCGGGCGCGATCGGCAGCAGCATCGGCGCCGATCTCACCAAAGCGGGTCATGACGTCACCATCATCGACCAGTGGCCCGCGCACGTCGAAGCGATGAAAGCCGCCGGACTGCGCGTGCTGATGAAAGACGAGGCGCTGCAGATTCCGGTGCGGGCCATGCACCTGTGCGATCTTGCCTCGGCTAACCTCGCATTCGATATGGTGTTTCTCGCATCCAAGTCGAACGACCACCGCTGGATGGCGGAATTCATCCGACCGCACCTGAAAAGCGACGGTGTGCTGGTCGGCACCCAGAACGGCATGAACGATGATTCGATCGCGTCCATCATCGGCCGCGAGCGCACGGTGGGCTGCGTGGTCGAGCTGCAAGCGGAACTGTTTACCCCCGGGCTCATACAGCGCAACACCACGCGCACGGGCACCTGGTTCGCGGTAGGCGAGCTCGACGGGTTTTATACGCCACGCGTCAAGGAGATCGAAGCCATGATGCGCAATGTAGGCAAGTGTGATGTCACCAACAATATCTACGGCGCAAAGTGGACCAAGCTCATCGCGAACACCATGACCATGGGCCCGTTCGGACTGCTGGGGCTGAGAAACTTCGAGTCCGCCGCGCTGCCCGGCATGTTCGACGTCTCGGTGAAACTGGGCAAGGAGTCGCTTGCGGTCGGTGCCGCGCTCGGCTACCGCATCGAGCCGCTGTTCGGGCTGCGCGCGGACGAATTTGCCGGCTCCAGCGACGAAAACCTGGTGACGACCATGAAAACGCTGATGGACCACGTCGGCGGCGGGCGCACCGCGCCCATACACGACCACATCAAAGGCCGCGTGAGCGAAATGGAGTACATTCCTGGCGTGGTGGCGCAAAAAGGCCGCGAGCTAGGCATCCCGACCCCGTGCAACGACGCCGTGGTTGAAATCGACCGCATGATCAACAGCGGTCGGCTCAGGATGGACAGTTCCAACTTTGAATTGCTCAAACAAAAAATCGGGATGAGCGCCTGATTTTCGGCCGGGCGCGCCATGCGCGTCCGGGACATTTTTCCTGGAGGAGGACAAAATGAAAAACATCATCGCACGCGCAGTATTTCTCGCGTTTTCGGCGGCGGTTTGCGGCGCCGTATCGGATGACGCGGGCGCACAAAACGCCAAAGCGGCAAAAGGCGCCGCCTATCCCGACAAACCCGTGCGTCTGCTCATTGCCTCGGCAGCCGGCGGCGGAACCGACATCATTGCGCGCATGCTCGGCAACAAGCTCACCGCAATCTGGGGCCAGCAGGTGGTCGCGGACAACCGGCCCGGCGGTGGCGGCGTGATCTCCACGGATATCCTCACCAAGGCCGCGCCCGACGGCCATACCCTGCTGCTGCAAAGTGTGGGCATCTCCTACGGCTCCGCGCTCTACAAGAATCTGCCGTTCGACGTAAAACGCGATGTCGCCGCGGTCACGCTGGTGGCGAGCCAGCCTTTCGTGCTGGCGGTGCATCCGTCGGTTCCCGCCAAGTCGGTCGCCGAACTCATCCGCTACGCCAGGAGCAGGCCCGGCGAGGTGCGTTTCGGCTCCGGCGGCGTCAGTGGCGCGTCTCATCTGGGCTCCGAATTGTTCCGCACCGTCGCCGGCCTCGACATGGTGCACGTGCCGTACAAGGGCACCGGTCCCGGCATGACCGCCTTGCTCGGCGGTGAAATCCATATGCTGATCGTCGGCGTGGCCACCGTTCTGCCGCACGCCAAAAGCGGCAAGGTTCGTGCGCTGGGTGTGACCGGCGCCAAACGTGCGCCGGCCATGCCCGATCTGCCGACGGTGGCTGAAGGCGGCCTGCCCGGCTACGAGTTCGACGTGTGGTACGGTTTGTTCGCGCCGGCGAAGACCCCGCGCGCGATCCTCGCCAGAATCAACGCCGACGCCAACAGGGTGCTGCAGGATCCTGAAACCCGCCAGCGCTTTGCCGGCGCGGGCGTTGAGGCTGCCGGCGGCAGCATGGACGAATTCACCAAATATCTGCACGCTGAAATTAACAAATGGGCCAAAGTGATTCGCGAAGCAGGTATTCGCGCAGACTGAGTCGTACCGCCCGCATCACATCATGACGCGGCCGCCATTCACGTCGAGCGCAACGCCGTTGATGTAGGACGCGGCATCGGAAGCGAGAAACAGCATCGCCTGTGCGTGGTCCTCGGGTTCAGCCAGGCGGCGCAGTGGAATCTGGGCGGCTATGCGCTCGATTTCCTCTTCGCTGCGCAGCGCCGCCACCCGCGGTGTTAGTGTCGTGATCGGTGCAATGGCGTTGGCAGTGATACCGCTGGGACCGAGCTGCTGGGCAAGAAAGCGCGTCAACTGGATCACGCCGGCCTTGGCCGCGCCGTAGGCGGGAGAGGATGCGGCGGTCACGGTGCGGCCGGTGATGGATGAAACGTTGATGATGCGGCCCGCTTTTGATTTTTTGAGGTGTGGTATCGCGGCGCGCGAAACCAGGAACACGCTGCGCAGGTTGAGCGCCACCGTGCGGTCCCATTCCTCGATCGGCGTATCCTCCACCGTCGCCAGCCGGCCGTAGCCGCCGGCGCAATTGATGAGCACGTCGATGCCGCCGAATTCGGATACGACGCCCGCGATCGCTTGTGCGACGGATTGTTCATCGGTGACATCGATGGCAACCACGCCGGCACGGCCGCCGCCGGCGCTGATTTCGCCTGCGACCCGGCGCGCACCCGGCTCATCGATGTCGAGCAGGGCAACCCGGGCGTGCTGTTCGGCAAAGGCGCGGGCGGTCACTGCACCTATGCCCTGCGCGGCGCCGGTGACGACGATGATGCGTCCGGCGAATTCGGGATAGGATGGCATGGAAGTATTACCCGGCTTTCGGTTTTATCGAAGTGGTTTATCGAAGTTCGCGACGTTAACGCAGACTATCGCATGGGTCAAACAACAGTTCTCCACCAGGGATTTTCCTCGCGGTTTATCCTTCCTTTCGCACTCCAGACTATCGTAGTCGTAGGCCAATCCGCTCCGGGCACGACGCATCTGGTAATATCTTCCGGATTACATGCGCCCTGGCCCGGATGGAGAATGCCGCCGGTTCCATTCCAGGTCCGCAAAAATTCCCGAAGTAAGGAGAAATCATGGATAACACCCTTAATCCTACCCATACGAGCGCCGGCAACCGCGATACAGCGCCGCTCACGATTACGCGCGTGGAAGCAATTCCCGTCGCCTTGCCGCTGCATAAACCCGTGGTAATGGCGGGAGAACGCATCGAAAACGCGTACAACCTGCTGGTGCGTGTCGAAGCAGCTAACGGCCTTGTGGGCTGGGGCGAAGCGGCTTCGGCGCCACTCATGACGGGAGACGTGCTGCCGGGCATGGTCGCAGCCGTAAATAATCATCTGGCGCCGCTGATAACAGGCCAGGATGCCTTGGGCCGCGCCGAACTCGTGAAACGCTGTGCACACGCCCTGCTCCACAACACCGGTGCGAAATGCGCGGTCGACATGGCGATCACCGACCTCGTGGGACATCATCTCGGTGTTTCGCTATGCGATCTCTACGGAGGCGCGACGCGCGAAGTGCTGCAACCCATGTATTTGCTCGGCAACCCCAGGGTCGAGGATGACATCGCAGAAGCGAAGGCCAGACTCGCAGACGGTTGGTCGTTCTTCAAGCTCAAGATCGGTATCAAGGATCCGCGCGAAGAAGCTCGTGCAGCGGTCGAGATCCGGCGCCACCTGGGCAATGCGGTGGCACTGTGCGCCGATGCCAACATGGGCATGACTCTCGCCAGCGCGCGCCTGTTCGCCGAACAGGCGCGCGACGCCAATCTGCTGTTCATGGAGCAACCGTTGCACAGTGACGACGCCGACGGCATGGCCGCACTCGCGCGCGTGAGCCCCATCCCGCTCAACGGCGACGAATCCATAGCCAGCGTTGCGAGCCTGCTGGCGCTTCATCGCAGCGGTGCCATCCAGGGCGCCAACATCAAAACCATAAAAATGGGGGGCATCGCGCCTACGGTGTATGCGATGTCAGTGTGCGGCGCGCTCGGATTGAGCATCAACCTCGCGGGCAAGGTCGCCGAGTCGAGCATCGCGGCGGCGGCGATCGTCCAACTCGGCTGTATCGCGCCTAACCTCGACTGGGGGCTCAACATCACCAACCATTATCTCGCCGAAGACCTCACCGATGCGCCGCTGCAAATCATGAAGGGCGAGGTGAGGCGGCCGCGCGGGCCCGGACTCGGCATCGCGGTCAGCGAAGCGCGGGTAAACCGCCTGCGTATGAAATAACCTCCGGCGGTTATTCGGCTTTTACGTTGGCTGCACGCGCGACCTTTGCCCATTTCACGATATCGCGCTTCAGGACCTCAACGAATTCCTCAGACGTGCTACCCACCGGTTCGGCGCCCAGGGCCGCGAACTGCTCTTTGAGCCCCGGGTCCGCGATCGCCTTCACCGCCTCACTCCGCAGGCGGCGAACGATTTCAGGTGGTGTTCCGGCGGGCGTGAATATCCCGTACCAAGATCCCAGTTCGTATCCCTGGAGGCCGGCTTCGCTAATCGTCGGTATATCCAGCATCAGCGCCGAGCGTCTGGCTGAGCCGATACCCAGCGCACGCAGTTGCTTGTTGCGGATATAAGGCGCAGAGGCGGTGATCGAATTCCAGGTCATAATAAGCTGGCCGGCGATGGTGTCCGAAGTCGCGGGCGCAAGACCCTTGTACGGCACATGCACCCCCTTGATGCCGGCCATCAGGTTGAACAATTCGAATCCGAGGTGCGAGGAACTGCCGATGCCAGACGACCCGTAGGTAAGCTGGCCGGGCCGGGTCTTGGCGAATGCGATCAATTCCTTGACGCTTTTCACCGGCAGCGACGGATGCACCAACAGCACGAACGGAGATTCCGCAACCAGCGAAACAGGGGCGTAGTCTTTCAGCGGATCGTATGGAAGCTTGGCATAAACCGCCGGATTGGTCGTATGCGTGCCAGTGGTTCCCATCAGCAGGGTGTAGCCGTCAGGCACAGCGCGCGCGACGATTTCGCATCCGATAATGCCCGACGCGCCCGCCCGATTGTCCGTCACAAACGGCTGGCCCATGTTTTCCCCCATTTTCTTTCCCACGATCCGCGCAAATATGTCGGCTCCGCCGCCTGCGGAGAACGGCACGACGACCCGAATGGGCTTTGCCGGATACGCCTGGGACCAGGCATCGCGACCGCAGAACACCGCTGCGACCAGCGCCGTGATGATGAAAAGTCTCTTGCACACGATGAACCTCCTCTTGTCAATTAACCGGGTCATCCAGTACGGCACCGCTGTATCGCTTCCGTGATCGCCGCATTGTCCCATTCCCCCTCGCCGTGCTGCACGCAGTCTTCAAGCATCTGCGCGTACACCGCCGCAAACGGCAGGCCCTGTCCCGCCGCGCGGGCCTGCTCGAGCATGAGGCGGAAATCCTTCAGGCTCTGGTCGACGCGGCTCTGCGGATTGCTGAATTCCCTGCGCGCCATCAGCGGACCCTTGATGTCCATCACCTGCGAGTACGCCGCCGACCCGCGCGCGACGTCGAGGAACGCGCAACGGTCGAGACCCAGCCGCTCGGCGAAAACCAGGCCCTCCGCGATCGCAGCGCGGTTGAGCCCGAGGATGAGATTCACCGCAAGTTTGGCGCGTGAGCCGTTTCCCACGCTGCCCAGGTAGTAGCGGCGCGGGCAGATCGCATCGAGCACGGGCGCCGCGCGCTCCATGTCCGCCCGATCGCCGCCGACGAGTCCGACGCCGTCGCCCTCGGCCACCTGCCGGCTCGTGCCGGAAATCGGAACCTCGAGAAGAAGCGCTCCGCGCGGCCTGATCCGCGCGTCGAGCACGGCAAGCCGGTCCGGATCGCAGGTGCTGGTGCAGACCAGTGTGCGCGATGCCGGCTCACTGCTCATTGCATCAAGCACGCCACCTTCCCCCTCGATGACCTGCTCGACCTGGTTGGTGTTGAAGACGGCAAGCACGATCATTTCGCACCGCGCAGCGACCTCGGCAACCGACGAAACCACCGCCGCACCCAGTCCGGCGATGGCGGCGCGCTTCGCCCCGTCGACATCGTAAGCCACGACTTCAAAGCCGGCCCGCAGGAGACGGCGGGCGCACGCCGTTCCCATCAGGCCGGCGCCAATCAATCCTGTCGCTGCCATATCGTGTTCCTCCTGGTCACGGGCACATCTCCGCGCGATACCGCGCTTGACGGACGATGGTTGCCGCGCGCTTTCATTCCAGTTGTATATTGGTGTCTTTGACGACTTTGGCCCAGCGTGTGGTTTCATCAAGGACGAACTTCGCGAAATCCTCTTGCGACGGGCTGCCGACAGGCTCCATGCCGCTGGCGTTGAAACGCTTTTTGACCTCGGCAGCCCTCAGCGCCTTGTTGGTCTCCACGAACAGGCGTTCCACAATGCGCCGCGGCGTTTTTGCCGGCACGAATAAACCCTGCCAGTTGCTTACGTCGAATCCGGGAACGCTTTCCGCGACGGTCGGTAGATCACGCAGCAGCGACTGGCGCTGCTGCGGGGTCACCGCCAAAGGACGCAGCCTGCCAGACTGGATATGAGGCGCGGCCACGATATAAGTGGGAAACATTACCTGCAGGTCGCCCGCGACGAGATCGACCAGGGCCGGCCCGCCACCCTTGTACGGGACGTGCGTCATCTGCAGCCCCGTCAGGCGCTGGAAAATTTCACCTGCCAGGTGGTCGGGCTGACCGGGACCCGAACTGCCATAACGCATATCCCCGCCTCGCTTCTTGGCCCAGCTGATGAATTCCTTCACGCTCTTCACGCCGGTCGCCGCAGGAACCACCATCACGTTAATAACTTCTGCCAGCCGCGTTACGGCCAGGAGGTCACGCTCGACGTTGTAGGGCAGCTTGCGGTAAAGCGCAGGACTGATCGCGATCCCACCCACTACACCCACCAACAAGGTATAACCGTTTGGTTCAGCCTTGGCCAGCATTTCCACCGCCAGGCGTCCGCCCGCACCGGGACGATTATCGATCACCACCGGTTGGCCCATGGCGGCGGTGTAGTGCTCACCGAGCGTGCGACCCACCGTATCGGCGGCGCCGGCAGCGGGGAACGGAATGAGTACACGAATTGGCTTTACCGGGTAGTTCGACTGCGCAACAGCCACCGACGCCCCGGCAAGCCACCAACCTATCATGCATGACACGAAACCCAACAATACTTTTGCGTGCGTTTTCATTTGCGCTCCTCCTGGCTGACATTCGTCCTGGTTTTAACAATTTTCGGTTAAGAAAACCCGGCATGCGCGGGCCTGTATGACATTGATTAGGCTCAGGCTCCATGACGCATTTTGTGGTCCGACCGCACTCGAAGACAAAAACAGTGAAGTTCTATCAATCAGAAACAAAGAGCTTTCCATTGCCCGTACTGATGTTGCTGGTATTACCGGCGTTCATGCCCGCCGCTTTTCAGAAAGTCGTGTCAGGTTGATCACCGGGAGCGACCGCTGCGCTCGATACCACAAGCCTCTACGCTCGTTTCGTGATCTGCGCATGCTCGTTTTCAGTCTTTGCGCACTCCTGCCGGACCAAGCTGGGCGGGAGTAAGCGAGTCGTTCCGAATACCAAGGCGCTCGGGCAGGAAGATTCCCGGCGCCGATTCGCTGTATGCGCCCAGCCCCTCCTTCTCCCGCACGAACACCTCGCGCTCCAGATCGGCAGGCTTCCGCCCCGCTACAGCGTCGCACAGCCAGTCTGCGAGGTAACCAAAAAAATCGAGCCCGGCGAAGTTATTGATATGACGCGGACTGTGGAAATTGTTTTCCACCACCCACAGCTCCTTGGGTCTACCCACTTTTTCGTATACTGCGACGACGTCCTCCAGGTGCGCCAGCGGATCGTACTCGCCAGTGACCATCAGCACCGGGCACTTGATGCGCGGAGCGAGCGCATCCAGCGTCATCTGGTCAGCCATCGCATCGAAAGCGTCCTCATCGTGGATCCCGCTCATGTACATGAATATCTGCTTGAAGCGCGGCGATGCCTCGTTGAAGATGGGGCGTTTCGGCCCGTAGCAGGCCGCAGCCGTGGCGACGGCCTTGACCCGCCGGTCGGTGGCAGCGATGCGCATGCCCCAGTACGAACCCATCGAGAACCCCGAGACCGCAATCCTCTCCGCATCGACCTCGGAACGGCTGCACAGGTAATCGATGGCGGCCGCTCCCGCCCGCTCGTAGTTGTCGACAGTCACGCGAATTTTTCGCAGGTTGCTCGTGCCCTGCCCCGGCCCATCGATGTGCAGGCAGTTGAAGCCCCGCGCCACGTACGGATGCTGGCCCGGAGCGAGGTACGATTCCTTCGTCATATCCATTCCCGGACAGAACAGAACCGTGGGCGCCTTGTCCGCGCCGGGCACCCGGTGCAGAACCCCCTGGATGTAGTTCCCGTCGAACGGGATTTCCACCCGCTCCACAGGATTGCCAGCATGCCTGGCTGCGTGCTCGAAGCACTCCAGCGCCTTGCCGTGCAAATAGATTTTTTCGCGGTTATCGTCCTGAAAGATCGCGTGCTGCGCTTCGATGTAGTGCTCGGTCGCGCGCCAGTACAATTCGCGCGCTGTCTCGTGATGACCCGCCTCCTCTGCTGCGTGCGCCATCTCCTCGAGCCGGCGTCCGTGCTTGCCCATGACCCGGGGGATCATGCGATAGGATTTCACTTCGGGCGGCACAATGCGGTTGTCGTGTGCGAAGTTCTGCACTCTCCCCGTGGTCTTCACCAGCCAGTCGAGCACCCACTGCTGATTGTCGCGCCTGCGCTCGCCGTGCATGCTCATGACCCCCTGCCTCCTTTCACAAATTCGGTTTGACAGCATGAAACCTGATTTCTTCCGCAACTTGCCCGACAATTCCATGGAGAACGCATAGTCCGCAAGACATCCAGTTTTCATGGACCATATTCCACCCGCAAACCAAGCTTTCTGATGATGCCGGAAAATTTCACTATGTCCTGTTGAATATAACTGACGAAATTCCCCGGGGTCCCACCCACCGCCTGCAAGCCCTGGTCGGAAAGACTTTTGCGCACATCAGGCAGACTCAGGACCCGGTTGATCTCAGCGTTGAGCCGCTGCACGACGCTTGGCGGCGTTCGTGCCGGAACCAGCACACCATGCCAGGCGATCGCTTCGTAGCCGCGAACCGTTTCGGCGACTGTCGGCACGTCGGGCATCTCGGGCAGTCGCTGGGTGCTCGTCACCGCCAGCGCTCTGAGCCTCCCGCTCTTTACATGCGGAAGCACCGGCAGTAGCGGCGAGAACACGAGTTGCGTGTAGCCGGCAATCAGATCGACGAGCGCAGGTCCAACGCCCTTGTAAGGCACGTGCACCAAGTCAACACCGGCCATGCTTTCGAACAATTCGCCCGAGAGGTGCCCTCCGGCCCCGACGCCGCCCGAGCTATAGTGGAGACTGCCCGGCTGCGCCTTGGCGAGCCGGATCAGCGTTGCCACTGATTTCGCAGGCAACGACGGGTGGACCGCGAGCATCTGCGGACCGATATCGAGCATGGCCACCGGAGCGAAGTCCTTGACGCTGTCGTACGGCAGCCTGGCGTAAAGACTGGCGTTGACGCTGTGGCTGGCGGGAACCACCAAGATGGTATAACCGTCGGGATCGGCCTTGGCGGCGAGTGCCGTGCCGATGATGCCCGCGGCACCGCCCCTGTTATCGATCACCACGGGTTGGCCCAGCCCCTCACTGAGCTTCGGCTGAACGATGCGCGCAATGATGTCGCTCGCGCCCCCTGCAGAAAACGGCACGATGAAGCGGATCGGCTTGGTCGGATAAGCTTGCGCGAAACACAACCCGCTGGCTGGCAAGGCCAGGGTTGCTATCAGCATGCAGCCTGCGCGCCTTACGGTGTTTCCACACATTTTTCGTCCCCTCTTTTATCGTGTACCGCATCAATCCCGCTCTGGTGATACCGTCACAGATTCTCGGCCAGCCAGTCGGCGACAAAATCCGCGCCGAGCTGTAGATTGTCCCCTTGACCGTGCCCGCTGCCGCCTTCTGCCGCGGTAAAGATCTTCAGCGTCTTGTTCTTCGAGCCTACCGCCGCGAAAAGTTCTCTTGCGTATCGCACCGGCACGATAGCGTCGTTTTCCCCGTGCACCACGAGAAAAGGGCAGGCGATCCGCTCTGCGACACTCGCAAGGGTGTAGTCCTTTAATTTTTCCATCGCCGTGTCCATATCCGGCACGCCCAGCACCCACGGCAACTGGAAGTGCGGCGCAGAGGCCCGCGTTCCACCCGATTCGAGCACCTTGCGGCGCTCAACCCATACCGCGTGATAATCGAAGTGCCCGCTCCAGGCGACGCAGGCAGCGAAACGAGGTTCAAAGGCCGCGGCGCGTGGAGCGTAATAGCCTCCCATGCTATAAGCCATAATGCCGATCCCGCCGGCATCCACGTCGCTTCGACCGGCCAGATAATCATAGGCGGCGGCAGCTGGAATCTCATAATCGTGGCGGCTGGGAATGCCCTGCAGGCGTAACGCTTCTCCCTGCCCCGGTCCGTCGATCGCGAGCGTGTGAATACCGCGTTGGGCAAGCTCGACTCCGCCGTAGAGCACCGAAAGTTCCTTGGTATCATCCAGTCCGTCGAAGAACGCCACCGCCGGCGCTCTGCTGCGTGCACAATCTGACTTCATGAACCACGCGGGCAGCGTAGTGTCGCCATAGGGCACGGCGACGCGCTCGATATTGGGATAACGCCGCTTGGCACCCTCAGTAAAGCAATGCAGGCACCGACGGTAGCCCTCGACCTTCTCGTCGCATGCCGGCAAAAAGCGCTCCCCCAAGAAATAATAGGAGGCAGCACGCAGATAGTAACTGCCTGACGTAAGCTCGCGGCCAAGCGCCGACTGCGCACCGGCAGCCTGCTCCAATTTGCGTGCCATTGCTGTCCATTCCTCATGCCATGCATGGTTGTCTCCTACCCGCCCCTTCAAGCGCCGACCAATCTGATCGACTTCCCCCAACGCACCAGCACCCCAACGTGCCATCTCTATAGCCTTGAGCATGGCACGTGACCACATATAATTTTCAGGAAAGTACTGGAACCAATAGTCATTCATAAGGCTGTTTTCCCAAAGTAATGAAGACGCCTGGGATCAAGGCTGACATGGCGTCTCAGGAATGGTGCGGATGCAGCACGATCTTGTGTGCTTCCACGTCGCGCGCCTCCAGCAGCTTCAGCGCGTCCTCGGCGCGGCTCAGCGGAAAACGATGACTGATATAAAGGTCAGGATTGATCTTTCCATTACCGACAAGCTCCAGGCACGGTGCGAACGCCTGGAAATTTCCGCGCGAAAAATTAAGATCAATCTCGCGGTCCTTGATATAGGCGATAGGGATCGTCGCCCTGTTTTCGGGAAAAGTGCCGACAACCGTGATCTGCCCGCCGCGCTTCACCATGCTGACGGCATCGGTGACGGTGCGCTCCTGTAAACCGCCAACGCATTCGACCACCTTGTCGAAACCGTGACCAGCGGTAAGCGCCAGCGCACGCTCCTGCGGGTCACCCTCCTTCATGTTCACGGCGTTGGGTATGCCCAATTCGCGCGCCTTCGCCAGCCGGTAATCGAGAATGTCGGTGATGGTGACGTCCGCGCCCATCTGTTGCGCGATCATGGCTGCGCCCAGGCCGATGGGACCGGCGCCGATAACGGCAATTTTTTCGCCGCCCTTCGGCCGCATGCGGTGCGCCACCGCGTGGTAACTGATTCCCAACACCTGCACTGCAGAAGCCTGATCGTAGCTCACGTTGTCGGGCAGCAGATGCAGATTGAAATCGGGGACCGCCGCGTATTCGGCATAGGCGCCGTCGCGATCAAACCCCATGGTGCGCAGTTTCTCGCAGATGTTGGCGCGGCCTTCACGGCAGGGGCCGCATTCGCCGCACGCAAAATCGATGTCGCAGCAAACGCGCTGGCCGACGCGGAATTTGTCCATGCCTTTGCCGAGCGCCACGATCTCGCCGGCGAACTCGTGGCCCAGAATCCGTGGAAACGTGAGGCGCGGATGCTTGCCGTGGAAAGCGTGTACATCCGAACCGCAGATCGAACACGCATGCACCTTGACCACCGCCTGTCCGGCCTCGGGCACGGGATCGGGCACGGTTTCATAACGCAAATCGCCGCCACCGCGCAATATCGTCGCTTTCATTTTTAACCTATTGCCTTACTGAATAATTTCATGAGCGCAGCGTTGCTGATGGACCGCCTTGCCGCGAAAACGCAAACCTCGCCTCACCCATGGTCATCGAACAGATGCGCCCGGGGGTGCGGCGGCCGGCCAAGCGCATCCGGCGCTTCCGCCGGTTTCTGTCCCTGCACCTGCGCGGCGTGCATCACGCGGCGGCCGCCCGGATTGAATGCGCCCCTGCGGTGCAGGGTACAGCGGTTGTCCCACAACACCACGTCGCCCAGCCGCCATTCGTGGGCGATCCGGAAACGCGGCTGTACCGTGTGCCCCCACAACCCGTCGAGCAGCGTTTCGGATTGTTCCAGGCTCAGCCCGTTGACGTAATGCTTGGGGCGGCGGCCGAGAAACAGCGCATTGCAGCCCGTTTCGGGGTGGGTGTAGACGATGGGGTGGCTGGGACCGGGCGACAGCCTCACGTCAGCCACTTCCTGCGCGCCCCGACGCAGGTTGCGATTGGTGTCGTACGCCGTGTCGTGCTTGATGGTCATGCCGTGCACGCGCCGCTTGAGCCCGTCGGGTAGCGCATCGTACGCGGCGTAAGTATTGCAGAACTCGGTGTTGGCACCCTGCCCCTCTGGCGGTAGTTCAATGGCGTGCAACACGCGCATGCCGGCGGTGATCTCGCGAAACGAGTAGTCGCTGTGCCAGATTACTTCGCCGTCGCCGAGTTCGCCGATCGGGGCACCATCGACCTTGACGTTGGACACCACGGTGATCCCGGGCATATCGCGGCAGTGCGCAACGTGTTCGGCCGTCACCGGCGGCATTTCAATGGTGCCGAAGCGGCGGGCCAGCGCGAGCAGATCGGCATCGCTCAATTCCTGCTCACGCACCAACACCAGCAGGTGATCGAGATAAGCACGGTAGAGAACGCCGAAAGCCTCGTCGTCGAGCCGCCGCAGGTCCATACCGCGGATCTCGGCCCCCATCGCCCCCCTGAGGGGAAGGATTTCCACTTTTCCGACTTGACCGTGAATAACCGGGCGGCTCGCCAACGGTGCCTGCATGCCTGTCCCCTCCTCCTGCCGCGCCGCGGCCGCCGACTGGCGGGCGCTGCTTATATATGAGG
>CAKKQX010000331.1 GCA_919902235.1 Burkholderiales bacterium
GTTCTCATCCATCAGCGATATCACCGTTTCGGCCGCCACGCCCTCATCGATCTGGCTGTGCGCATCTACAAAATAAAGCTGCGCAGCCGGCACTGGAAAGCCGATGGCCAGCAAGCTTAGAAGCACCCAACGGCGGGGGTTCAGGATCGTTTTAGGCATAACGTCCCCGAAGAAAAACAGAAAGCAAGAATGCAAAGCCTGCTCGCGGAGAAACGCGCCGCCCGTCCGCTGCGTTCGATCAGGAGATATGACCGCGGCGCGTATTAAAGATACTTATGCGCACACTTGTGGATCTCGATGTTCGTGGGAAGCTGGAGACAATGCCTGGCATCCGCGTTTGCCTTGGACCGCGCACGCTTTGCCGCAACTGGCTTGGCCTGCGGCGCGGCGCCGGCGCCGGTGGCGGCGCCCTGCGTTTGACCCAGCACAGGCGCAGAGAAAACCATTGCGAGCGATACCGCAGCAACAATATTTTTCACGGGTTTCATGGAGCGGCTCCTTTAAAAGTGAAAACACGAGCACACGCAAAACGGCAACATTCTGCGCCGGGCGCAAAACAGCCATGCCGTCATTTTACCCAGTTACCCGGGAATTGCAGAAATTGCCTGCAATTGCGCAAGCAGCCGGGCTGCCGCGCCCTGTTTCCGACATGACCCGCCAGTTCCATCCCGCGCATCAGGACTTTCGGGCCGCAACGGGCCTCAGCGCCGCAGGCGGAAATAAATCTCCGGCAGCTTGTTGGGCAGGCTGTTGATCTGGTCGAGCACGAGGTAATGGCCGCGGCCGAAAATCTGCGGCAGATACTGGTTGGCCATGGTATCGACTGTGATGCAGAACGGATGCACGCCCTTGGCAACCGCCTCCTTGACCGCCATGCGCGTGTCCTCGTGCAGGTAGCGCCGGTCGCCGCCGTCGTCGTAATCCTCGGGGCGACCGTCGGAGAGAATCAGCAGCAGCCGGCGCCGGCTTTCGATACCCTCGAAGCATGCAGTGGCGTGGCGAATCGCTGCGCCCATGCGCGTGGCGAGCCGCCCCGACATGCCGCCGATCTGGCTCCTCACGTCCTGCGACAGCGGCTGGTCGAAATCCTTGATTTTGTAATAACTCACGTTGTCGCGGTACTTGGAGCAGAATCCCGCGATGGAATAGTTGTCGCCGACTTCCTCCATGCTCTCGGCGAACAGCAGCACGCCGGCGCGCACGCGGTCGACCAGCCGCCCGCCGCCCTCGGGCAGGTGCTGCATGATGGAAGTCGACATGTCGGCGAGCAAAGTCACCGCGATTTCGCGCTGCTGCTGTTCACGCCGCCGGTAGATCGCCGGGCTGGGTGAGCGCCCCGCGCGTTTTTCCGCGACGTAGCCGACCACGGCGTTGATGTCCATGTCGTCGCCGTCGAGCTGCCGCAGCAGCGGCGCGGTACGCGTCGGCTTCTGCGACTGGATCGCGCGTTTCAGGCGCTTTAACGCATCGGCGTACTGTTTCATCAGGCGATTGGTCTCGGACAGGTTGGACTCACTAAGTCGTTTCTCCTGCACCCAGCTCCAGTTGCGCTTGTAGCGCATCTCGCGGTAATCCCATTCCGGATACGGCACGCCTTTGTCGGCGACGTTGCTGCCGTGCTGCTGCGCATCCGAGCGCTGCGCCGATTGCGTCGCGGCGCCGCTGCTGTCGCCATAGCCCGCTACTTCCTGGCGCTTGCCGCCGTCCTGCTCGTCGCCAGCCTCCGCATTCTGCGGCGTCTGCTCCTGTTCTTCGCCCTGCTCCTGCGACTGATCCTGCTGCTCGCTCTGCGATTGCGTCTGCTGCGACTGCTCCCGGCGCTCCTGCGGGTGGACGAGCCGCGTCGCGTTCGGGCCGCGCCCGGGCAGGTACGCGGCGTGAAACGCCTCGAGATCGGCGACGTGCGGCAGTTCGTCGTTGCTGTAGATCACACTGGCGACGCGGAAAGCGTCGGCCACCGTTGCCGCCGCATCGAACAGGGGGCCGAAACGTTTGCTGCGCACGCCATGAGCGCGGGTTGCGCCGAGCGCCTCCTCGGCGCTCGCCAGCGCAAGATCGAAAAAGGCGCTGGTGCCGGGGTGGCGCGCGCCGGTGGCGCGCGCGGTGGCGATCAGGCGCTGCAGGTAATTCGGCACCAGTTGCTGCACTCTGAAATCGACGCGCAGGTCTTCACATAAATCGAAGATCAGCTGAAATCGCAGCGCGTCTTCGCCGTAACGTATGAACAGCGGCGCCCACGACACCGGTCCGGTCTCCGGAAAATCGACTCCGGCCCCGCCGAACATTGCCTTCATTGCCCGGCGTTCGAAAGTGCCGAAGCGCATGTGGCCTGCCGCATGCAGCACCGCAAGCACGGCCTCGTCGCGATTGGACATCACCGCCGGCAAAAACAGGCTGCAGCCGTCGGTTTCGACGAACGGCCGCCCTTTCTCGGGCGACCAGCTGCTTTCCTTGAGCTCGAAATCGCCGCCGTACCAGATGTCGAGCAGCATGGCCAGCAGACGATTGCGGTCGATGAGCCTGAAGCCCGGCAGATGCTCCAGCAGCAGCGCCAGGCTTTCCTCGGATTCGAGACGGAAATAGGCCTCGCCGCGGGCGCGGCCGGACTGCATGATATCGGCGCCGCGCAATGCCCACGGCAGGATGGCCTGCGCCCCCAGCAGGTTTCTCACGCGCAGCGCGCCGGGCAGGTAGGTGCCGAGCAGAAGCTTGCGTGATTCGAACAGCTCCTCGGCCGGGGTATTGAGTTGCTCTATGCCGGCGATGCCCTGGCGCCCGGAAAGCTCGACCACCGGCGTCGCAAAATAGGCGTTGCCGCTTTCGATCTGCCGCCCGCACCAGACAAAACCGATTTCCGCCCAGCGCCGCTGCCCGGAATGGCCGAGGGAACCGAAGGCACGCGGCAGGTTCTGCATGAAGCCTTCAAGCGCGCGCCACGAACTGCGCCAGCGCATGAAATGCATGGCCTGCGCGGTCCACGGCAGCACGGTTTCGGAAATTTTCTCCGCCTCGCGGCTGCCGCGGATGAAGGCCTTGCCGGCTTCGCGGTCGTAATCGAAAAGCTTGCGGCAGGCTTCGATCCAGGCCAGCGCCACGTCATCGCCGTGCGGACGTATGACCGGCAGCACCTGCTCGACCTCGCGGTGCGCGACCAGACTCGCTTCCTTCAGCTGCTGAAGCAATGCGCTGATCACCGCCTGGGTTTCGGTGTTGATTGCCGCCACTGGAATCCTGGACTTGCGGTGACTGCGGCTCAAACCGCGAAATGCGCCTGCACGATTTCCATCAGCGCTTCCGACAGCTCAATGTCGTCGGTGATCGGGTTGATCATCGCCACCTGGCAGGCCGCGACCGGATCGAGCCCGGCGTTCATCATGTTGGCCGCGTAAACCAGCGCGCGCGTCGAGGTCGACTCTTCGAGGCCGTGGTCCTTGAGCAACCGTGCCTTGCGTCCGGCAGCGACCAGCTGTTGCGCGGTTTCCGGGGAAATACCCGGCACCTCGTTGATGAGGATCTTGCGTTCGATATCCTCCGCGGGAAAATCGAAATTGATACCGATGAAGCGCTGCTTGGTCGAGGGCTTGAGGTCCTTGAGCACGGTCTGGTAGCCCGGGTTGTACGAAATCACCAGCATGAAATCCTCATGCGCCTCGATTTCCTGGCCTTTCTTTTCGATGGTGAGCTTGCGCCGGTGGTCGGTGAGTGAGTGAATCACCACGGTAGAGTCGGTGCGCGCTTCCACGATCTCGTCCAGATAGCAGATGGCGCCGACCTTCACCGCGCGCGTGAGCGGACCGTCCTGCCACACGGTGTCCGCGCCTTCGAGCAGGAAGCGGCCGACCAGGTCCGAGCTGGTCAGGTCCTCGTGGCACGACACGGTCACCAGCGGACGCTGCAGTTGAAACGCCATGTGCTCCAGAAAACGCGTCTTGCCGCAGCCGGTCGGCCCCTTCAACATGACCGGCAGGCGCTTTTTGTAAGCGGCCTCGAAAATCGCGACTTCGTTGCCCTGCGGTTCGTAATACGGCGCGGTATCCCCGGCCAGCGGCACCTGGACGATATCGCGCTCAACGCCGCGGATTCGGTTTACTGCTGTTTTCATTTACACCTCAAATTCTATTTAACCGCCAAGGCCGCCAAGCACGCCAAGGAAATCAAAGTTAATCAAACGACGAATATCAAGCAGGCCAAATTTTCCTTTTACCTTTCCGGCAACCTGGGACCAGACCAGTAGTTAAGTCCCTGATCTTGGCGGTCTTGGCGGCCTTGGCGGTTCGTTCAGTCCTCCAGCCGCCCTTCGCGGATGCAGCGCGTCCTGATATAAAGGTACACATGGCGCGCGGTGCGCACCGCCATCTTGCCGGGAGCCGCGGGCAAAGCGTCTTCCCGTTCCATATTAATACAGTTGCGGTAGTACACAAGTTCCCGGCAATTGTCGCGTATCGCTGTCCAGGACGGTTCGCCCTTCACCAGCACCTTGAATACGTCGAGTATATCCACCGACACATCGGGAACCGGTTTGCCGCCCTCGGCAGCGATATAGGCGATGAGCAGCCGCTGCATCAGGACAATTGTCTGCTCTATTGTCGCCACCAGCGGCAATGCATCGCCCGCAGCAATACGCCGCTCCAGCACGGCGAGTTCGACATCGACCGCGGTGAAAACACTCTCTAGGGGGGCACAGGGGGCGCGGGACTCCGGAGTCAGCATTTCGAGCTGCACCCCGGTTTGAAGCCACACTCAAAATATAAACATAACATATTGATTTAATTAAATATTTTATCATTCTGGCTGGCGCGCCAATCGAGATCAATGAGCACGGGTACAGAATAACATGCTCAGATTGACTTGCTTTGAACATAAACCCGCCGGACGCGCTCGACTATCCGCAAGGAGCAGCATTCTCCACAACAGAATATTTGACTGCGGGAAACAGGAAGTCTGGACCGGCGACCCGACACAAGTGGTGGCGTGAAGCCGCCAACGGCCAAATTCACGCTATTGCGCAGCGTTGCTGCGCCTGCCGCGACAAGGGACGCGAAATTGAAGCGCGGCGCCGCATTAACCCCGAAGAAAGGGCCGGGAAACGCCGTTCCCTCAACTTGAATTAATTATTCGTTCCACCATCGCGCCGCTGCAAGCGATTCTGCGCGGATAATACAGTGCAGGATCTAATCCGCGACTTTCCCCAGCAGCGTCACCACGTCGGTCCGGTTGCGCACCATCTGTTCCGGGAAAACGACGGTGATGGCGTTGGTCGGGCAAATCGACTGGCATAAGCCGCAATACCAGCACTCGTCGGGATACTTGATGACCGGCAGGGTTTCCCGATTGTCTTCTTCCTTGTAGATCAGGTCACCGGGACAAATCCAGTCGCAGAGATTGCATTTGATGCAGGTCTCGGGGTTGATCTGTATGGGATTGTGTAGCGCCCGGGTTTGGGTCGGCGTCGTCATGACTGAGTTCCTAAACCGTTTCCAGGTTGCGCGCAAAGGCGGCGGACAACGCGCGGTCGGTGGACAGCGTGCGCGTCGCAGGCCCCTCCTTGCCGCGCTCGACGATGACGAACTTGCGCCAGTTCTTGTTGTCCGTTTGCGGATAGTCAAGGCGCCAGTGAGCCGAACCGGTGCGGGTCTCCCGGCGTGCCAGCGAGGCTGTCGCCATGATCTCGGCATTCATGCGGATGTTCCTGGATTCATGGGTGCGCATCAGGCCATGCAGGTCATCGGCCTGGAGGGTGGGTTCGCGCCGCGCCAGTGCATGCAGGGTAGCTAGCGCCAGATTCAGCCCTTTTTCTGTACGCCGCACGCCGACATAATCCGTGACCGTCTGGCGCGTCGCGTCTTCGAGTTCTTTCCATGTCATGCCGTCGCTGCGCTTGAGGCAGTCTGCTGCCTGCGCACGCACCGTCTCAATTGCCCGAGCGTCGATTTCAGGCAGCGCACCAGTGGTTGCGCGCACGCGCTGTACGACGCCTTCTCCCGCGATGTGCCCCAGCACGGCCGCGCCGGAGATGCCGCCGCTCACCGTCGCGCAATCGCCGGCGGCAAACAGCGCCTCGATCGAGGTCTCACCGTTGATATCGACCGCGAGGCCGCTGCCGCGGAAATACACGCCGCTGCGTCGTATGCTCAATTCGGAAACCGAGACCTCCACCAGTTCCTCGCGGAAATTGACGCCCTTCTGCTGGTAAAAAGCCGGCAACGTATAGCGGTCGACCTGCAGCGTATGCTCCATGCGGTCGAGCATCTCCTGCGGCAAATGGCGGCAATCGAGATAGATGGGGCCGTTGCCCAGCAGATACTCGTTGATCACCGCGTCGGCAATCACGGCGCGGCGCGCGTTCTCGCCTTTCTTGTCGTACTTGAACATGAAGCGCTCACCGGCCTTGTTGACGAAATAGGCGCCCAGGCTCACCAGCGCATTCAGCCCCTGGCAGGAAAAACCCTTGGGCGTCAGCGTCGCCTCGACCGACTCCATGTTGGCGAGTGCCGCGCCGGCGTGGTAGCCCATGGCCTGGGCGTCACCCGTGTTATAGGGAATGTGCCAGGAATCAAACGCCAGACCCGAGGCGTTTTGCGAAATGCGATTGACGTCGCCTGCCGCCAGCACCACGGCCTTGGCGCGGATTGCATACCATTCGCCGCTGCGAAAATTGAAAGCAATCGCACCATAGGCGCGGTTGTCCTCAGTCAGCAACTGCACAACCATGGTGCGCATGAGCACCGTGGCCTTGCCTTTGCGCACGCGTTCGCCGAGGTGTTTTTTGAAATCCGTGCCGTCGAAATTGATGTGATAAGTGCCGGGCAGGCCGAAGGAACGCAGCCGGTAGTAATCACCAGTTTGCCGGTCCTTGAAATCGACGCCCATGGATTCGATCTTGCGAAAAATCCGCGGCATTTCATGAATCACCCGGCCCGCCACTTCCATATCTACGATGCCGTCGGTCAGCTCCGGCACGTGCTTCAACAGAAATTCGGGCGTGTCCCACTCGGGACCGCTATCCATCACCGTCAGATAATGGTCCACACCGCAGCCGATGCTGCCGCAATGATCAAGTATCTTGCCTTTTTCGCAGATGACCACTTTCAGCCCGGCTTCAAGCGCGGGTATGGCCGCCATGCTGCCGGCCACGCCGCCGCCGATCACCAGCACGTCGGTATCGATCGTTTTCCAGTCGTCTTTCACCGGCACTCCTCATCAAGTTCGACAGCCGCTCATCCAGTCCAGCATAAGCATAATCTGCCCAAGCGGCCAGAGACGGATATGGTTTTTTCTTGGAGTATCCTGCTACGGCAAGGCGCCGGCCACCGCCCTGCTGCGATAATCGCGCGGCGCGAGCCGGAAGCACTGCTTGAAGCGGCGGGCAAAATAGGCTTCATCCTCGAAACCCACCGCTGCGGCGATCTCGGAAATCCGCAGCGTAGTATGGGCAAGCAGTTCCTGTGCTTTTTCCATGCGCCGCTCGGTCACCAGATCGGTGAAGGTCTTGCCGGTTTCCTTCTTGATGAGATGCGCGAGATAGTTAGGCGAGAGATCCGCGGCCGCGGCCGCATCGGCAAGCGAGACGCGTCGAATCAGGTTCTCGCGCACATGGCGCACGACCCGCGCCAGGGCGTCGCGGCGGCTGGTGCGCTGCGCCTGCTTCGCCGCGAGCGCAGTGAGTTCCTGCTCGTAGCGCTGGCACACCGTGCCGATCAGCAGCAGCAAATGTCCCCGGATTATTTCCAGCGAGCAATAGCGCCGGCGCAGGCTCTCAGCCGCCATTCGCTCGCAGGCAGCGCGCGCGGCCGCGAACTCGTCACCCTTCAGCTGGAAATCGAGATACTCCTGGAACAAGAACGGCGCGAGTTCCGGTGCGCGCTCGAGCGGAACATCCTCCAGGTCGAGCGGATCCACGTCCAGCTCCGGGCGCAGAAAGCGCAGATTGAAGCTCAGCACATGAAATTTCGAACCCGGCGGATGCGGCACGCGATGCACGCGATACGGCAGCACAAAACTCAGGTATCCCGGACCCAGCGGCCGTACCGTTGCGGCAACATGATGCTGCGTGGTGCCGGCAAGATTGAGCTGAATCTGGAAATATTCGTGGCGGTGCGCCTCGGCTATGCGGGTGACGCTCGTTTCGCTGCGAATCCCGAAATCGGGACCCGCAGCGCGCTCCGCCATCGAGTAGGTCTTGATCGCGCGGGGCATACCGGCAGTTGCCCAGCCCGCGTGGCGGCTACTGGATTTCCTTCACCGCAGCCTTGAGGATGGGCGAAAGGCTCGCGCTCGCCTTGGTAATCTCCTCAATCAACACCTGTTGCTTTGCACCCTCCATGTGAACCACCGGCCGGTTGCCCTTGATGGTTTCCTCCAGCAGGCCCGGGTCCTTCAGCGCGGCGGTTACTGCGGCGCGAAAGGCAGCCACTGCTTGCGGATCCATGCCGGGCGGGCCGATATAGCTGCGGTGCGTCTCGAGTATGGTCGCCATGGCGCGGACCGTCGCCTGTTTGTTGGCGGGTGCGACTTCGCTAACGAGCGGTATGCGCGGGTAATCGGGAGAACGCAGCGAGTTCACCATGAGTATGGGGTGCTTGTCGCCCGACTTGATCGGCGCCATCGATTCACTCCACCCGGTGATATGCCCGTCGCCGTCCCCCTTGATCACCGCGAGCGCGGTGTCCGCGTTACCCTCGTAGCCGGTTACGGCCTTGACTTTGAAACCCAATGCGTCGGCGAGCACCGCCATGGTGTAAAAATCCTCATCCGTACCCTGCGATGGATACAGGAAGGGCCGGCCGAGTTTCTGCACGTCCTGGATGGACTTGATCGCGGACTTGCCGCCGACGCACAGCACCCGCGGTTCGCTCGTGGCGCGGCCGAGATAGACGAATTTGGTCGGATCGAAGGTCGCGCCTGGGCTGCCCGCGAGCGGCGCCAGGATCAGCGTGGATACGTTGCCGAAAAAGATGTTGAGCCCGTCCGGTTTCGCGCGCCAGATATAGTTGGCGGCTTTCAGCCCACCGCCGCCCGGCATAAGGGTTATTCTCACTTCACGGGCGCCCGTGTGCTTCTGCAGATAAGGCTGGATCAGGCGCGCGTAGCGCGTGTGTCCGCCGGACGCCCCGCCGGCCACATTAATGTTGATGACTTTGTCCTTGTAGAAACTGGATGCCTGGGCTGCCACACGCCCGGACACGCTCAAGAGTGCGGGCGCGAGCATACCCGCGAGTACTATTTTCCTGCGCATCATTTTCATTGCCGATCTCCTCTGGAATACCGGTTTATCTTAAACGCTCCACGAGCGGTGCCAACAGCCCGTGGTAAAGCTGCATCTGCAAGGCCACCACGAACAGAAGATATATCGCCGCGGTCAGGACGGTAGTGTAGATCAAACCCGCCCGCCACGAGCAGTAGCCGCTCAGCTGGAAATAGCCCCAGGTAAACAGAAATACGGCGGGTATGGGCCCCAGCGCCAGGAACAGCACGATCAGGGCGCCGACGATGCCATAGGCATCTGCCTCGCGGCGCCAGTTTGGTTTTTTCGCACCGGACACGCTGCCTTCATCCGCTTCCGTCCCGGCCTTCCTTGGCGCATTGACCTTGATCATGTCCATCCGCAATGCGTCCGTCGAGCCCAAGTTCTGCCACAGAATCTGGATCACCGTGAGCACGATGCCGAAAATGGCGAGTGGCTGCGGAATCATGCGCGCGCGCGGGCCGAAATCCCGGCACAGCCAGATGATGCCGGCAAACAGCACGAGCAGCGCCACCGCCACGACGTTCTCCTGCGTGCGCCGGCCCATCATGACCCGGCTCCCGCAACCATTGCTTTTTCCCTGCGCCAGCTGCGGATAAACGGCAGCGCCGCCGTAACAACGACGAAAACGAGCATGGCCAGCGCGATCGGCCGCTGCAGGAGAAAGTCCGCGCCGTAAAGCGTGAGAGAAATGTGCAAATTGCGCTCTATCATCACCGCAAGCACCATGCCGATCACGAAATTCGCACGCGAGTAACGGTACTTGTCCATCAGGTAGCCCAGCACGCCGAAAACCGCGGCGACCAGCACGTCCTCAATGTGACCGCGGGTAGCGAACGCGCCGACGAAGCACACCGAAAGCACGATCGGCACCATGAGATTCGCCTGCAGCGACGGCAGGCGCGCAAGCCATGGCGTGATGCCCAGCCCGATGATGGTTACCAGGATGTTCCCGATCACGATAATCCACACCATACTGAAGACCAGGTCCAGGTTCTTGGTCAGCATGTCCGGCCCCGGTACCACGCCAAGGCCGATGAAGGCGACCAGCAGAATCGCCATGCTCTCGCCGCCAGGTATGCCGAACGCGAGCGTGGGCATCAACCCGCCGCCCTCGTTAGCACCCATGGTCGCGTCGGGCGCAATGACGCCTTCCACCGCGCCTTTGCCGAAGCGTTCCGGCGTCTTTGAGGTCTGCATCGCCTGGGCGTAAGCCGCAAGACCCGCAACGCTGGCTCCCACGCCCGGCAACACGCCGATCCACAATCCGAGAAAACTCGAGCGTACTACCAGCCACCAATGCCTGAACCCGTCCTGCACGCCCTGCCAGACCGTGCTCACCTCCGTAACCAGCGAGCGGTCGACGATGGGCGTGCCCTTGATCGCGAGCTTCATCATTTCCGAAACGGCGAAGAGCCCGATCATTGCCACCGGGAAGGAAATGCCGTCCATCAGGAAATCGCTGCCGAACGTGAAACGCGGCGTCGCGGTGACAACGTCCATGCCGATGAAAGCGACCAGCACACCCAGAAGGCTCGCGATGAGCCCCTTCATGAGCGAACCTTCGCTGAAGGTGGCAATGACCGTCAGCCCCCATAACGCCATCATCAGGTACTCGCTGGGCCCCAGTGCGAGGATGACCGGACGGATAAGCGGAATACACAGCGCAAGGAATATGGCGCCGATGATGCCGCCGAGCAGCGCGCCGGTGGCGGAGGCCGCAAGCGCCCGTTTCGCCTGCCCCTGCTTGGTCATCGGATAGCCATCGAAGCATAGCGCGAGCCCTTTGGCCGATCCGGGCACGCTGAAGAGTATGCTGGTGACCGAGTCGCCCCAGATCGTGGCAATATGCGCACCGAGCAGCAGCGCAAGCGTTGCTGCCGTCTCGAACCCGTACGTGAATGGCAACAGCAGCGACATCGCCACCACGCCGCCCAAACCCGGCAGGATGCCGATGACCAGGCCGTAAATCACGCCGATAAACATGAAGAGCATGGCTTGGGGCGTCAACAGCGCAGTCAGACCGCTCGTTATAGCTTCCAACATATCAGTCCAACAGCCTCCTCCAAAAATATTTTTCTCGAGATTCCGCGCTGCTGTGAGTCACGGCCATGCAGATGACCACAGCATTCATGCCGGGGATCGGCAAAGGCAACCTTGCCACGGATTCGCGCTGCTGAATTGCACACTTACCCTGCGCGCAGCTGATGAATGCTACATCAGGATCGCCACACCATCCGGATCACAGACACGGCACAGTGTAACGTGGCCGTGACAGGCAAGTAAATGGATCGTGCTGGCCACGACAGCCAGCCGGGACATCACGAATTGCGAGCGCATGCAATGATGCAGAGCACGCGCTGTCGGGGCGGGACGCTCCGGAATCGCGCCTTCCGATGCTGATGCAACATGCATCCGAGAACAGCATTCTCCAAGAAAAAAACATCCTCGTCCTTGGTCAGGCCGTCGGATTGTGCTTATGCTGCACTGCGATTGCCTTGCGGCCCGCCGACGCAGTGGGCCCGTGAGCGATATCAACGACAAAGCGCGGAGCCCTCGCACCGCTTGCCGGGCAGTCCCCGCGCTGCCACCGGACATCACCAAGAGAGGAGACACCGATGTTTCTTGCAGACGACAGCGGCCTGGCCGAAGAGCAACGGATGATGCGGGACACCTGCCGTGCTTTTGTCGACGAGCACGTCATTCCATTCATTCGCCAGCACTGGCAGCGCGAATGGATCATGACGCCGGAGGAACGCCTGCCGCGCAAGATTCTGGAAGTCGCCGACCAGATCGGTATTCGCACGCTCGGCGTGCCCGAAGAGTTCGGCGGGACGCCGCTCGACCCCAGGACCCAGGTCAGGACTTTCGCGCTCATCGCGGAAGAACTCTCGCGCGGCGACTCGGGCCTCGCCGACAAACTGGTGCAGGTGTGGAAGGTCTCGACGCTGCTCAAGAACATCGCGCCCCGCCATTTGCAGGAGTACTGGTTCCCGAAGATCGTCGCGGACCCGACCTTCTTCCTCGCGCACTGCTCGACCGAGCCGCGCGGCGCCTCCGACCGCTGGCTGGGCTACGACACGCCGGAAACGGCGTTCCAGACGAAGGCCGTCCTGAAGGGCGACGAGTGGGTCATCAACGGGCGCAAGCAGTTCGTGAGCAACGGCTATGACGCCAAGCTCTACGTCGTGTATGCAAACAGCAAGCCCGGCGCAAAAATGCGGGAAGGCACATCGAGTTTCCTCATCCCGCGCGGCACACCCGGGTTCACCATCGCCCGCTGCAACGAAACACTGGGCGGACGCTTCATGAATAACGGCGAAATGGTGTTCGAGGACTGCCGCCTGCCCAGGGACCACTGCCTGGCCGAAAACGATGCGATCGCGAGGCGGGCCGGGCACTATTCCCGTCCGGGACGGATCATCCAGGCGTCGAAGAACATCGGCATCGGCATCGCCGCATTCGAGCGCACCGCCGATTACGTGCAGAACTACGTGCAGGGCGGACGCATCCTGATCAAACATCAGGTGGTCGCGAGCCGGCTGGCGGACATGGCGACCAGAATTTGCGCCGTGCGCGGGCTGCTGCGGGACGCCTCCCGGGCGGTGGACGAAGGATCGCCGAACGCCGACTATCTCTGCAGCATGGCCAAACTCTTCGCGTCAGAGGAAATTCTCAAGGTGTGCCAGCACGCGGTGGAACTGCACGGCGGCAACGGCACGATGCTCGATTTCGGCATCGAGAAGCTCTATCGCGATGCCACCATGTTCCTGCACATGGACGGCACCGTCGACATCACGCGCTTCAAGATCATCAAGACCCTGTTCCCGGAAACGGCGGGCAATTACGCCGGGCCGGAAAATTGAAACGCGCCCCGTGGCCACCAAGCGGACAAAACAAGAAGGACGGGGCAGCCCTTTATCTTCCCCGCTGACGGTCGATGCGCCCGGCGTGACAAACGTGGTTACCACCTGCGAACGCACCCTGGACGAGGTCAAGCGCGACGTGCTTGGACGCGTCGGCAAGAGAAGCCCGTTCGAGGACGCAACACGCGAGGATGTGGCGGCGGTTTTGCGCGGGATCACCAGCCTCGACCCCGACCACTGGGCCGGGCAGTGGGGAAAAATGGGCGCGGTGCATGAAGCGCGGACCGGGCAGCTGGCCCTGGATGGCGCCAGCGCCGAGGCCATTGCCGACGCACACTTTCGCGCTTTCAATTATTACCGCATAGGCCGCTATCCGGTTACCAGCACGCCGGGCAAAATGACGGCCTACCGCCACGCGCTGCGCAATTTTCTGCAAGCGGCGCGCTGTTTCGATCCGCCGCTGGAAGTCGTGGAAATTCCCTTTGAAGGCAGCAAAGTGGTGGGCTACCTGCAGGTGCCGCCCGGCATTGCGCGACCGCCTGTGGTCATGCATTGGGGGGGCGTCGACGGCTGGAAGGAAGACCGCAACCGCAACAGCCGGGCCCTGCATCGCGCCGGCCTCGCGACATTCACCATGGACATGCCCGGCACCGGGGAAAATCCCCTGCGCTATGCCGATCCCGGCGCCGAACGCACGTTCTCCGCCGCCATTGATCATCTGGCCGTGCGCGGTGATATCGATGGCAGCCGCATCGGCGTGTGGGGCGGCAGCTTCGGCGGCTACTGGGCCGCCAAACTTGCGTTCGTCGAGGCAAAACGCATCAGAGCCGCCGTCAATCAGGGCGGCGGCGTGCATTACGGTTTTCAGGAAAACTGGCTGAGGCCGGCTCTGACCAGAACGGCATCGCAATATCTGCTTGGACCAGCCAGCCTGCTCGACGCGCGCTCTTACGTGATGGGCGTAAAAACTCTGGATGCCCTGCTGCAAGTCGCTCCCACGCTATCGCTCAAGCATCAGGGCTGGCTGCAGCGCGAGTCGGCGCCGCTGCTGGCGGTCAATGGCAAGAAGGACGACCAACAGCCAATCGAGGATGTTTACATCCTGCTCGAATACGGCAACCCCAAGGAGGCCCGCGTCTACCCGGAAGGCGGCCACATGGGCCGCTCACCCGATGCCAATGACGCTCAAATCGCCGGCCTGATCGTCGGCTGGCTGAAATCCAGACTCGCAACCTGACCTGCAGCCGCGCCGGGCGGCGCTGTCACAACAGCGCACTTCAACTCACTTGGCGGCCGGCACAGAATACTCGTTCGGCACGCCACCCGGCACCGACGGTTGCGGTGCCGCCGGTTTTCCGAAATCGACTTTCGGTGCTTTGCTGATTTCCTTTTCGTTCTCGACCGTGAACTGCGGCTTTTCCTTGAAGCCAAACATCATGGCCGTGAGATTGCTGGGGAAGGAACGCACTACGACGTTGTATTCCTGCACCGCCCTGATGTAGCGGTTGCGCGCCACCGCGATACGGTTTTCGGTGCCCTCGAGCTGGGCCTGCAGATCGCGGAAATTGGCGTCGGATTTGAGCTCGGGATAACGCTCAACCACAACCAGCAATCGCGACAGCGCGGAAGAAAGTTCGCCCTGCGCTGCCTGAAAACGCGCAAAAGCCTGCGGATCGTTGACCAGCTCCGGCGTGGCCTGGATGGCGCCGACCTTGCTGCGCGCGTTGGTCACTCCGAGCAGCACCTGCTGCTCCTGCGCCGCGAACGCCTTCACCGTCTCCACCAGATTGGGCACCAGATCGGCGCGGCGCTGGTACTGATTGACCACCTCGGCCCAGGCAGCCTTGATCTGTTCATCGGTCGATTGCAGCGTGTTGTAGCCGCAGCCGCCAAGCAACAGCATCGCGGCAAGCATTATCAGGCTGGTGCAGCGTCTCATGTTGCAGTCTCCTTGTTGGCATCGGACTTGCGGGTTTGCAAGCCGCGCATGGTTTCAACGGCAAAACACAAATCGACCCAGGCCTTGGCCTTGTCCGGCAGACTGCGCAACAGATAGGCCGGATGATAGGTCACGATCAGCGGGGTGCCGCGGTATTCGTGAACCTTGCCGCGCATGCTGGCAACGCTCGCCTCGCGCGCCAGCAGATTGACCGCGGCGACCTTGCCCAGCGCCACAATCAGCCTGGGCTTGATCAGTTCGATCTGGCGGTGCAGATAAGGCTCGCACGCCAGCGCTTCCCCGGGCGCAGGATTGCGGTTGCCGGGAGGGCGGCATTTCACGATATTGGCAATATAGACATTATCACCGCGCTTGGCGCCGATCGCAGCCAGCATGCTGTCAAGGAGTTTGCCGGCCTGGCCGACGAACGGTTCGCCCTGGGCGTCCTCGTCCGCACCGGGACCCTCGCCGACGAACAGCCAGTCGGCATTCTCAGCGCCGACACCGAACACGGTTTTGTTACGCCGGGCATGCAGCGGGCAGGCCGTGCAGGAGGCCACGCTTACCTTGAGCGCGGGCCAGTCCATGCGCATGATGGCGCTGCGCCTGTCGTCAACTGCGGTGAGGGGTGAGGCATGAAGCGTGACGGGCGGCGCAATGTGCCCGGGCATATCGTTCTCGCAGTCCGAACGCTCATTGCCCACCTGCAAGCCGCCCCCCGTCTCAGCGCTGGCGGGCGCGCGCAGGCGCCATGTGGGTGTCAGTCCCATCTCCTCGAGCATCAGTTCGCGGCGCGTCTTCACTCACGTTCCCGGCAATTTCGACTCAAGTCTTTCCCCTCATCCCCGACCCTGCGTGCCGCGCATCCGGAACGAACTCCATCACGACCGCGTCCTCGCTGCCGCCCTGAACGGGGTAATAGCCGCGGCGCACCCCGATTCGGGAAAATCCGGCACGCGTGTAAAGCGCCAGCGCCGCGGTATTGGACGGTCGTACTTCAAGATAAATTCTGGTCGCCGCGCAATCCCGGGCCAGCCCAAGCATGAAGCGCAACAGTTCGCTGCCCAGGCCGCGACGCTGCCACTGCGCCGCTACGCTCAGGTTGAGCAGATGCGCTTCGCCGGCGGCGATCATGACCACGCTGTAGCCCACCACCATGTCGCCGCACTCGGCGATCCAGCAATGATAGCCCGCCGCAAGGGAATCGCTGAAATTGCCGCGTGTCCACGGATGCGGATAAATCGCCTGCTCTATCACCATCACAATATCGAGGTCGTGCATCGTCATGCGCCGATAGCCGGGTGCGGTGTCGAGCCGGGCGCTCATGGTGTCATCGCTCGTCGCTGCGCAATGCGACTTTATCGCGTATGTAAACCGGCGCCGCCAATGCCGCATCCATGCCTTCACCCGCCTCGAACAGCGGCACTGCGAGCACCGCGATCTCGCGTGCATGCGGATAAATGTTGGGCGCGAGACCGGAAAGACTCCCATCATAGCGCCGCATCAGCACTTCCCGATACACCTCAAATCCGCTGCCGCAACCGTACCACAATCCGGCCGGCAAAAGCGGCACCTCGGTGGGTGCCCAAACGCCCGGCGTGCATACCGTTTTCCACCCTGCCGCCGACCGTTCATAAGCCGCATGGTAGATCTCCCGCATCCGCGCATCCATGCAGCACACGACGCGCTCCGCCTGCGTGGCCTGCGCCATCGCCAGCAAAGTATCAACGCCGGCCACCGGCAATCCCGCGGCGAATGCCAGGCCTTGTGCGGCGCCGCAGGCGATCCGCAAACCCGTGAACGAACCCGGCCCCTGGCCGAATGCGATGCCATCGAGCTTGCCTACCTGCAATCCGTGAGCGCCCAGCAGTTCGTCAACCATGCCCAGCAGCAATTCGGAATGACGTTGTCCGGCAAGCGCTTCGCGCGCATGAATGTCGCCGTCGCGCCACAGCGCGACGGAGCAGTATTCACCGGATGTATCGAACGCGAGAATGTTCAAACCGTCTTTACCCGAAGTGGCGCACGCAGTGTGCGCGGAATCCGCATATTTTAGCTTATTCGCAACCGCGAAATCCGGCAGCAAGAATGGCGCCGCATCGCGGTTTCGGCTACCATCCCCGCTTTCTGCAATGGGACAGGCAATGGCAACGCGCGAATATAAAATTGCGGCGATTCCCGGCGACGGCATAGGCATCGAAGTGATTGCGGCCGGGCTCAAGGTGCTCGGAGTCCTGGCGGGACGGGACAGGGGCTTCAGACTCAAAGTTGAGCATTTCCCCTGGAGCAGCGACTACTACCTGAAAAACGGTTACTACATTCCGCAAGGCGGGCTCGACCAGCTCAGGAAATTCGACGCCATTTTCTTCGGCGCGGTGGGCGCGCCCGACGTTCCGGATCACATCTCGCTGTGGGGACTGCGTCTGCCGATTTGCCAGGGTTTCGACCAGTATGCCAACGTGCGCCCGGCGCGCGTGCTGCCGGGGGTCAAAAGCCCGCTCATTAACGGCGAACAGATCGACTGGGTGATCATCCGCGAGAACTCCGAGGGTGAATACTCGGGCAGCGGTGGCCGCGCACACCGCGGCCTGCCCGAGGAAGTCGCGACGGAAACCTCGATTTTTACGCGCACCGGCGTTGCCCGCATCCACCGCTTTGCGTTCGAGCTTGCGAAAAAACGGCCGCGCAAACACCTGACACTGGTCACCAAATCGAACGCGCAGCGCCACGGCATGGTGATGTGGGATGAAATTTTCTATGAGGTTGCAAAAGACTATCCGGAAATCGAAACCCGCCGCGTGCTGGTCGACGCCATGACCACCGACATGGTGCTCAAACCGCGCTCGCTCGACACCGTGGTCGCCTCGAACCTGCATGCCGACATCCTGTCGGATCTTGCCGCGGCACTCTCCGGCAGTCTCGGCATCGCGCCGACCGCCAACCTCAATCCGGAACGCAAATTCCCTTCCATGTTCGAGCCGATACACGGTTCGGCCTTCGATATCACCGGCAAGGGCATAGCCAACCCGATCGCGACTTTCTGGACCGCCTCGATGATGCTCGAGCATCTGGGTGAAAAAGAAGCTGCCCTGCGACTCATGAAGGCCATCGAGGCGGTCACCGCCAGGCGCATACACACTCCCGATCTTGGCGGGGAAGCGAGCACCGACATCGTCACCGAGGCCGTCTGCGACAGCCTGTAGCCGTGTAGCCGGTAAAAACCCACAGCGAATCAGCATGTTCGCTGCTATAATCTCAAGAGTGTTAAATCTGCCGAATTACCGGATGGAACAGGCGGAATAACTCTGAGGGGAGCCATGATTGCCGGCGCGACGACAACCGCCCGGCATTTGGAAAGCTCTAATGAAAAAGATCGTCGAGTTTGTTCAGTCATTCGTCGTCATCACGCTGGTGCTCACCGGCATCGGCGGGCTGTCGTACAACCTGTTCCGCGAAAATGGCTGGATGGAAGCTATTGTTGGCAAGCTGTGGGATATCGGCACCCGTCATACCCTGATTGCGATATCGGTGGCCATCACCGCCACCATCGTGTTCACGCTCTGGCGCCAAGGCAAGGCGATTCATGGCAGAACCAGCAAATTGCCCGATCTCATTGTTTACGCAGTGATGGCCGCAGGCGTGTATTTCATCGGCCAATACTTTATTACCGGCGCAACGTAGTCCACACCATCTACGGGTTCAACTCGCGATAAAGCCGGTCGTCGATTTCGATCCCATTGTTCTGCGCAGCATCACGCATCGCATCGCGGCGCGCGCCCGGCAAACGCACGCCTTCGTCTTCCAGCATTGCTTCGACCAGGGTTTCCACCCGCTGCATGTAGACCGCATCGCCGGCAAGCGCGCCGGGATTGATGACCATGAACAATTGACCGAGGCGCAACGGATGGCCTTCCCCCAGATGCAGCGACTCCACCTCGTGCGACAACGCCGCGCCGGTCAGCGCGCAGCACAATATCTCCACCGCCAGCGCCAGCATGGCGCCTTTCAAGCCGCCCACCGCGTGCAGGCTGCCGCCGACCAGGATTTTTTGCGGGTCGGTCGTCGGTTTACCGTCACTATCCATGCCCCAGCCTTCGGGCACGGGTTTGCCGGCGTTGGCGAGCAGCATGATCTGGCCGCGCGTCACCTGGGTGAGCGACAAATCAATGGTGATCGGCTCGCCGTTGCGGCGCGGGAATACCGCTGCGACCGGATTGGTACCCAGCAAGGGGCGCTTGCCGCCCCACGGCATGATCGCCGCCGGCGCATTACTGAACGCAAGCCCGACCATGCCTGCCGCAGCCACCGGCGCGAGCAACACACCGAGCGCGCCGCAGTGGTGGCTGTTGGTGACGCCCGCGACCGCTACACCCTGGCGTCGCGCGCGCGTGCAAGCTGCGCTCACCGCGAGTTCGCAAGCCCCGAAAGCCAGACCATTGCCGGCGTCGACCAGGCATGCCGCGGGGCGCGGCTCGCGCACGATGCGCGGCACGGCACCGCCATGCGCACGACCTGACTTGAGGTGGGCAACATAAGTCGGAATGCGCGAAACGCCGTGTGTGCCCAGGCCCTGCGCATCGGCCGCGACGAGGCAACGCGCTGCCGATGCGGCCATCGCCACGGAGGCACCGGCCGCGTGCAACGCATTTGCCGCCAGCGCCTCGAGTTCGGATAAAGTCAGGCGCGGCACGCTAAGCGACCTTGGTGCCGCAGTCGCTGGCCACCAGCGCCCGCATGGGCATACGTGACCATGGTCACTGCCGAATAACTTTGCGTGAACACCTGTTTTTTGTATAACTATTTGATTTATTTAATAAGTATTACATTTTCCGCAGCGTATCGATCGATCGTCGCAGCATCATAACCAAGCTTGGCGAGCACCTCGCGCGTGTGCTCACCCACTTGCGGAATGTCGAGCCGCGTGCCAAAACGCGCACCGTCCATTTCGATCGGCAAATTGGGCACCTTGGTCTGCGTGCCATTGGGCAGGGTGACCGGCGTCAGCCCGCCGGATGCATTGAGATGCGGGTCGTCGAACAGGTCCTCCGGTTTGACGATCGGCGCGAACGGCAAGCCGAGCTCTTCGCATTTGTCCATCAACTGTTGTTTGCCCATGTTTGCGAAAATCGCGGTCACGACCGGAAGAATGCGCGGCCGCGCCTCGACGCGCTGCGGGTTGGTCTTGAGCGTCGGGTCATTGAGCAGATCGTGCAGTCCAAACGCCTCGCAGAAGATTTTCCACTGGGTGTCGGTCACCACGCCGACGAACACCAGGTCGCCTTCGCTGGTCTTGAAATTGTCGTAGAGCGCCCAGGCGCGGACGCGGTCGGGCATCGGCGACACCGGTTTGCCCGTCGCCAGACCTTCCATCATGTGCTGCGCCATCAGGAACGCGTTGTTCTCGAACAGCGCGCTCTGCACATACTGGCCCTTGCCGCTCGCCTTGCGCTGGTGAAGCGCGGCCAGAATCGCAATCGCGCCGAACATGCCGCCCATCACGTCGTTGACCGAGGCGCCGGCGCGCAACGGCCCGAAGCGGCCGCCGGTCATGTAGGCGAGCCCGCCCATCATCTGCACCACTTCGTCCAGACCGGTGCGATGTTCGTACGGCCCCGGCAGAAAGCCTTTCAGCGAACAATAGATGATTTCCGGCTTGAGCTTTTTGATCGCCTCGTGACCAAAGCCCAGCTTGCCCATCGCGCCAGGACGAAAATTCTCGGTGACGACATCGGCACTGGCGATCAGCTTCAACACCACCTCGCGACCCTGCGCCGACTTCAGATCGACGGCAATGCTTTTCTTATTCCGGTTGTAGGTCGGAAAGAATCCCGCGCCGGAGGCGACGAGCTTGCGCGTATGATCGCCATCGAGTGGCTCGACCTTGATCACTTCAGCGCCGAGATCGGCGAGCACCAGCCCGCAGGTCGGGCCCATGACCACATGACAGAACTCCACGACGCGGATGCCCTCAAGCGGCAATGATTGCGGCATGGCTTTTCCTTATCCTGCTGCCGATGCGGGGACAAATCCCTTGGTCACCCCGGCCAGCGGCACGTAGCCATAAAGCGGCTCGCCAGGGATGCCTTGTTCCAGAATCCTGCGCAGCGCCAGCAGCTTGTCGAGATCGATGCCGGTGCGCAGACCCATGGATTCGAGCATGAACACCAAGTCCTCGGTGACAATGTTGCCCGACGCGCCCGGCGCGAACGGACAGCCGCCCAGGCCGCCGAGCGAGCTGTCAAAGGTGGTGACGCCCACTTCCAGCGCCGCCACCACGTTGGCCAGGCCAAGCCCGCGTGTATTGTGCAGATGTGCACCGGCGAGCTTGTCGCCGATCGCCACGCGTACTTTCCTGAATACCCGCCTGATCTGCTCCGGATTGGCATACCCGGTGGTATCGGCGAGCCCGACCTCGTCGCAGCCGGCTTCGACCGAAGCCACGGCCATGCGCACGACTTCATCTTCGCTGACCGCGCCCTCGATGGTGCAACCGAACACCGTGGACAGCCCGGACTCGATTTTCGGGCGTTGCGACGGTGGCAGGCTGTCGCGGAACTCACAGATCTTTTTCGCGCTGGCGATCGCCTCGTCCGGCGTCATGCGCACATTGCGCCAGACTGTGCGACTCCGACACCGAGATCGTGAGCGTCAGCTTGTGCACGCCCGCCTCCATCGCGCGCTGTGCGCCCTTGAAATTGGGCGCAAGCGCTGCAACATGCAGACCCCGGATGGTGCGCGCATGTGCGACGATTTCAGCCGCGTCCGCCATCTGCGGAATCAGCTTGGGCGGCACGAAAGAGCACACCTCAATCTCGCGCAGGCCGGCCTCGGACGCAGCGCTGATCCATTTCTTCTTGTATTCAGTCGGCATGAACTGTTTGGTGTTCTGCAAACCGTCGCGCGGCCCGACTTCGCTTATCAGTACATCGATGTTGCCGGTCATCACCCCTCCTTATTTACAATCACCATAGCACGTATTGTCAATCACCCCGACGCGGCACACAATGCAATTCACGCACCGAGCCGTTCCGCGCGTAACGCCCGCGTCATCCACCACAACCAGACAAGGAAAACATTTCCATGAGCAACGCCATCAAGCGCAGCAACCCCGGCCCCAGCCTGAGCCGCTTGGTCGAGTTCGGCAATCTGGTTTTTGTCGCCGGCACCACCGCCGATAACAAATCGGCAAACTGCAAAGCGCAAACTGAGGAAGTGCTGAAAAAAATAGATGCTTTTCTTGCTGCTGCCGGCAGCAGCAAATCGCAAATCCTGTGGTGCAACGTCTGGGTCTCCGATATGCGGGAAAAAGACCAGATGGACCTAGCCTGGCAGGCATGGATTCCCGCCGACGCCAAACCGGCGCGCGCCACCGTCGAAGCGCGGCTTGCCACGCCCGACACGCGCGTGGAAATCATGATGATCGCCGCGAAATAGACCGGACTGCGATCTTCCGCGCGCCCAGTCCATGCACGCGGGCTGCCGCTCTGCCCCCATTCAGGACTCGCCTGCGAATGCCTGCCAGGCGCGAATGCCCCTGCCATCCGGGCGCCGCCTGCCAGCATCGGGGAAGAAAATCCGGGGATGCGGAACAAGACCGCACATAATCATCAAAAGACTCACCGCAACCCCGGACCGCTTTCCATGACACGAACTATCAAGACTTACTCGACGGCCGAACGCGCGAAGCATGGGGATTTCTGGATTCGTGACGAGAGCCGCATGCCGCTTGCCGAACATGTCCACCGGCACGAGTTCTTCCAGGTGCAGTTCAACCTTGAAGGCCGGACGCGACATTACATCGGTTCCACGGAACGCTGGCTGGAGTCCGGATCCCTGGGCTTCGTGCTGCCCTACCGCGTCCATCTGGGCGGTCGCCCCGCCGGCTCTCGTTTTTATGTTATCAACTTCCAGCAACACTTCCTCTTCCCCGGGCTGGAAGTCGATCCACTGGAACTGGAAAACATCCCGCTCCAACGCGCGCCGGCGCTGGCGCCGTTCCTGTTCCAGGAGTTCATGGATTTCAGACTGGTGGGGGCTGACCTCGCGATGGCGAAACGCGCTTGCGAGAAAATGATGAAGGAGCACGCAAGCCGACAGCTCTTTTCCCTGGACATTATCCGTGCCCACCTCATGCTGCTGATCGGCACAGTTTGCGAACGCCATGAAAAGGATCTGCTGGCACTTGCCGACCTTCACGCGCAACGCAGACACCGCGCCGATACGCTGTCCCGGGTAACCCGCCACATCCGCGAGAACCTGGCCGGGCGCATCACGCTGGGTGATGCCGCAGCAGCGGCGAATCTTTCCCCCAATTACCTGACGAGCCTGCTCAAGCACGAGACCGGCAAGACC
>CAKKQX010000332.1 GCA_919902235.1 Burkholderiales bacterium
GGTCGGCGAGCTTGATGAGGATGACGCGCACGTCGCGCGCCATCGCCAGCAGCATTTTGCGGAAGTTCTCGGCCTGCGCCTTTTCCTGCGTTTCGAACTCTATCTTGTCGAGCTTGGACAGGCCGTCAACCAGATCCGCGACGGGCTTGCCGAAGGTACGCGACAGCTCGGTCTTGGTGACCGCGGTGTCCTCCATCACATCGTGCAGCAGCGCCGCGGTCAGCGCCTGCGAGTCGAGATGCCACTGAGCGAGGATGTTGGCTACAGCGAGAGGATGCGAAATGTAGGGCTCGCCGGACTGGCGGAACTGCCCCTCATGCGCCGCTTCGCTGAAATGGTAGGCTGATTCGATCTGCGACAGATCCTCCGGCTTGAGATAGCCGGACCATTCCTTGAACAGTGTCGCAGCATCGGGCATCTGCAGTTCAAGGGTGAGGGGTGAGGGCAGAAGGATGAAAACCCGGCGGGAAACAGGCCAAACTCATCCTTCCGCCATGGTCCTTCAGGCTACGTCTGCGTTTTGTTCAGGATCTCGCTGCCATATTTGCCCGCAGCGAGTTCGCGCAGTGCAATCACCGTCGGCTTGTCGCGGTTCGGCTCAAGCATGGCTTGCGCGCCATTGGCGAGCTGGCGCGCGCGGAAGGTCGCGGCGAGCGACATTTCAAAACGGTTGGGGATGTGCTTCAGGCAGTCATCGACTGTAATACGTGCCATATCGGGTACCCCGGTTATTTCATGTGGTTAATCAAGTCGTTATGACGGGCGAGCTGACGGGCGAATCTGAGCCGTTCGGCCCGGATAATGCTGATCAGATCCTGCGCTGCCCGGCTAAAGTCTTCATTAATAATAACATATTCGAACTCGCTGACGTGGGCGATTTCTCCGCGCGCATTGGCCAATCGCTGGGCAATCACTTCGGCGCTGTCCAGGGCGCGCGTCTTGAGTCGCGCTTCCAGCGCCGCCAGCGTTGGTGGCAGGATGAATATGCTGATTGCCCCCGCCACCAGTTTGCGCACCTGGGCCGCGCCCTGCCAGTCGATTTCGAGCAGGATGTCGTGACCTTGTTGTGTTTCTGCGGCAACCCAGGTGCGGGAAGTCCCGTAGCGGTTGCCGTGGACCTGCGCGCTCTCCAGGAAATCGCCGCGTTCCTGCATGCGCTCGAACTCGGCGGTCGACACGAAGTGATACTCGCGGCCGTCGGCTTCACTGGGCCGCGGCGCGCGCGTGGTATAGGAAACCGATTTGCGCACCTGGGGGTCGGCCGCCAGCAGTGCGCCGACCAGGCTGGTTTTGCCGGCGCCGGAAGGCGCGCTGACGATGAATAGATTGCCGCTCATGGCTGCGCGAGGTGAGGAGAGGGGGGGGAGGAGAAAGGAGAATGCCGGCTAGCCGGCATCGCCGGCTGCCAGCGGATATTCATGGTTCTTCGCCTCTCGCCTGTCACCTCTCGCCTCTCGCTCTATTCGATGTTCTGAATCTGTTCGCGCATCTGCTCGATCAGCAATTTCAAATCCATAGCCACCTGGGTAACGGCGACATCCACCGCTTTCGAGCCCAGCGTGTTCGCCTCGCGGTTCAATTCCTGCATCAGGAAGTCAAGGCGCTTGCCGACCGCGCCGCCCTTGGCGAGTATGCGCCTGAGTTCGCTGATGTGGGCGGTGAGCCGGGTCAGCTCTTCATCGACGTCTATCTTGTTGGCGAACAGCACGATCTCCTGGCGGATGCGCTCGTCATCGCCGTTGGCCATGGCTTCCTTGAGCCGCTGCTGGAGTTTGTCGCGGAAGGAAGCGATGACCTGGGGCATGCGCGGCGCCACCTCAGCGACCAGCTTTTCGACGCCGGTGGCGCGTTCGAGCAGCAGCGCTTTGAGTTTCTCGCCTTCGCGGGCGCGCGCCGCGGCGAAGTCTTCCAGCACTGCGCCCAGTTGTTCCTGGCATGCGTTTTTCAATTCCTCGATCGGCAGTGTTTCGCCGCCCAGCATGCCGGGCCAGCGCAGCAGATCGGCCGCGCTCAGGGAGGCGGCTTCCGGCAGCGCCGACTTTACCCTGGCGTTGAGCGCCGTCAGTTGCAGCAGCAATTCCTTGTTGATCTCGGGGGCCTTGAGCGCCGCGGGCGCCGCCGCGAACGACACCCGGCATTCGACCTTGCCGCGGTTCAGTTTGGCGGCAAGCATCTCGCGCAGCGCGGATTCGATGCCGCGCAGGTCGTCCGGCAGGCGGAACTGGATATCGAGGTAACGGTGGTTGACGGAGCGTAGTTCAACGCTCAATGCGCCATAAGCGAACTCACGGGCTGCCGTTGCGTAGCCGGTCATGCTGTATATCGTGCTCACGGTCGCCTTATAATCTGTTTTTCCTGAGAATCCGAGAAGATATCATGACCATGCGACCCAGCGGAAGGAAACCCGATCAGTTGCGCGCGGTACACATCACGCGCCGCTACACCCGTCACGCGGAGGGGGCGGTGCTGATCGAGTGCGGCGATACCAGGGTACTCTGCACCGCGAGTGTGCTGGAAAAAGTACCGCCGCATCTCAAAGGCCAGCAGCAGGGGTGGGTCACGGCCGAATACGGCATGCTGCCGCGTTCCACCAACACGCGCACCGATCGCGAGGCCGCGCGCGGCAAGCAGTCCGGGCGCACCCAGGAAATCCAGCGCCTGATCGGCCGCGCGCTGCGCTCGGTCACCGACCTGAAAGGGCTGGGCGAACGCACCGTCCATCTCGATTGCGATGTGTTGCAGGCCGACGGCGGCACGCGCACCGCCAGCATCACCGGCGCGTTCGTGGCCCTGCATGACGCAGTAGGCACGCTGCTCGAGAAAAAGCTCATTAAGCAATCGCCGCTACGCGATTTCGTGGCGGCGGTCTCCATCGGCATTTACCAGGGCACGCCGGTGCTCGACCTGGATTACCCCGAGGATTCGCGTTGCGACACCGATATGAACGTGGTGATGACGGCAAGCGGCGGACTGGTGGAAGTGCAGGGCACCGCGGAAGGGGCGCCGTTTTCCCGCAAGGAAATGAATGCCATGCTGGAACTTGCGCAAAAAGGCATACACGAACTCGTCGCCGCGCAGC
>CAKKQX010000333.1:0-1442 GCA_919902235.1 Burkholderiales bacterium
CTTCAACTGCGACTTCATGGACGATCCCAATCTGCAGTTGCAGAAATACCTGTCGCACGACCGGTCGGGCATCAACTACGCCGGGCAGGTCGATCGCACCCTTGACGCCCTCTACGACAAGCAGTCGGGCGAACTCGACAAGAAAAAGCGTTTCGCCATCCTGCGGGAATTCGAGAAACGCGCGCTCGAGCAGGCCTATACCATCCCGACCATCTGGTGGCATCGCATCATCATCACCAACAAGATGCTCAAGGGCTGGAATCTCACGCCCAGCCACTACGTAGGGCAGGATCTGGCCGACGTCTGGCTGGATCGGTGATCGGAGAGGCGATAGGGGAGAAGCGAGAGGCGGGAAGCGCATCGGCAGGCCGCCGCTTGCGCTTCCCCGGTTTTCCTCCTCTCTCCTTACGCCTCTCTCTTCTCGGGCTTTAGATGCTGCGCTACATCCTCAACCGCATACTGCTGATCATCCCGACGCTGCTGGGCGTCGCGATCCTAGTTTTTTTCATGCTGCGCCTGATGCCGGGCGATCCGGTGGCGATCATGCTGGAGGGGGCCAACGTCACCAGGGAGGTGGTCGAGGCCGAGCGCGCGCGTCTCGGGCTGGACCAGCCGGCCTACATCCAGTTTTTCAAATGGATGGGCGCCATCCTGCAAGGTGATTTCGGGGTTTCGATGTGGACCGGAAAATCGGTGACCTACGAAATCGGGATCCGTCTCGAGCTGTCCCTGCAGGTGGCGGTGATGGCGACGATACTCGCCATCCTGCTTGCCCTGCCTCTGGGAACTTTGTCGGCGATTTTCAAAGACACCTGGATCGATCACAGCATCCGCATGATTTCCATAGCCGGACTCGCCGTGCCGTCGTTCTGGCTCGGCATGATCATCATTCTGCTGTTGCTCACCTATTTTTCATGGATCCCGCCGCTCACTTTCACGCCGTTTTTCGAGGATCCCCTGGCCAATCTCTCGCAATTGATCTGGCCGGCGCTTGCGGTTGGATATCGATACTCGGCGGTTGCCACGCGCATGATGCGTTCGTCGATTCTGGAAGTGCTGCAGGAGGATTACATTCGCACCGCGCGCGCCAAGGGCGTATACGAGCGGCTGGTGGTGGCGCGCCACGCCATGCGCAACGCCATGCTGCCGGTGGTGACGGTGATCGGCCTGGAGTTTGCCTTTCTCATCGGCGGGCTGGTGGTGACCGAGCAGGTGTTCAACCTCAACGGCATCGGCAAGCTGTTCGTGCAGGCAGTCGCACGCGGTGATTACACCATGATCCAGGGCCTGGTGTTGCTGGTCGCGGTATTTTTCGTGCTGATCAATTTCGTGATCGACATGCTGTATGCGTTCCTCGATCCGCGGATACGCTATCGCTAAATTGTGAATGAGTGAATGAGTGAAGGAGTGAAAAAGATGCAAGTAGGATTCATCGAGAGAAC
>CAKKQX010000333.1:1452-2553 GCA_919902235.1 Burkholderiales bacterium
TCTATGCGTTCCTCGATCCGCGGATCAGATACCGGTGAGGCGTGAGGAGTGAGGCGTGAGACGTAGGAATTTGCGAGAGAGTATAACTGTGCATATCCCCCTCCCCCTTGCCAAGGGGGAGGGCCGGGGAGGGGGTGTTCACTCATTCACCCGTTCACTCGTTCACCTTCCGGCGTTCGCCACTGCGGGGTGCAACAGATCATGACCACCTCCGCGGCAACGATCACCTACAAAGTCCCCAAGCGCCGCCACCCGGTGCTGCAGTTCGTCGTGCAGCAGCCGCTCGGTGCGGCGGGGCTGGTGATCATCGTTTTGATGGCAATCGCCGCGGCTTTCGCGCCGCTGATCGCTCCCTACGACCCGCTGATGGTCGATTACGGCGGGATGCTGGCCGCACCGTCACGGGAGCACTGGCTGGGCACCGACTCTTTCGGGCGCGACGTGCTGTCACGCGTCATCTATGGCGCGCGCACGGCGCTGGCGGTCGGATTCCTCGCCTCGTTCGCGGGCTCGACCCTGGGCGCGATCATCGGCGTGATATCGGCATATTTCGGCGGCAAGACCGACCTCGTCATCCAGCGCATCATGGATGTGCTGCTGTCGTTTCCGATCATTGTGCTGGCGATTACCGTGGTGGCCATCCTCGGCAAGAACATCGTGCTCGGCATGGACACCAACCTGATTATCGCGATCGGACTGCCGATGATGCCCAAGGTGGCGCGCGTGGTGCGCGCTTCGGCGCTGGCGATCCGCGAACTGCCCTATATCGACGCCGCGCGCACCGCGGGTTTCTCGCACACCCGCATCATTTTCCGCCACATCCTGCCTAACGTGGTTGCGCCGTACCTGATCATGCTCACCGCGTTCGTGGCACAGGCGATCCTGGCCGAGGCCTCGCTGTCTTTCCTGGGGTTGGGCGTGACCGAACCCACGGCCTCATGGGGACTGATGCTGTCGGGCGCGGCCGCCGACTTTTATCAGCAGGCGCCGTGGATGATCGTTTTCCCCGGGGTGGCGATCAGTCTGGCAGTGTTCGCGTTCAATCTGTTCGGCGATAGTCTGCGCGACTGGCTGGATCCCAAGATCAAGCTTTAAGTCCGG
>CAKKQX010000334.1 GCA_919902235.1 Burkholderiales bacterium
ACTGGCGCTTGCCGCGGTCTGCCGCGGCGAGACCTATCTGAGTCCGCCGATTTCAATGCAGGTGGTCGAGAGCTATGCGCAGCGCGTAGGCGAACAACCGCAACCGCTGGACAGGCTCACCCGCCGGCAGCGCGAAATCCTGCAGTTGATCGCCGAAGGCAATAGCACCCGCGATATCGCGGGGCGCCTTAAACTCAGCGTTAAAACCGTGGAAACTCACCGTGCGCAACTGATGGCGCGTGTGGGTATTCACGACGTTCCTGGCCTGGTGCGCTATGCCATACGACACGGCTTGGTGGAAATTGATAACTAATTGTTTTAATTAATAAAAATGTAATTTCTCCGACACCTGAGCAAGACAGCGCTCATCAATCCCGCCCCTGGCCTGCAGTGCGCTCGTTAGCGCCCTCTAACATCTCAGGGATTCCCTGATTTTTCAGAGAGATATAGAGGTATATAGTAGGCGAAGGATGAGGTGCGCCAAGTGCCATAAAACGCCCAGCATATATGGCGCAAATGGTGTTTCGCGCAGCACCGGTACAAGGGTCTGCAGTCACTGGGTCTGAACGATCAAGCGGATAGTCATGAAAGGTGCTGATTTGCCGGAACGGGAACTGGCGCGGCTTGCCGCGCTGAGCGGCTATCGCGTGCTTGACTCGCCGCGGGAGGGGGTTTACGACGCGATTACCCGGCTTGCGGCGCAAATCTGCGGAGTGCCGATTGCCATCATCAGCCTGGTGGATCGCGACCGTCTGTGGTTCAAGTCGGCCGAGGGATGGTCCGGCGTCAACGAAATTCCGCGCCACGCCGCTTTTTGCGATGGCGCCATCCAGGATGCGGGGCTGCTGGAAGTGCGCGATGCCGCGCGCGACCCACGCTTCCGGGACCATCCTCTGGTAAAACGCAAACCGAAAATCCGCTTCTATGCCGGCATGCCTTTGCTTACTGCAGCGGGCTACGCGCTCGGCACCCTATGCGTGATGGATATGCAGCCCGGAGCGCTGAGCGCGGGTCAGCATGCGGCTTTGAAGCAGTTGTCCGAAGTCGTAATGCGCCTGCTCGAATCGAGAAAAGCCGATACCCAGTTCGAACGCCTGGAGCAGGCGCAGCGGCATTTCCGTGCCACGTTCGAGCAGGCAGCGGTCGGCATGGCGCATACCACGTTCGAAGGCGGGTTCATCGAGGTCAACCGCAAGCTGTGCGAGATTGTGGGCTACTCGCGCGACGAACTGATGCGTATGACGACGCTGGAATTGAGCAAACCCGGCGACCTTGGCCGCTATGCAGCGCAATATCAGGAAGTTGCCGAGGGAAAACGCGAGAGATTCTCTGGAGAAAAGCAGTGGCTGCGCAAGGACGGCGTCGTGATCTGGGTCAACCGCACCGTTTCACGGGCGGGTGAGGCGGGCGATCCGCAGTCGTACTTGATTCAGGTAATCGAAGATATTTCCGAGCGCAAACGCATCGAGTTCAGTCTGGCGCGGCTGGCGCGTGCACGCCGCGTCATGGCCGAGGCCAATCAGGCGCTGGTGCACGCGGCAAATGAATTCGAACTGCTGCAGAAGATTTGCGACACTCTGGTGCAATCGGGCGGATATTGCCAGGCATGGATCGGACTGGCCGAGGATGGCGCGGACAAGTCGATCACAGTTGCAGGCGTGGCCGGCTACGAGCCGGGCTACATCGAACAGAACAAGGGCACCTGGGCCGACGACGGCAGCTACCAGGGCGTAATGGGTCATGTCATCGCCACCGGTGAGGTTTATGTCATCCAGAACATCTGGCAGGACAAGCGGTTTTCGCATCGCCAGAAACGGGCTGCCGAGCGCGGCTATCAGTCTTCGCTCAGCCTGCCGCTCAAAGTCGGTCGGCGCTGCATCGGCGGCATCAGCATCTATGCATTCGAGCCTGATGCTTTCGATGCCGACGAGATAGGGCTGCTCAGCGAACTCGTCGCAGATGTGTGTTTCGGCATCAACGCGCTGAGAACGCGCAGCGCGCATGAACAGGCCGAGGCGGTTTTGCGCGAAAGCGAGCAGCGCGCGCACAGGCTTTTTAACCAGGCTGTAGTCGGCATCTTGCTGACCAGCCTGGACATGAAAATAATAGATTTGAATCAAAGACTTGCTGATATCATCGGATGTTCCAGGCAGGAACTCATCGGCACCTCGCCGGTGGACATCACGCATGCCGAAGATCGCGCAGAGTTGCGCAGGAGCCAGCGCCAGTTATTGAGCGGAGAGATCGGGGAATTGTCGGCGCAAAAGCGCTACCTGCGCAAAGACGGCGGCGTGGTCTGGGTCAATCGCACGTTCTCGCTGGCGCGCGGCGAAACGGGAGAACCGCTGTATTTCATCAGTGTGGTCGAGGATATTACCGAGCGCAAGGAAGCCGAGCAGCGCTTTGCCATCACTTTCGACCAGGCCGCAGTGGGGATTGCCCAGGTTTCGCTGAGCGGCCAGTACTTGCTGGTCAACAAGAAGTTCTGCGATATGGTGGGTTACAGCGCCGAGGAACTGGTCGGACGTGACGCTAACACGATTACCTATGCCGATGATCAGGAGCAGGTCCTTAAAAACCGGGCACTGCTGGTCGGGGGCGTACGCGACAGCATAGTCGGGGAAAAGCGCTACATCCGCAAGGACGGCAGAGTCATCTGGGGCAAGCGCACGATATCCCTGGCGCGCGATGCTGCGGGAAATCCGCTTTATACCATTCGTGTGGTCGAGGATATTACCGAACGCAAGCAAATCGAGGAAATCTACCGCGCCACCGTGCGGCAGGCCCCGGTCGGCATTATTCACAACGCCCTTGATGGCCGCATTCTGCAGGTCAATCCGAAATTCTGCGAGATCGTGGGTTACAGCGAGCAGGAATTGCTCTCGCTTTCCAATCACGACATCCTGCATCCCGAGGACCGCGGCCGCGAACGCGAAGGGTTGATGCCGCGGTTGCTGGCCGGCGACATTCCCGCGTTCACCACCGAGAAGCGCTTTGTCCGGAAGGATGGATGCACGATCTGGGCGCGGCGCACGGTGTCGGTGGTGCGTGACGCCGCCGGCAAGCCGCTGTATCTGGTGCGCATCGTCGAGGACGTAACCGAGCGCAATCAGACCGAGGAACGTTACCGCGCCACCTTCGATCACGCGCCGGTCGGCATCATGCACAGCAGTCTGGACCAGCGCATTTTGCACGTTAACAGCAAGCTGTGCGAGATTCTGGGATATACCAAAGACGAACTTTTGCGGATGACGACCGCGGATCTTCTGACCGAAGAGTACATCGATCGCGATCGTGGGAATTACTGGGACGCCATGGTGGCCGGGAAAATGCATACGCATTCCTCGGAACGACCCTACGTTCGCAAGGATGGCAGTCTGGTGTGGACCACTCGCACTGTATCTTTGGTCAAAGACGTGGAGGGAAATCCCCTTTACTTCATACGCATGATCGAGGATATCAGCGCCCGCAAGAACGCCGAGGAGGAAGCTGCGCGCGAGCGCAAATTGCTGCAGACCCTGGTGGATAATCTGCCAGACCGGATTTATGTCAAGGACCGGCAAGGGCGCTTTCTGCTGCAGAACGCGGAGAATGTCAGGGCGCATGGCGCGCACAGTCCCGAGGAGCTTCTAGGCAAGACTATATTCGATCTGTATCCACGCGAGATCGCCGAGCGCATAGAAGCCGAAGACAGTTCGATCTTCGAATCCGGGGTGCCGCTCATCAACCGCGAGCGGGAAACCACGGATGCCAAGGGCGAGAAACGCTGGCAGTTGGCGTCCAAAGTGCCGTTGCGCGACGAGGCGGGGAACATCATTGCGCTGGTCGGTGTGAACCGGGACATCACCGAACAAAAACTGGCCTTGACGTCTCTGCGCGACAGCGAGGAGCGCTACCATAACCTGTTCGATCTGACGCCGGTGCCGATTCTGGTATTGGACGAAGAGAGCCTCAAACTGGTGGCGGCCAATCTGGCGGCGATCGAGAAGTATGGCTACACGCTGGAGGAATTCCAGTCCATGTCTATACTTGACATGCAAGTGAAGGAGGAGCGCGCGAATGTCGAAAAGCAATTGCGGCGGCGGGATCCAAATCATCCCGGGATCTATCAGCGCCGGCACGTCACCAAAGACGGCAAGACCATTATTGCGGAAGTGACTGCCAAGCCGTTCGTGTTTCGCGGCCGTCCGTCCAGGATCATTCTGATCAACGATATTACCGACCGGCTTGGTGCCGAGCGGGCATTGCGTGAAAGCGAGGAACAGTTCCGCCAGCTGGCCGGCAATATTCCGCAGATATTCTGGATCAGCGATGCCTCGCTCAAACAGACCATCTACATCAGCCCGGCCTGTGAGCAAATATTGGGATTGCCGGTCGAGGAGCTCAAGGCGTACCCGCGCAAGCTGATTGAGGCAGTGCATCCCGAAGACCGGGTCAAATTGAGGAATGCGCGGAAATCCGCCGCACAGGGGCGCTACGACGAGACTTACCGCATCATTCGTCCGGATGGCACCGTCCGCTGGATACAGGACCGTGCTTTCCCCGTGCGCGACACCGAAGGCAGGGTATATCGCGTTGCCGGCATTGCCGAGGACATTACCCGGCGTAAAGAGGCCGAAGAAAAACTGGTTTATTTTGCGCACTACGATGGACTGACCGGTTTGTCCAACAGGGTTCTGTTCCGCGACCGCCTGGAACAGTCCATGGCGCAAGGGCACCGCAGAGACTGGCTGGTGGGCGTGATCATGCTGGATCTCGATCGTTTCAAGATCGCGAACGACACGCTGGGCCACGGCGCGGGCGATATGCTGTTGAAACAGGTGGCCGGGCGTCTGACGGCTTGCGTACGGCCCGGCGATGCTGTCGGGCGCTTCAGTGGCGACGAGTTCGGCATCATCCTGAGCGATTTGCGCAATCCCGGCGATGTGCGGCTGGTGGCGCAGAAAGTCCTCAGTGTGTTTGCCGAGCCGTTCAGGCTCGAGGCGGGAGAAATCCATATTACGGCGAGCCTGGGCATCAGCATGTACCCATCGGACAGCGACGACTGCGATACGCTGATCAAGTATGCCGATACCGCGCTGCATCGGGCCAAGGATTCCGGACGCAACAAATTCCAGTTCTACACCGCCGAGATGAACGCGCGCGCGCTGCACCGGCTTAACCTGGAAAACAATCTGCGGCACGCGCTGGAGCGGCAGGAGTTCCTGCTGCATTATCAACCCAAAGTCAGTCTGAGCCGCGGCGTGACGACCGGTCTGGAGGCGTTGCTGCGCTGGCAACATCCCCAATTCGGACTGGTGTCGCCCATGGAATTCGTGCCCGTGCTGGAGGAAACCGGCCTCATCATTCCGGTTGGCGAATGGGTCATCGGCGCGGTATGTGCGCAGATCAAGGCATGGGAGGCGGCGGGCATCAATCCGGTGCCGGTCGCCATCAATTTGTCCGGCCGTCAATTTCTGGCACAGGATCTCGGCAGCACGGTCAAGCGCCTGCTGGATGAACACAAGCTTGATCCCGGGCTGATCGAGCTGGAGATCACCGAAAGCTCGCTGATGGTCAATACCGAAGAGGCGGTGCAGACGCTCGAGTACCTGAATTCGCTCGGCGTAAGTCTCGCCATCGACGATTTCGGCACCGGTTATTCCAGCCTCAGTTATCTCAAGCGTTTCCCGCTCGATTCGCTGAAGATAGACCGCTCGTTCGTGCGCGACATCACCAGTGATGCGGAGGATGCCGCCATTACCCGCGCCATCATTTCCATGGCGCACAGTCTGGGGCTGAAGGTCGTGGCGGAAGGCGTGGAGACCGAAGCGCAGATGAGCTTCCTTGCCGCCAATGCCTGCGACGAGATCCAGGGATATTATCTGGCGCGCCCGCTCACTGTGGCCGATTGCGACAAATGGCTGCAGCAGGCGCGGCATTTAACGCTTCCCGTGATCCTGTCCGGCGCCCAGGCGCCGAGCGTGCTGCTGGTCGATGACGACGAAGACATGCTGATCCTGATCAAACGCGCCTTAAGCCAGGACGGCTACCGTATTTTGACTGCGCTCAATGCAGGAGAAGGTTTTGAGATATTGAGCAAGCATGTGGTTGACGTCGTCATTTCCGACCATGAGATGCCGGGCATGACCGGGGTCGAATTCCTGCAGCGTGTCAAATCGCTGTACCCCGATACCGTGCGCCTGATGAATTCGGGACATACCGACTTTCAGACCGTTGCCGATGCCGTGAACAAGGGCGAGGTTTTCCGCTTCGTACCAAAGCATGCGGACCACAGGCAGTTGCGAATCGAAATACGCGAAGCGCTGGCCGGCCGCGCAGCCGCCGCCGTACGCGGTGACCGTCTGCCCAAGGCTGGTTCGCAGGGCAGCTAGCTTGTTGTTATTAGCGTACGGCCAAATCCGATCAGACAATCAGAATTGCTGCCGCCACTTTTCTGCCCTCGGCCATCAGAATGTTGTAGGTCCGGCACGCGGCCTTGGTATCCATCACTTCGAAACCGACGCCGGCGGTCACGAGCGGTCTTGACAGCATGGGCACGGGAAAGCGCAGGGTATCGCCGGTGCCGAGAATCGCGATTTCCGGCTGGAGACCGAGCAGCAGCTCGAAATCGCGTGCGTTCAGCGCTTCAAAGCCGGCAATGTTCCAGTCCATGATCCGCTCTGCAGTCACGATGATATTTTTTTCCTGGCGCGCGCCGTTGACCGACACATAGCCAGGACCGTATCCGGTGAACAGATTTTGCCCGCCTGAAGGCGCCAGATGCAGCTTCATAACTTACTGATTTGCTTTGGATTAGTGGCTCCGATAGAATTATACGCTTTTTCACCCTCCGCCTTCGCGCTACTGCAATGGAAGAATTCTCCCGCATCAAACGACTGCCGCCGTACGTTTTCAACGTTACCGGTGAGTTGAAGCTCGCCGCGCGGCGGCGCGGCGAGGACATCATCGATTTCAGCATGGGCAATCCAGATCAGCCGACGCCGCGTCATATCGTCGACAAGCTGGTGGAATCCATACAGCGCCCCGACACCCACGGCTACTCGGTATCCAAGGGCATCGTGCGGCTGCGGCGCGCGATCTGCAACTGGTATAAAACGCGCTACGGCGTCGATTTCGACCCCGACTCGGAAGCGATCGTCACCATTGGTTCGAAGGAAGGCATCGCACATCTCGCGCTCGCCACGCTCGACACCGGCGACATCGTGCTGGTACCCAACCCCAGCTATCCGATCCACATCTACGGGCCGGTGATCGCCGGCGCGGATATCCGCCATGTGCCGATGCACGCGGGCGCGGATTTCTTCGAATCGCTGGAACGCGCGATCCGCGACACTTATCCCAAACCCAAGATGCTGATCGTCAATTTTCCGAGCAATCCAACGACGCAATGCGTCGATCTGGCGTTTTTCGAGCGTCTGGTGGCGATCGCGCGCGAGCATCATATTTACGTGGTGCACGATCTGGCTTATGCCGATATCGTATTCGACGGCTACAAGGCGCCTTCAATCATGCAGGTGCCGGGCGCACGCGACATCGCTGTCGAGTTCTTCACCATGTCCAAGAGTTACAACATGGCGGGCTGGCGTGTCGGATTCATGGTCGGCAACCGCGAACTGGTGACGGCGCTGGCGCGCATGAAAAGCTATCACGACTACGGCACATTCACGCCGATCCAGGTGGCTTCGATCATCGCGCTCGAGGGGCCGCAGGATTGCGTCGAG
>CAKKQX010000335.1 GCA_919902235.1 Burkholderiales bacterium
GTGAGGCCGTGGTGGCGGAGATTTACTATAATACAATGATTTTAAAGGATTATTTATGAACAGGGTAGGGCTGGGCGGCTGGCGTGGCATGGTCGGTTCGGTGCTGATGCAGCGCATGCAGGCCGAGCGCGACTTTGATGTCATCGACCCCGTTTTCTTTTCGACTTCGCAGGTCGGCGGCAAAGGGCCTGCGATCGGCAGACAGATCGGACCGCTGCAGGATGCGCGCGAGGTCAACGCGCTCAAGGCCATGGACATCATCGTTACCTGCCAGGGCAGCGATTACACCACCGAGATCTACCCGCAACTGCGCGCGGCGGGCTGGAACGGCTACTGGATAGACGCCGCCAAGACCCTGCGCATGAAAGACGACGCGGTCATCGTTCTCGATCCCGTCAACCTGCCGGTCATACGCAACGCGCTGGCGAAAGGCATCAGGAACTACATCGGCGGCAATTGCACGGTGAGTTGCATGCTGATGGGCATGCACGGCCTGTTCAAGCACGATCTGGTTGAATGGATGACCTGCATGACGTACCAGGCGGCTTCCGGCGGCGGCGCCCAGCACATGCGCGAACTGCTGACCCAGTTCGGTCTGATCAACGCCGAGGTCAAGTCGCTGCTCGCCGACCCGGCATCCGCCATACTGGAAATTGACCGCAAGGTGCACGCCAAACAAACCGACGGCAGTCTGCCGATGGATAACTTCGGCGGCGTGCCGCTCGCGGGCAACCTGATTCCGTGGATCGACAGGGACATGGGCAATGGCATGTCGCTAGAGGAATGGAAGGGCGGCGCCGAAACCAACAAGATACTCGGGCGGGGCGGGGCGTTCGGAGCATCCGCCACACCGATCGACAGTTTGTGCGTGCGCATCGGCGCCATGCGCTGCCACAGCCAGGCGCTTACGATCAAGCTGAAAAAAGATGTGCCGCTCGACGAATTGAGCCACATTATCGCCACTGCCAACGAGTGGGTGCGCGTGGTGCCGAACGAGCGCGAACGTTCGATGCGCGAACTGACGCCGGCGGCCGTTACCGGATCCATGCATATCCCGGTGGGACGCCTGCGCAAGCTGGCCATGGGCGGCACTTATCTGTCCGCATTCACCGTTGGCGATCAGTTGCTGTGGGGGGCGGCCGAACCGCTGCGCCGCATGCTGCGCATTCTGCTCGAAACCGGCGTCAAGCAGACAGCGCCCGCCGCCGCAGTTTCCTGATGCCCGAAACAGCCGTAGGGCGGGTGGTTTGTGCATCATCGATGCGCGACTGCCAGGTTGGTAAAACCGCGGCGCTGTTGCCGAAAGTCGGCGCTAAACGGCCGCTATCAAATAGCGGCAATATGAGAGCCGATGTTGGCTTGCGTCCCTAACTGTTTGATGTTATTTTGGCTGTTGATAAACGCACAGTGTACCAGTGTATGTTCAGGGTACTCACGGGGCAGGGAAGGCACAGAATGGCGTGTATGGTGCGCGATTTCAATCTGAAGCGCTGGGTATGGGCAGTGCTGCTGCTGATGCCGTGGATTGCAAATGCGGCCGGCTTGGGGAAAATAACGGTTCTGTCGGCGCTGGGCCAGCCGTTTCACGCGGAAATTGAACTGATTTCAGTCGGCAAAGGCGAGCTGTCCACGCTGTCTGCGAATCTCGCGTCGCCCGACGCCTATCAGCAGAAAAATCTGCAATACAATCAGGCGCTGCTTGGCATGCGCCTGACTGTCGAGCAGCGTTCTGGCGGCGGTCAGGCCTACATCAGGCTTGCTTCCAGCCGTACCGTCAATGATCCGTTCGCCGATCTGTTAATCGAATTAAACACGGCTTCCGGCAGCATCATGCGCGAGTATGTGGTGCTTCTGGATCCGCCCGGTTACGGCGCGCATGCCTCCGCAATCGTTTCACCGCCGGTAGCCGCGGCACAGTCCCGCCCGCCCGTATCAAGCCCGGTGGCGGCGCAGAAGGCGCCTGATACGGCACCGCTTGCCGCGACTAAACCGGCCGCGGCGGCGCAGCCCCCAGCCGGCACCCAGAAATACGGCCCGGTTCGTCGCGGCGAGACGCTGGGCAAAATAGCGCGCAGCCTGAAACCCGCAGATATCTCTCTGGAGCAGATGCTGGCCGGACTTTATCGCAGCAACCCGGACGCGTTTGCGAATAACAATATGAATTTGCTGAAAGCCGGCGCGACGCTCCAGGTGCCCGATAAACAGGAACTGATGGCGGTTTCTAAGCAGGAAGCGCTGAAAGAGTATCGCGTGCAGGTGGCAAACTGGAAAAATTACCGTCGCAATCTGGCCGATGCGGCTCGCCCCTCTGCCGGCGAAAGCAAAGGCGCGAAAAGGGACAAGGCCGGGTCAGCAAGCAGATCCGAGTCAGTGCGTGTGCTAGATAAAGCCGATAGCGGCAAAGCCGGGAAGCCCGTGTTGCGTCTTTCGGCGGGCGCGCCTGAAGCCGGTAAAACGAGCAGCACGCCGGAACGCGTGCGAATTCTGGAGGAAGAAATCGTGGCGCAGGGCAAGGCGCTGGATGAGGCCAATGAACGGATCAAGCGGCTCGAGAAAGCGCTGCAAAATCCTGCTGCTGCATCTGACCGTCCGAAGTAAAGCTCCGACGCCGCAACGCGCAAATCGCCCCTTGTTGCGGCGATAAGTTTCAGCATAAATCGGTGCTGGCCGGCGTGGCACACTGACCCTTCGTGGTTTCCGCCCCTTTAAGACAACAGCCCCGGTAGCGCAGACCATTCATCGTGCCTGGTCGTGGCAGATTCAGAAATTCTCGATTATTCTACGACGCAGCGACGCAGCGCGCTGCGTCGCAGTTGTTGCGCACTGTTGCGATGACGCATTCCACAGCTTGCGGCCTGGATTGTCGCCGGGGGTTAAATCGCAGAAACTTGATTAAAAATAGTTGGATCAAGGCACAATGCCAGAGTTAATATTAACTTGCACGGCTAACTGTTTGATGTTAGCTTTATTACCCATCAAAATATAACCCAAAGGGTGGCGTTGTGCCCAATAACACTCTGAAGCAATGGGTATTGGCGGCTCTGATTGTGCTGATGCCCTGGGTGGCCGACGCAGCCGGGCTGGGGAGGCTCATCGTCCTGTCGTCGCTGGGGCAGCCGCTGAATGCGGAGATCGACTTGGTGTCGGTAAGAAACGACGAACTGTCCACTATGTCCGCACGCTTGGCATCGCCTGAATTGTACAATCAGGCGAAACTGCAATACGGCCCGGCATTGATCGGGTTGCGACTGAGCATCGAAAAACGCCCGGGCGGTCAGCCCTACGTCAAAGTGGCTTCCAGCCGGCCAGTTCAAGAGCCTTTCGTAGATCTGCTGATCGAATTGAGCTGGGCGTCGGGACGCATCACGC
>CAKKQX010000336.1 GCA_919902235.1 Burkholderiales bacterium
TCTGCGCAAGCAGCGCCGCACCGGGCGCTCGGCAAAAATGCTCTACGAGGTGCTCGGCGACATGTGGGTGGTCTCGCGCAACCCCTATATCGAGGACGACTTGCTCGCCAACCGCAAACGGCGTGCGGCGCTGATCGCCGATATGCGCAGCCGGCTTGCCGCCATCGAAACGTGGCGCCAGAACCGCGACGACAGGGTCAGCGCGCTGCTCAAAGCCGCGCACGCCGCGGTTGCCGCCTTCGACGCCGAATTTGATGCAACGCGCAGGCTGCGCGGCAAAATAAGACAGCGGCTGGCGGGCGTCACGCGCCGCGACAACGTGCAGTTCGACGGTCTCGCGCGGGTATCGCACGTCACCGATGCCACCGACTGGCGCGTGGAGTATCCGTTCGTCGTCATTCATCCCGATGCCGAGGATGAAGTCGCGCCCATCGTCAAAGCCTGCATTGAGCTGGGCCTGACCCTCATTCCGCGCGGTGGCGGCACGGGCTATACCGGCGGCGCGATCCCGTTGACCAAGCTGTCCGCGGTAATTAACACCGAAAAGCTCGACACGCTGGCCACAATCGAGCATGCAGTCGCCCCGGGAAGCGGTAAAAATGTTGCGACGCTGCGCTGTGGCGCGGGCGTGGTTACGCGGCGCGCGATGGAAGCCGCCGAGTCGGCCGGGCTGGTGTTCGCCTGCGACCCGACTTCGGCGGATGCTTCGTGCATCGGCGGCAACGTCGCCATGAACGCCGGCGGCAAGAAAGCCGTGCTGTGGGGCACCGCGCTCGACAACCTGATGTCGTGGAAGATGGTCACGCCCGATGCCGCATGGATGCTGGTCGAGCGCATCGATCACAACCTGGGCAAGATTCACGATGTGCCTGTCGCGCGGTTTCGCATCACCCGCTATGACACGCACGGCAAAACGCCGCGCGGGGCGCCCGAAGTTCTTGAAATCCCCGGATCGCGCTTCCGCAAAACCGGGCTCGGCAAGGATGTGACCGACAAGTTTCTGTCCGGGCTGCCCGGTATCCAGAAGGAAGGCTGCGACGGCATCATCACCCAGGCCACTTTCGTTCTGCACAGGATGCCGCCGCACGTGCGCACCGTATGCCTGGAATTTTTCGGCGAGGTGCGCGAGGCCGTGCCTTCCATCGTCGAGATCAAGCGCTACCTCGACACCAATCCCGGAGCCACGCTCGCCGGCCTCGAGCACCTCGATGCGCGCTATCTGAAAGCGGTGGGCTACGCCACCAAGGCGCGCCGCGCCGGCAGGCCGAAAATGGTGCTCATCGGCGATATCGTCGGCGAAGATGAGAACGCGGTCGCCGCGGCCGCATCGCAAGTGGTGCGGATTGCCAATGCGCGCTCCGGCGAGGGCTTCATCGCCGTCAGCGGCGAGGCGCGCAAGCAGTTCTGGCTCGACCGCGCGCGCACCGCTGCAATCGCCCGCCATACCAATGCATTCAAGATCAACGAGGATGTGGTGATCCCGCTCGATCGTCTGGGAGACTATTCAGACGGCATCGAGCGCATCAATATTGAACTCTCGATCAAAAACAAGCTGCAATTGCTCGGCGCGCTGGAAGAATTCCTGAAAACCGACCTGCCGCTGGCGCAGCAGGATGAAAACGTCGCACCCGCAGAAATGATAGGCGATCGAGTTGAGCGTGCTCTGGGGCATGTCAATGAAGTACGCGGACGCTGGCAGTGGCTGCACGACAACCTCGACATACCGCTTGCGGATTTCGGGCCGGCAGGCGGAGCGGGGAAGCGTGAAGTTCCGGCAGCATATTTACCCGCATTCCTTTCCCCCCCCTCCCCCGCTGACTACCGTCATGTGTGGCATGTACTCCAGAACCATACGCTGCGTGTGTCATGGAAAGGGGAAGTGCGTTCCCAACTCACCGCTATTTTCAGCGGTCGGGCTTTTCACAAAGTGACGGAGCAGATCGATGCCACTCACAAATCGGTGCTGCGCGGGCGCGTGTTCGTGGCCCTGCACATGCACGCCGGCGACGGTAATGTGCATACCAACATTCCGGTCAACTCCGACAACTACGAAATGCTGCAGGTCGCAACGCAGGCGGTGGCGCGCATCATGCGGCTCGCGGTGTCGCTGAACGGGGTGATTTCCGGCGAGCACGGCATCGGCATCACCAAGCTCGAATTCCTGGACGACCAGCAAATCGAGGACTTCCGGGCCTACAAGCAGAAAATCGATCCTGACGGCCATTTCAACAAGGGCAAGCTGCTGCACGGGGCGAATCTTGCAAACGCCTACACCCCGAGTTTCTCGCTGCTCGGCGCCGAGAGCCTGATTCTCGAGCAATCGGATATCGGCGGTATCTCCGACTCGATCAAGGACTGCCTGCGCTGCGGTAAATGCAAGCCGGTGTGCGCAACCCACGTTCCGCGCGCAAATCTGCTGTACAGCCCGCGCAACAAGATACTGGCCACCAGCCTGCTGATCGAGGCCTTCCTCTACGAAGAACAGACGCGGCGCGGCATTTCGCTCGAACATTTCGACGAATTCAGCGACGTCGCCGACCATTGCACGGTGTGCCATAAATGCCTGAATCCGTGTCCGGTCGACATCGACTTTGGCGACGTGTCGATTGCCATGCGCAACTTCCTGCGGCGTCACGGCAAACGCAAGTTCAATCCCGGCACCTTCGCCTCCATGCTGTTCCTGAATGCGACCGACCCCGGCACCATAAATCTGGTGCGCAAGGTCATGATCGCCTGGGGTTACAGGGCACAGCGACTTGCACATGGGGTGGCCACAGTACTGGGTCTGACGCAGCAGCAGACCAGACACCCGCCGGCGACTGTCGGTAAACCGCCGCTCAAGGCGCAGGTCATCCATTTCATCAACAAGCCCATGCCGGGCGGATTGCCGAAGAAGGCATCGCGCGCGCTGCTCGACATTGAGGATCCGCGCATTGTTCCCATCATCCGCGACCCGCAAAAGGCGGGCGAAGATGCGGACGCGGTGTTTTATTTCCCCGGCTGCGGCTCGGAGCGCCTGTTCAGCCAGGTGGGCCTCGCCACGCAGGCCATGTTGTTCGAAATTGGAGCGCTTACCGTGCTGCCGCCGGGCTACCTGTGCTGCGGCTACCCTCAGACGGCCGCCGGCGAGGCGGAAAAAGGGCAGGCCATTACCACCGCCAACCGCGTGCTGTTCCACCGGGTCGCGCATACGCTCAATTATCTCGACATCAAGACCGTGATCGTGTCCTGCGGCACCTGCATGGATCAGCTGCAAAAATACGAGTTCGACAAAATCTTCCCCGGCTGCCGGCTGCTCGACATCCACGAATATCTGCTGGAAAAAGGCGTCGCACTGAACGATGTCAAAGGCGTGCGCTACATGTATCACGATCCCTGCCATACGCCGATGAAGAGCCATCAACCGCTAAAGGTCGTCAATCAGCTGATGGGCGCGGAAGTAAAACTGAGCGAGCGCTGCTGCGGCGAATCGGGCACGCTGGCGGTAACCCGGC
>CAKKQX010000337.1 GCA_919902235.1 Burkholderiales bacterium
GGTGTGCGGCGGCTGCGACAAGAACATGCCGGGCGGCATGATCGCCATGTTGCGCATGAACGTGCCGGGCATTTACGTCTACGCCGGCACCATCAAGCCGGGCAAGTGGAAAGGCCAGGATCTGACCATCGTCAGCGCATTCGAGGCGGTCGGCAGCTACGCCGCAGGCAAAATGAGCGAAGAAGACTTCGTCGGCATCGAGAAAAATGCCTGTCCCTCGGTCGGTGCCTGCGGCGGCATGTACACCGCGAACACCATGTCCTCGTCGTTCGAGGCGCTGGGCATGAGCGTGCTGGGCTCCTCGCAGATGGCCTCGCCGGATCCGGAGAAAGCCGATTCCGCGGCGGAATCGGCGCGCGTGCTGGTCAATGCGATCAAACTCGACATCAAGCCGCGTGACATCGTCACCCGCAAATCGATAGAGAATGCGGTGGCGCTGATCATGGCGACCGGCGGTTCGACCAACGCGGTGCTGCATTATCTGGCGATCGCGCATGCCGCCAGGGTGAAATGGACGATCGACGATTTCGAGCGCGTGCGCAGGAAGGTGCCGGTGCTGTGTGACCTCAAACCTTCGGGACGCTATGTCGCGGTCGATTTCCACCGCGCGGGCGGCGTGCCGCAGGTGCTGAAAATGCTGCTTGGGCAAGGCCTGCTGCACGGCGATTGCAAGACCATCACCGGCCGCACCATCGCGCAGGAGCTCAACAACGTGCCGGCGACACCACGCAAGGATCAGGACGTGATCCGGCAGTGGGGCAATCCACTGTACCCGCACGGCCACCTCGCGATTCTCAAAGGCAATCTTGCACCGGAAGGCTGTGTGGCCAAGATCACCGGACTCAAGTCACCCAAGATCAACGGACCGGCGCGCGTGTTCGATTCCGAGAACGCGTGCATGAAAGCGATCCTGGCCAGGAAGATCAAAGCCGGCGACGTGATCGTGATCCGCTACGAGGGGCCCAAGGGCGGGCCCGGCATGCAGGAAATGCTGGCACCCACCGGCGCGCTGATCGGCCAGGGGCTGGGCGAGTCAGTCGGCCTCGTCACCGACGGACGCTTTTCCGGCGGCACCTGGGGCATGGTGGTCGGCCACGTTGCGCCCGAGGCTTTCGTCGGCGGGCCGATCGCGCTGGTGAGGGAGGGCGATTCGATCACCATCGACGCCCACAAGCGCCTGATCCAGTTGAATGTCACGGCAAAGGAACTCGCCGCGCGCAAGAAAAAATGGAAGCAGCCCAAGGCACGTTACACGCGTGGCGTGATGGCCAAGTACATGGCCCTGGTGTCGACCGCGAGCAAGGGCGCGGTTACCGACTGATGCGCCGCGCCAACGCCGGGCAACCGACAATTTTACATAACATATTGATTTAATTGATATTATTAAATAATGAGAAACTTCTGCCGCGGCATCACGGAAGCGCGCTGGTTCGAGCCGGGGATGATCGCACTCATCCTTTTCAACGGCGTGCTGATCGGCCTTGAAACCTCGATAGACATCGCAGCCGCCTTCGGCCACTGGCTGCATCTCGGCAACAACCTCATCCTCGCCGTGTTCATCGCCGAGGCAGTGCTGAAAATCATCGCCGTTGCGCCGCGTTTGCGGCTTTACTTCGGCGACGGCTGGAACCTGTTCGATTTTTCGATCGTGGTGCTGTCGCTGATTCCGGCAACCGGCGAATTCGCGCTGGTGGCGCGCCTGATCCGGGTGCTGCGCGTGCTGCGTCTGGTATCGGCGGTGCCGCAGCTGCGGCTGATCGTCGCCACTTTGGTGCGCTCCATCCCCAGCATGGGCCACGTCATCCTGCTGATGAGCATCGTGCTTTATATCTACGCGGTAACCGGCTTTCATCTGTTCCGCGAACACGATGCCGAGCACTGGGGCACGCTGGGTGCAGCGCTACTGACGCTGTTTCAGATGGTCACGCTCGAAGGCTGGGTCGACATCATGGAGATCGCGATGAAGGCACATGCCTGGTCGTGGATTTATTTCGTGAGCTTCGTACTGCTCGGCACTTTCGTCATGCTCAACCTGTTCATCGCGGTGGTGATCAACAATCTCGAAGCGAGCAAGACGGCCGAACTCGAAGCGCTCGCCAGTCCCGTCACCCATCACGAAGTGCTGAAAGAGCTGGAACGCACGCGCGATGCCCTGGCTGCGCTGCAGCGCAGGCTCGAGGCGCTGCCGGTGGTGCCCGCCGGGCGCTGAGCGTCATTTTGTGCGCCGGCATCGCGGCCGGCGAAGGATATTCATGCCCAACCGCCTCGCGCAGGAAACCAGCCCTTATCTGCAGCAGCATGCGGACAATCCCGTCGACTGGCACGCTTGGGGGGAGGAAGCGCTGAACCGCGCGCGCGCGCAGGACAAGCCGATCCTGCTTTCGGTCGGTTATTCGGCCTGCCACTGGTGTCATGTCATGGCGCACGAATCGTTCGAGGACGCCGACGTCGCGGCGCTGATGAACGCGCATTATGTCAACATCAAGGTCGACCGCGAGGAACGCCCCGATCTCGATCAGATCTACCAGGCTGCGCACCACATGCTGACCCAGAGAAGCGGCGGCTGGCCGCTGACCATGTTCCTGATGCCTGACGGCACGCCGTTTTTCGGCGGCACCTATTTTCCGAAGACGCCGCGCTACGGCATGCCGGGATTCCGCGATCTGCTGCCGCAAATCGCCGAGGCCTACCATCAGAAGCGCCCCGAAATCGCAAAACAGAACACAGCGCTGCTGGAAGCGTTAGGCCGCACACTGCCCGCTACCGACGCTGGACCAGCGGAAATGACGCGCGCACCGCTCGCTGCCACGGTGCGCGAGCTGGCGCAGGTCTTCGACGACGTGAATGGCGGCATCGGCCAGGCGCCCAAATTCCCGCATCCGTTCGAATTCGAGTTCTGCCTGCGGCGCTTCGCGCTCGACGCCAGCGACATCGCACTGACCATGGCCAGGCTCACGCTGACGCGCATGGCGGAAGGCGGCATTTACGACCAGCTCGCCGGCGGCTTCTGCCGCTACAGCGTGGATCAGCACTGGACCATCCCGCACTTCGAGAAAATGCTCTACGACAACGGCCCGCTGCTCGCGCTTTGCAGCGACGCCTGGCGCGTGACGCGGCAACCGCTGTTGCGCAAAGTAACTGCCGAAACCGCGGCGTGGGTGATGCGCGACATGCAATCCGCGGAGGGCGGTTATTACTCCTCGCTCGATGCCGACTCCGAGCACGAAGAGGGCAAGTTCTATGTGTGGATGCCGGACGAAGTAAAAGCACTGCTCTCGGATGCGGAATATGCCGTGCTCGCGCCCCACTACGGGCTGGACGGCGCGCCCAACTTTGAAGGCAAGTACTGGCATTTGCGGGTGGCCAAACCGCTGACGGCGGTCGCCCACACGTTCGTATTGTCTGTCAGCGAATGCGAATCGCGAATCGCGGCGGCACGCAACAAACTGCTGGCGGCGCGCGACAAGCGCGTGTGGCCGGGCCGCGACGAGAAAGTACTCGTCAGCTGGAACGCGCTGATGATCAAGGGCATGGCGCGCGCCGCGGGCGCGTTCGGCGAGCCGGCGTGGCTGGCTTCGGCGCAGCGCGCCGCCGACTTCATCCGCAACACCATGTGGCGCGAGGACGCTGCGGGGGCGGCCGGGGAAAGACGGCAGCGGCTGCTCGCGACCTGCAAGGATGGCAGGGCGCATCTCAACGCCTATCTCGACGACTACACTTTCCTGATCGACGCGCTGATCGAGCTGATGCAGGCCGAATTTCGCATGGAAGACCTTGCATTCGCGCGGGCGCTGGCCGACTGTCTGCTCGCGCAGTTCGAGGACCGCGAACACGGCGGATTTTTCTTCACCAGTCACGATCATGAAAAACTCATCCATCGCGCCAAGCCCGGGCACGACAACGCCACGCCCGCCGGCAACGGCATCGCCGCCGTCACGCTGCAGCGGCTGGGGCATCTCGTCGGCGAACCGCGCTATCTCGCTGCCGCCGAGCGCGCGATCCGCCTGTTTTACCCGGTGCTGGAACGCAATCCGAGCGCCTGCGTCAGCCTCGCCACGGCGCTGGAAGAATGGCTGGTGCCGCCGCGCATGGTGATTCTGCGCGGACCGCAGGCCGGACTGGCGTCATGGCAGCGCGCGCTCGCCACGCAATACCGCCCGGATACGCTGGTCATCGCCGTGCCCGCCCACATCGATGCGCTGCCGCCCGCGCTGGCCAAACCGGCCGCGGCCGGCGTCAACGCCTGGGTATGCCAGGGCGTTAGCTGCCTGCCGGCGATCACCGATTGCGGCGAACTCGTGCGCCTGCTCGGCGGCGCGGCACCGGCGGCAAACGCCTAGCGGCAAGCGCGCACCGGAACATTCTGGGGTAAAATGCGTGCGGACTTTTTTAACCGTTCAAGGAGCAACAATGAAAACTGCTGTTAAGGCGCTCGTTGCCGCGGCCGGTTTGATGCTCGCCCTCGGCGCGCAGGCGGCTGACCCCAAAGCGGGCGAAGCGCTCACCAAGTCAAGCGGCTGCGTCGCGTGCCACCAGATGGACAAGAAAGTGGTCGGGCCAGGCTTCAAGGAAATTGCAGCCAAGTACAAAAACGACAAGAGCGCCGAAGCCAATCTGATCAAGAAAGTGAAGGCCGGCGGCAAGGGCGTATGGGGCGACATGGCCATGCCGCCCAATGCCCACGTCAAGGACGACGACATCAAATCCATGGTGCAGTGGATTCTTTCGCTCAAGTAACCCACCTCGCGTTTTTGCTTTGAAGTACTTCAAAAAAGCCGGCTTCTGCCGGCTTTTTTGTGGGTGCTTGCACAGCGAGCATAAGCACACCTTCAACCGGCCGCGCAAATTGACAACACTACACCCCCTGCGCATAATGAATTCCTGTGCAGCAACAACAATTTACCGATAGGGAGCAGTTATGAATCGCAGGCATGTCCTCAGCATCGTTTCCACCCTCGCATTGGCTCTGGTATACGGATGCGGCAAGGAAACACCGCCTGCGCCCAAGGCGGAAGCGCCTAAGCCGCCCGAGGTCATGACCGTCAAGATCGGCTCAGCTTCGCCGCTTACCGGACCGCAGGCACACATCGGCATCGACATCCGCAACGGCGTGCAGCTCGCAATCGAGGATCTCAACACCGCGGGCGTCGAAATCGGCGGCAAGAAAGTAAAGTTCGAGCTCGTGGCCGAAGATGACGAGGCGAATCCGACCAAAGCCACCACGGTGGCGCAGAAGTTGGTCGACGCCAAAGTCGCCGGTGTCGTCGGGCATTTCAACTCGGGCGCCTCCATCCCGGCTTCCAAGGTCTATGCCGACGGCGGCGTGCCGCAGATCTCGCCCTCCTCGACCAACCCCGACTACACGCTGAAGGGCTTCAAGACCACGTTCCGCGTCGTCGCCCATGACGGCCAGCAGGGCCCTACGCTGGGCCGTTTCGCGGTCGAGAAGCTGAAAGCGAAGAACATCGCGATCATCGATGACAGCACCGCCTACGGCCAGGGCCTGGCCGACAATTTCGAAGCGACTGTGAAGTCGCTCGGCGCGAAAGTCATCGCGCGCGAGCACACCACCGACAAGGACACCGATTTCAAGGCCATCCTTACCAAGATCAAGGGCAGGAAACCCGATCTGGTGATGTTCGGCGGCATCGATCCGCAGGCCGGCCCCATGGTCAGGCAACTGTCGGAGCTGGGCATCCAGGCCAGGTTCATCGGCGGCGATGGCATGCAGACGCCGAATTTCATCAAGCTCGCGGGCGACGCCGCCGAAGGCGTGATGGCCTCGATACCCGGCCTGCCCAAAGACCAGATGCCCGGCGGCAAGGCTTTCCTCGAAAAATACAAGGCCAAATATAACGCCGAGGTGGAACTGTTCGCGCCCATGGGCTATGACGCCGTGTTCGTATTCGTCGAGGCCATGAAGCGCGCCGGCTCCAGCGATCCCGCCAAATTCCTGCCGGAAATCGGCAAGACCGATTACAAAGGCGTCATCGGACCGATCGCGTTCGACGAAAAAGGCGATCTGAAAAACGGACCAATCACGATTTATGTCGTCAAAGGCGGCAAATGGGAACCTCTTGAGACCGTGGCGCCGGGCGCGGCAGCAGTAGCCAAAGCCGCAGATGCCGCCAAGGACGGCGGCGCCAAGAAATAATCATTCCGATCCGGACCATTGCGGCTTGAGCCACGGCGCGCACAGCTTTTAACCTGACGATAACGGCACCCTGGCGGTGCCGTTGTCTTATCGGCCATGGATATTTTTATTCAGCAACTTATCAACGGCCTGGTGCTGGGCAGCATCTATGCCCTGGTGGCGCTGGGCTACACCATGGTCTACGGCATCCTCGGGCTCATCAATTTCGCGCACGGCGATATCGTCATGGTCGGCGCGCTGGTCGCGCTGGCGGTGGCGCAGGCGCTGGCCGCAAGCCTGTTGCCCGTGCCCCTGGTGCTGCTGTTCGCCACGCTGGCGGCATTGCTGGTATGCGTTGCGCTCGGCGTCACCATCGAGCGCGTCGCCTACCGCCCGTTACGCCGCGCGCCGCGCCTGGCGCCGCTGATCACGGCAATCGGCATTTCCATTCTGCTGCAATACTCGGCAGCGCTGATCTGGGGCAAGCAATACATCTCCACCCCCGACCTGATCAAACCCGAAGCGTTCACCTTCGGCGGCGCGCAATTCACCGACTTGCAGGCCTTCATTTTCCTGCTCGCCTGCACCCTGATGGCAGGCCTGCTGTGGTTCATCAAGGCCAGCCGCATCGGCCGCGCCATGCGCGCTACCGAGCAAAACGCCGAAGTCGCCGGCCTGATGGGCGTCGATACCAATCGCATTATTTCATTCACCTTTTTTCTCGGCTCGGCGATCGGCGCCATCGCCGGCGTGATGGTTGTGCTCTACTACGGCCTCGGTCATTACTTCATGGGGTTCATGCTCGGACTCAAGGCCTTCACCGCCGCCGTGCTCGGCGGCATCGGCAATGTCGCCGGCGCCATGCTTGGCGGCCTGTTGCTCGGCGTGATCGAAAGCCTTGCCGCCGGCTACATCGGTGATCTCACCGGCGGTGTGCTGGGCAGCAACTATCGCGATATTTTTGCTTTCCTGGTATTGATTTTGGTGCTGGTGCTCCGGCCCTCGGGCATCATGGGTCAGCATACGAGCGAGCGCGCCTAGTAAATGTCTAATAAAATCAATAACTTGAATAAATACCGCTGGCTGGCTTACGGGGCGCTGGGAGCGCTGCTGCTGGCGCTGCCCTTCATAGTCGACGCCACTTTGGGGCGGGCCTGGGTGCGCATCATCGATGTCGCGCTGCTGTTCATCATGCTGGCGCTCGGGCTTAACATCGTGGTCGGTTTTGCCGGCCTGCTCGACCTCGGCTACATCGCTTTTTTCGCCGTCGGCGCCTATGCCTATGCGCTGTTCGCTTCGCCGCAGTTCGATATTCACTGGTCGTTTCTCGTACTGTTGCCGCTGGGCGCGCTGGTGACGGCGGTCTTCGGCATCCTGCTCGGGGCGCCCACGCTCAGGCTGCGCGGCGACTATCTCGCCATCGTCACCCTGGGTTTCGGCGAAATCATCCGCATTTTTCTCACCAACCTGAACCGTCCGCTCAACATCACCAACGGTCCGCAGGGCATTACACTCATCGACCCGCTTGCGGTGGGCGGCATCGCGCTCAACAAAACACATATCCTTGCCGGATTCACCATCGCGCCGGTGCACGGCTATTACTTCGTTTTCCTCGCCTTTGCGCTGGCGTCGATTTTCATCTCGTTGCGCCTGGAGAATTCGCGTATCGGCCGCGCCTGGATCGCGATTCGCGAAGACGAAATCGCGGCGGGCGCAATGGGCATCAACACGCGCGACATGAAGCTTCTCGCCTTTGCCATGGGCGCCACTTTCGGCGGCGTGGCGGGCGGCCTGTTCGCCTCGTTCCAGGGCTTCATCAGCCCCGAAAGTTTCACCCTGCTCGATTCCATCATGGTGCTGTGCATGGTGGTGCTGGGCGGCATGGGCAATGTGGGCGGGGTGGTGCTGGGCGCGGTCCTGCTGACCGCGCTGCCCGAAGCTTTGCGTTACGTCGGGCCGCTGCAGCAGCAATGGCTGGGCGCGGTTTATATCGATCCCTCGGATCTGCGCATGTTGCTGTTCGGCCTGGCGCTGGTGCTGATGATGCTGTTCCGGCCCGCAGGATTGTGGCCGTCATCGACGCGGCGGCGCGAACTCAGCGCCGAGGAAGACATGCCTGCCGACGAGAAAGCCCATGCCGGCTGACCAGCCGCTGCTCACCGCAACCGCCATCAGCAAGCATTTCGGCGGGCTGGCAGCCTTGTGCGAAGTCTCGCTCAGCGTCAACCGTGGCGAAATCTTCGGTCTGATCGGACCCAATGGCGCCGGCAAGACCACGCTGTTCAACGTGCTGACAGGCCTTTATGCGCCGGACGGCGGCGACTTCACGTTCAACGGCGCCCGCTTCGCCGGCTTCAAGCCGCACCGGGTTGCGGCAAGCGGGATCGCCCGCACGTTTCAGAACATCCGGCTCTTCGCCAACATGAGCGCGCTCGAGAACGTCATGGTGGGACGTCATGTGCGCACCCGCACTGGCGTGCTTGGCGCCGTGCTGCGCACCACCGCCGCGCGCGAAGAGGAGGCCGCGATTGCGCGCAAAGCGATTGCGCTGCTCGACTATGTCGGCATTGCGCGCCACGCCGACGTGCCGGCGCGCCAGCTGTCCTACGGCGACCAGCGCCGGCTTGAAATCGCGCGCGCGCTCGCCACCGAACCGCAGCTGCTTGCCCTCGACGAACCGGCTGCAGGTATGAATGCAACCGAAACCGCGGAGTTAAAACGCCTGCTTGAAAGAATTCGTGCTGATGGCATCACGCTGCTGCTGATCGAGCACGACGTGAAGCTGGTGATGGGCTTGTGTGACCGGGTTGCAGTTCTTGATTACGGCAGGAAAATCGCCGAAGGCGCGCCAGCGGGCGTACAGCGCGATCCCGCGGTGATCGAGGCCTATCTGGGGGGCGCACTTGCTTGAGGTTCGTGGACTGAAGGTTTCTTACGGCGGCATCAACGCCGTGAAAGGCATCGACCTCGACGTGCAGGACGGCGAGCTGGTGACGCTGATCGGCTGCAATGGCGCCGGCAAAACCACCACGCTCAAGGCGTTAAGCGGCCTCATAAAACCTTCTGCCGGGCAGGTTCGCTATAACGGCAAGGACATCACGGCGCAGCCTTCGCATCGTCTGGTGCGCCAGGGTCTGGCGCTGGTGCCCGAGGGCCGCGGCGTGTTCGGGCGGCTCACAGTCGATGAGAATCTGGCCATGGGCGCCTACAGCCGCCGCGACCGCGCCGGAATCGCGGCCGATCGCGAGCGCATTCTGGGGTGGTTTCCGCGGTTGGCAGAGCGCCGCGCACAACTGGCCGGCACCCTGTCGGGCGGCGAACAGCAGATGCTCGCCATCGGCCGCGCCCTGATGAGCCGCCCCGCGCTGCTGCTGCTCGACGAGCCCAGCATGGGTCTTGCGCCCCTGATGGTGCACAAGATATTCGAGGCCATCCGAGCCGTTGCGGCGGAAGGGGTGACTTTGCTGCTGGTCGAACAAAATGCCAAACTTGCGCTGGAAATCTGCCATCGCGGTTATGTCATGGAAAGCGGCGTCATCGCGCTGGCCGACAGCGCGCGCGCGCTGCTTACCAACCCTCAAGTCAGGCAGGCTTATCTTGGCGAATGAACCAGAAATTCCGCGTTCCGGAATCAGGCTTCCGGATTTTCACAACCGGATGGCGATCGTGCGCGGCGGGTTCGCCATTATTGCCGCCGTGCTGCTTGCCGCGCTGCTCGGTTTTCTCTATATCAAAACCCAAAGTGTCGATATCAAACGGCAGAATGAGGTGCTGGGGCTGTTTCGAGAACTGAAGGAAATCGATGCGCGCTGGGATATTGAGATGCTGCGCACCCGCGCCGAGCTTGCGCCGGCGCCGTCTCCTGCCGCCGACCACGCCGCTGCGCACGGGCGCATCCGGCAGGCGCTGGCAACGGCCGCACAAGATCTGGGCAGCCCGGTGCTTGAGCGCGGCCTGCCCGACCTCGGCAAAGCTTTTGCCGACAAGGCCGATTTGATGGCGAAATTCAGAAATGCCCATGCCGCAACCAGGCAGTCGCTCGAACTGGTCATGGGCGTGGAAACCGAAATTGCCGGCCTGGTGCGCGGCGCCTGGCAAAATTACCCGCAGCGCGAGCGCCTGATTGCGCTGGAAAACGTGGTCACGCAGCTGCTGGGTGAAGCCCAGAAATATTATTTTTCTCCCGCCGGAGCGCAACGCAAGAGCCTCGAGTCGACCGCAGTCGATTTGCGCGAAGGCGCCGCGCCGCTGCCCCCGTCCCTGCGCGAAGGCATTGCCCGTCTCGACAACCATGTCCAGCAGTTGCTTAAAACAAAACCGGTCGAGCAGGCCCTTTTCAACCGGCTGTCATTTCTTGCCGCCGGGCCGCGCGTGGACAGCATCACCAATGCTTTCAGCCGCGAACTGGAAGATAAACTCGCCGACAGGGAAATCTATCGCGTTTATCTGATTGCATTTTCGGGAGCACTGCTGATTCTGCTCGGCTATCTTGCGCTGCGACTGTTCGCGAGTTACCGGATGCTCAATCAAGCCAATCTGGCGCTGCAGGCCGCCAATGAAGGACTGGAGCAGCGCGTCGCCGAGCGCACGCACGAACTGTCCGAAGCGCTGGTCCAGCTCAAGGACTCCGAAGCGCAACTTATTCAGACCGAAAAAATGTCTTCGCTCGGACAGATGGTGGCGGGCGTTGCCCATGAAATCAACACGCCGCTCGCCTACGTCAAGAATAGCCTGGGCTCGGTCGAAGAAAAACTGCCCGAGCTGGTACGGCTGGTCGAGCAAAGCGAAAAACTGCTGGTGTTGCTGCAAACCGGAAATGCCGACCCTCAGCTGCTTTCCAGTCAGTTTGCGCTGGTGCAGACCCTGATCAGACAGTACCGTGAGCAGCAGGCGCCGGAAGAATTGCCGGCGCTGGTGAAAGACGGGCTGCACGGAATCGAGCAGATCTCGGACATCGTCATTAATCTCAGGAACTTCAGCCGGCTCGACCGCACCAAGGTGGCAAGCTTCAATCTCAACGAGGGCCTGGAAAGCACCTTGCTGCTGGCCAGGCATGAGATCAGGAAACTCACCGTCAGGAAACAGTTCGGAAACGTGCCGCCGATCACCTGTTCGCCATCGCAGATCAATCAGGTCTTTCTTAATCTCATCAATAATGCCGCGCAGGCGATCGAATCGGAACACGGCGTGATCACGCTGACCACGCGCATGGCAGGACCGGATCACGTCGCAGTGGAGATCGAAGACAGCGGCAAAGGCATCCCGCCGGAAGTATTGCCCAAGATTTTTGATCCGTTTTTCACCACTAAAGAAGTGGGCAAGGGCACGGGGCTGGGACTGTCGATCTCCTATAAGATTGTTGCTCAGCACGGCGGCGGCATCAGCGCCGACTCCACGCCGGGAGTGGGCACAAAATTCACGGTGGTGCTGCCGCTGACGCCCCCGGATGCGACTGAACTTGCGGCCTGAACCCGGATACCCTTAAAAAACCATGAACCCACCCGCCAAAATCGGGAAGTACGATATCCAGGGCATTCTCGGCAAAGGAGGCATGGGGATCGTCTACAAAGCTTTCGACCCCGCAATCCACCGCCAGGTGGCGATCAAAACCATCACCAAATCGGTGCTTGATCCATCCGAGCTGCAATACACGCTGAAGCGTTTCCGGCATGAAGCCCAGGCTGTGGGCCGCCTCACGCATCCGTCCATCGCCGCGATATTCGATTATGGCGAGGACGCCGAGCTTGCTTATATTGTGATGGAGCTGGTCAGCGGCAAACCGCTTTCCCAGCACCTGCATAACAAGACGCATTTCGAGTTGAAGGAAATCTGCGGGATTATCAGCCAGCTGCTCGACGGACTGGGTTATGCCCACGCGCGCGGCGTGATCCACCGCGACGTCAAGCCGCCGAACATCCTGCTCAACGACGATGGTCGCATCAAAATCACCGATTTCGGCATCGCCCGCATTGATACCTCAACGCTCACCCAGGTGGGCGAAGTCATGGGTTCGCCCGGCTATATGCCGCCCGAGCAGTTTGCGGGCGCCGAGATCGACGCGCGCAGCGATATCTATTCGGCGGGCGTGATTGCATACGAGTTGCTCACCGGCAGAAAGCCTTTCACCGGCAGCAATGTGGAAATCATGCACAAGGTCGTCAGCGAGCACCCGGCAAACCCCTCAGAGCACAATCCAGGGCTCTCCGCGCAAACTGACCTCGTGGTGCAAAAAGCGCTTGCCAAGAAGCGTGAGGACCGTTTTCAGAATGCGCATGAATTTTCCGCCGCTTTTGTCAAAAGCCTGGCGCTAAGCGGCCGCGCGGACACCGCTCAGCCGGCGACGGACACCATGGCCGACGCCGCAACCGGACGCATCGGCTCCAACCTCGTCAATGCCGCGCGCATGATCTCCGGCCTGCAGCCGGCCGAGGCGCCGCCGGCCCCCGGGGATCCGACCCCGCCATCGAGCGCAGCTGTCGGCTCGATCAGCATGGACACTGACGGCAGGAGGGCGCGCATACTGTTCGTGGATGACGAGGAGCGCATCCTGACTGCGTTGCGCTCCATTTTTCGCGCCAAATACCATGTCTTCACCGCAACCAACGGACCGGAGGCTCTGGAGTTCGCCAGAAAATTCAAGCCGCATGTCGTTGTCAGCGACCAACGCATGCCGGATATGCCGGGCGTCGAGTTGCTGCGATTGGTCAAGGAAACCTCGCCTCATGCCGTGCGCATACTCCTCACCGGCTATTCGGATCTGGCAGCGATTGTCGGTTCGATCAACGAGGGCGAGGTGTACCGCTTCATCGCCAAGCCCTGGGATAACCGGGACATTCAGAAAACCGTTGCCGAAGCGGTCGCGGTTGGGCTGGAGCTCGCGGATATCGGCAGCGCCCCCGCGGATGCGCTGCCGATAACCGCC
>CAKKQX010000338.1 GCA_919902235.1 Burkholderiales bacterium
CGCAAAAATGAGTCAGCGCGGAGTGCCGGTGTTCAACGCGCCTGGTGCCAACGCCAACGCGGTCAAGGAACTGGTGATTGCCGGGCTGCTGATCGCGTCACGCAATCTGGTACCGGCAGTGAAGTTTGTCGATGCCCTGCAGGGCGACGACAAGTCCCTGCACAAGCTGGTGGAAGACGGCAAGAAGCAGTTTTCGGGAAGCGAACTGCCGCGACACACACTGGGCGTGATCGGGCTGGGCAAGATCGGCAGCCTGGTGGCCGACGCCGCGATCAAGCTGGGCATGAACGTGCTGGGCTACGACCCGGAAATCACCGTGGACGCCGCATGGAGCCTGCCCTCGCAGGTCAGGAAGGCGCACAGCATAGAAGAGGTGCTCAGGGGCAGCGATTACGTGACGCTGCACGTGCCGCTGCTCGATGTCACGCGCAATCTGATCAACACCGAGCGCATCAAACTGATGAAAAACGGCGCGATTCTGCTCAATTTTTCGCGCGACGGCATTGTTGACAACGCAGCGGTGCTGGCGGGGCTGGGCGCCAAGCGGCTCAGGTATTACGTGTGCGATTTTCCGGCGCAGAGCCTGCAGGGAAATCCGCAGGTGGTGGCGCTGCCCCATCTTGGCGCCTCGACGCGCGAGGCAGAAGAGTACTGCGCGGTGATGGTGGCCGACCAGGTGCGTGAATTCCTCGAGAGCGGTAACATTCTCAATACCGTGAATTTTCCCGACGTGACGATGCCGCGCGAATCGCCGTTCCGCATCGGGATCGCCAACGCCAACGTGCCAAACATGGTGGGACAGATATCGACGGCGATGGCGAATGCCGGCCTGAATATTCATAACATGCTCAACAAGTCGAAAGGCGACATGGCATACACGCTGGTCGATGTCGACAGTGCGGTGCGGGCCGAGCTTGCCGCCACTATCGCCGGCATCGAGGGGGTGCTGTCGGTGCGTTATTTGCCGGCTGAAAACGCATGATTGCCAGCGCTGCGAAGCAAGCCGGGCTATGTTTTAAAATTGTTATTAATCAATTAGTTAAATAGAATTATGGCCGATAAGTTGAAAGGCATACGCAGCCAGATCGACGCACTCGATGCGCGGCTGGTCAAGCTGTTGTCGGCGCGTGCCAGGCTTGCACAGCGGGTGGGCCGGATCAAGCAGGGCGTTGCCATTTACCGTCCTGATCGCGAGGCCCAGATACTGCGGCGCGTCGCGAAATTAAATCAGGGACCGCTTGCCGCACGCGCGCTGCAACGCGTGTTCATCGAGATTGTGTCGGCATGCCGCGCGCTCGAAGACTCGTTGAAAGTGGCCTACCTCGGACCGCAGGGCACATTCAGCCAGGAAGCGGCGCTCAAGCATTTTGGCGGCCAGACGCCTACCGTGTCGTGTGCATCCATTGATGAGGTATTCCGCCAGGTCGAGACCGGTGGTGTGGGCTACGGCGTGGTACCGGTCGAGAACTCGACCGAGGGCGCAATCGGCCGCACACTCGATCTTTTGCTGTCGACGCCGGCCAGGGTTTGCGGCGAAGTGATGCTGCCGGTGCGCCAGTGCCTGATGAGCAAGGCGGGAAGGCGCGCCGACATCCGCAAGGTCTATTCGCATACCCAGAGTCTGGCGCAATGCCAGCAATGGCTTTCGCGCAATCTGCCGCAGGCCGAGCGCATTGCCGTGGTCAGCAATGCCGAGGCGGCGCAGCTGGCGGCAAAGGATCGCCGCGCCGCAGCGATCGCCAGCAAGACTGCCGCGGCGCTTTATGGACTCAAGCTGCTGGCGCGCAACATCGAGGACGAAGCAAGGAACACGACGCGCTTCCTGGTGGTTGCGGCCAATGATGCTGCGCCTACAGACAAGGACAAGACCTCGCTGATCCTGTCCACGCGCAACGTGCCGGGCGCGATACACGATCTGCTGGTGCCTCTCGCCGCGAACCAGGTGAGCATGACCCGGCTCGAATCCCGGCCGGCGCGCACCGGGCTGTGGGAGTATGTTTTTTATGTCGATATCGAGGGGCACGCGCAAAACGCCAACGTGGCGAGGGCGCTTGCCGAACTCGAGCGCAAGGCCTCTTTCCTGAAAAATCTCGGTTCCTACCCCGCCGCCGTCACCTGAAACCGTGAGCGGTCAGCAGCGAGCGGTAGGCGATCTGTTCCGCCGTTTACTGCTCACCGCTTACCACTTGCTCAAAACATGAATATCTGCGATCTCGCTCCCGCATACATCCGTTCGATTGCGCCCTATCAGCCCGGCAAGCCCATTTCCGAACTGGCGCGCGAAATGGGGCTGGCCGAAGCCGATATCGTCAAGCTCGCTTCCAACGAAAATCCGCTGGGCGTGAGCCCGCTGGCGCAGCGCGCGATTCAGGCCGTGCTCGATGGACTCGCGCGCTATCCTGATGGCAACGGTTTCGAGCTCAAGCGCGCGCTGGGCGAGCGCTACGGCGTTGCGCAGGATCGTATCGTCCTCGGCAACGGTTCGAACGATGTGCTGGAACTTGCCGCGCGCAGCTTTTTGACGCCCGCCAGTTCGGCAATCTATTCCCAGCATGCTTTTGCCGTGTATCCGCTTGCGGTGCAGGCGGTTGGCGCCCGCGGTATTGAAGTGCCGGCGAAAAATTTCGGTCACGACCTCGATGCCATGCTGCGCGCAGTGAGGCCCGACACGCGCCTGGTGTTCGTGGCTAATCCCAATAACCCGACCGGCACGCTGGCGAGCGCGGCCGAACTCGAGGCTTTTATCGCCGCATTGCCCGCGCAGGTGCTGGTGGTGCTGGATGAGGCTTACAACGAATATCTGCCGCCGGAAGCGCGTTATGACTGTACCGCCTGG
>CAKKQX010000339.1 GCA_919902235.1 Burkholderiales bacterium
GGCGGTGAAGCTCGCCACCAGCAGCGCGAGGCCAATGATCAGGCTCGCCAGCATGCCGTAATCGAGCCGCGTGCTTGCGGCGAGCGACAATGGCATCAGCGCGATCAGCGCCATGATGAGCAGCAGAAAGGTCGTCATCCCCAGGAATTTGCCGAGCACGATTTCGGTAACCGACAGCGGCGCCGATGTCAGCAGGGTCATGGTCTGGTTGCGGCGCTCTTCGGCGATGAGGCGCATCGCCAGCAGGGGCACCGCGAACAGCAGCACCATGGCGACCGTGGCGAACAGCGGTGCGGCGACAAGCTCGGTGACCCCCGGCGGGCTCGGCATCTGGGACAGCTGCGACTGGATCTGCAGGAAATCATCGAGGCGTTTCAGGAATGCGTAACCCGTGATGATCTGTATCAGCGTCAGCACGATCCACGCCAGCGGCGACGCAAACAGCGATTTAAGTTCCTTGCCGGCGATGGTGAATATCATTCAGAAATCCTTTGCCACGGAGAACACAGAGAGCGCGGAGGAACTGCCTCGTTCCGGATTCCGGAATACTCTGAGTTTTCTGTGGCTGAAGACGTTCACGTATTTTCCTCGCGCTGGGTGAGGTTGACGAAAATTTCTTCGAGGCTGGTCTGCGCCGGGTTGAGTTGGTACAGCCCCCAGTTTTTTTGCACCGAGCGCCGCACGATTTCGTCCGCAGCATCAACACCGGCAGCGAAGCGCATGCGGAACAAGCTTTCCGAAACGTTGTCTACCCCTGCAACGCCGGGCAGTGCGGCGAGTTCATCCGGCGGTGGCGGCCGGCGCAGACCGAGCAGCACGGTGTGCCCGCTGTTGAAGCCCTGCAACGCCTTGATGGTATCGCTGTAGACCAGGTTGCCGCGGTGCATGATCTGCACGCGGTCGCACACCGCCTCCACCTCCGGCAGGATGTGGGTGGACAGGATCACGCTGTGCCGGCCGCCGAGTTCCCGGATCAGGCCGCGGATTTCGCGAATCTGGTTGGGATCCAGACCGACAGTCGGCTCGTCGAGAACGACGACGTCGGGATTGTGCACGATGGCCTGGGCGATGCCGACCCGTTGTTGAAATCCTCTGGACAGCGCGCCGATGAGCTTTTTGCCGACCTCGGTCAGACCGCAACGCTGCTTGACGTTGTCGATTGCGCCGCGGCGGGCGGTTTTGGGAACGCGGTGCAGCTTGGCGACCAGCAGCAGGTATTCGTCGACATTGAGTTCGCGGTACAGCGGCGGCGTTTCCGGCAGGTAGCCTATCCTGGCCTTGGCGGCGACGGGCTGCTCGAGCATGTCGATGCCGCAGATGCCCACCATGCCGGCAGACGGCGCGAGATTGCCGGTCAGCATGCGCATGGTGGTGGTTTTGCCGGCGCCGTTGGGGCCGAGGAAGCCCAGCACTTCGCCGCGCCTGAGCTCGAGATCGATATTATTGACTGCGGTATGGGAGCCGAAATTGCGGGTGAGCCCGCGCGCGGAAATGGTGATTGCGGCTTCCTGGTCGGTCATCGATGGTTGAGCGGTAATGCAGCGCCTTGTGGTGTGCCCGAAATATACCTAATATGTGGTGGTTTATGAAGCTTCAGACGCTCGTTTTGTCAAAATTCAGCGGGTTATTCCGCGGCGGTAGCGGCAGGCCGTTCATCATCGCTTATCCCATGTCCACACTCAGAGTCGTTGCGGTAACAGCATGTCTGGCGCTTGCGGCTTGTGCGCAGCAACCGCTGCAACCATCGCCGGCGGCGCCTTCCGCCGCCGGCGATGCCCAGCCCCGGTTCGCGCAAGAGGCCGGGCCCCAGCCCAATACAGCGGCCGCCAAACCGGCGCCGCGCAAGCCACAGTTGCCGGCGCAAGTGCTTACCGAGCCGCTGCTGTTCAAGCTCATGCTGGCGGAAGTAGCTGTTCAGCGCGGCCAGCCGAATATCGCGGTGCCTGCCTATCTGGAACTGGCGCGCGAAACCAGGGATCCGCGGATTGCGCAGCGCGCCACCGAAGTGGCGTGGAATGCGCGTTTTGTGTCGGCCGCGATCGAGGCTGCCGGCATCTGGCTGCAGGCGGATCCGGAAGCGACGCAGGCGCGCCAGGTTATTGCCGCGCTGCTCGTCAACCAGGAGCAGCTGGCGGAGGCGCAACCGCATCTGGAAAAGTGGATCGCCGCCGATAAGGGCGATGCCGGTCAGAGCTTCCTGCAGCTCTCTTCGCTGCTTGGCCGGCATAAGGACAAGGTGGCAGTGGCCAGACTGATGCAGGCGCTGGCGCAGGCCTATGCCGGCGTTCCCGAAGCGCGTTTTGCGGTGGCGCAGGCGGCGTGGAATGCCGACGATCACGAGCTTTCGCTCGCCGAGGCGCGTGCCGCGCTCGAACTCAGGCCCGACTGGGAGCTCGCGGTGCTGTTCCAGGCGCAGGTATTGCAGCGGCGTTCGGATGCCGAGGCCTTGCAGTTCCTCGCCGATTACCTGAAAACCCACCCCCAGGCGAAGGATGTGCGGCTCCATTATGCGCGGCTGCTGGTCAATGACAAGAATTTTGCCGACGCGCGCAAACAGTTTGAGGCGCTGCTGAATGCTTTTCCGCAGAACGCCGACGTGACCATGGCGGTGGCGCTGCTGGCGATACAGTCCAACGATTTGGACGCTGCGGAAGCCCAGCTCAAACGCGCGCTGGAGATCAATTACAAGGATCCCGACGCGGCACGCTATTATCTGGGCCAGGTCAATGAGGAGCGCAAACGCTTCGATGATGCGCTGCAATGGTACGGCACCGTTGGTCCGGGCGAGCAGTACATCAATGCCCAGTCGCGCTATGCCGGCGTGCTCGCCAAACAAGGGCGGCTGGCGGATGCGCGCAGGCATCTGCAGCAGGTGAGCCCGCAGAACCTGCAGCAGCGCGTGCAATTGACGCAGGCCGAAGCGCAGTTGTTGCGCGACGCCATGGCTTACCAGGAAGCTTTCGATGTGCTCGGGAGCGCGCTCGCCAAGCTGCCCGATACGCCGGATCTTCTCTACGATCATGCGATGGCGGCAGAGAAAGTCAACCGCATCGACGTGCTGGAAGTCAATCTGCGCAAGCTGATCAAGATCCGGCCCGACCACGCGCACGCCTACAATGCGCTCGGCTATACGCTTGCCGACCGCAACGAACGCCTGTCCGAGGCGCGTACTCTGATCGAGGCTGCGCTCAAGCTGGCGCCCCAGGATCCGTTCATCATGGACAGCATGGGCTGGGTGCTGTACCGGCAGGGGCAGCACAAAGAGGGGCTGGATTATCTGCAACGCGCGTTCAAATTGCGTCCGGATCCCGAAATTGCCGCGCATTTCGGAGAGCTGCTATGGATCGGCGGGCAGCGCGAGCAGGCGCAGAAAATCTGGTCTGATGTGCTCAAGGAGCACCCCAAGAACGAGATGTTGCAAAACACCATCAAGCGCTTCGTGCCCTGAACCGCGCGGCCGCGTTTCGTTTTTTTCATGAATCTGCCAAAAACATGGGGCGCGCTGCTGGCGTTGCTGCTTGCGGCCTGCGCCGCACTCGCGCCGGACCAGCGCGCGGACGTTCCTCCCGCGGCGCCCTTCGATCTGCTCGGCCGGGTATCAGTGAGTTACGACGGCCGCGCTTTTTCCTCGAATGTGCGCTGGCAGCACACTGCGCAAAGCGATGAAATCTGGCTGATGTCGCCGGTCGGGCAGACGCTTGCGCATATCATTCATGCCGCGGACGGTGCGGTATTGACCGCTGCGGACCGGCAGCAATACCAGGCATCCAGTGTCGAAAGCCTGACGCGGCGGGCATTAGGCTGGGAGCTGCCGCTTGCCCGCCTGCAATACTGGGTGCGCGGCCTGGCCGCGCCGGACAGCGTGCCCGATTCATTTGAGCGTGATGCCGCGCAGCGTCCCGCCGCGCTGGCGCAGGACGGCTGGCGCATCGCGTACATCAATTACCCGCCTGATCAGCAAGGCGGACTGCCGCGGCGGCTTGATCTGGCGCGCGGTTCGCAGGCCATCCGGCTTGTCATCGACGACTGGCGCGGCGAAACCCCGGCGCCATGAATGCCGGGTCGCTTTCCTTTCCCGCGCCGGCCAAGCTCAATCTGATGTTGCGCGTGGTCGGCCGCCGCGCCGACGGTTATCACTTGCTGCAAACGGTATTTCGATTTATCGATTACGGCGATACGCTGGGATTTAAGGTGCGCGACGATGGCGCGATTGCCCGCGGCAACGCGGTGGCCGGGGTTGCTGCGGAAAACGACCTTTGCGTGCGCGCCGCCCGGTTGCTGCAGCAGGCCGCAGGGACCGCACTGGGTGCCGACATCACCCTGGAAAAGCGCCTGCCGCTGGGCGGCGGCCTGGGCGGCGGCAGTTCCGACGCCGCCACGACCCTGCTTGCCCTGAATCATCTGTGGAGAACGCGGTTGAGCCGTTCCCGTCTGCTGGCGCTGGCCCTCGAATTGGGCGCGGATGTGCCGGTATTTGTGTTTGGCGACAATGCCTTCGCCGAGGGCGTGGGCGAACGGCTGACGGCCATCTCCCTGCCGCCGGCCTGGTATGTGGTGCTTACCCCGCCGGTGACGGTATCCACAGCCGGGGTTTTTGCCCACCCGGAATTGAAACGTGACTCAAAAACGATTACAATACAAAGCTTTTCGGTCGAGGCGGCTGGCAATGATTTGCAGCCTCTGGTATGCCGGGAATACCCCGAGGTTGCGCGGCATCTGGAGTGGCTGGGGCGGTTTGCTCCGGCGATGATGAGCGGGTCCGGCGCGTGCGTTTTTGCCGGCTTCGCGAGCGAAAGCGCGGCGCGCGGGGTGCTGGCAGGCTTACCTGGCGACATGCGGGGATTTGCGGCACGCGGGTTGGAGCGGCATCCGCTGCGCGATCTGGCGCACTAGCGGGAGCAGGGAGCAGGCACCGGCAAGTTTACTGGACGGCCGATTGCGATCGGCCGTCGGCGTTAGAAGTATGACGTAGAAGCAAGTATGACGTAGAAGCATGACGCCATTGGGGAGTCGCCAAGTGGTAAGGCACCGGATTTTGATTCCGGCATTCGTAGGTTCGATCCCTACCTCCCCAGCCA
>CAKKQX010000340.1 GCA_919902235.1 Burkholderiales bacterium
CAACACCTGCTGGAACCGCAGGAATCGCCTGGACGTGCGGGCGACACTCGACGGCGCAGAGGTCTACGCGAAGACGGTGCCGCTTTCCGACAAGGGCTGGTCGGTCGCCGAAATCGCCGACCTGCCCACCGCCAAGCCGGGCGAATTGGCGGTAACCGCCCGGCTGATCGACCATCCCGGCGTCGCTGAGCACACCTTCTACGTCACCATAGATAAAACGCTGGGCGTGTCGCGGGTCTACTACTGCGACCTGCATGTGCATTCTGACGATACCATAGGCACCAACAGCACCACTTACAACCTCAACTACGGCCGCGACGTCTCAGGCCTGGATGTGCTTGCTTTTTCGCACAACGATTTCAATATCACGACCGAGCGCTGGAACCGCACGGTCGAGTTGATCGACGAGATCAATAAGGACGGACGCTACGTTGCCTATCCCGGGACCGAATGGTGTGGCAGCTCGTGCGCGGGCGGCGACCACAACGTTGTGTTCCTGCACGGCAAAAAGCCCGAATTCCCTTTCCTCAGGGACGGCACCCATGTGCGCTCCTTCGAGTGGAACGAGGACATGAAAGCCGACGCCGAAGTGCAGCCCGGTGCCTGGCCGCTGGAAGAACTGTGGATGGCTTATAACCATGACCCCGAAGGCCATCTGCTGATCCCGCACGTCGGCGGACGGCGCTGCATCATGGACTGGCATTACCCCACGCTCGAGCGCCTGGTCGAAATCGGCTCGGCCTGGGGCCATTTCGGCTGGCTCTACGAGGAAGTCATACGCCGCGGCTACAAGCTCGGTGCCTCCGCGGCCGGCGACGAGCATCGCGGACGCTGCGGCGGCGGCGTGCCCGGCACGGCCGTGTTCGGTACCAAGGGCTGCGTCACCGGCGTACTCGCCCCCAGGCTCACGCGCAAGGCGGTGGGCGAGGCGCTGCGTGCGCGGCACACCTGGGCCACCACCGGCGAGCGCACCGTCGGACTCACGCATTGCGGCAGCCACATCCAGGGCGACGAGTTCGCCCAAAAGGGCGCGGCGAAAATCGACTATCGCTTTCTCGGCTATGCCGGATGGGACGAAATTGCGGCTTACGATCACAGCGGCCGCATCTGGCATCGCGACCTGCAAAAGGAGGCCGGCTATTCCGGGCGCATGGTACGCATACGCTGGGGCGGGGCGCGCATCCGCGACCGTTACCGCTGGGCAGCGTGGAACGGCAAGGTCACGCTCTCAAACGGCACGATCAACAGCTTCGTCGGGCGCGGCTTCGAGCACAAGGAAGAGACCTGCTGGCGCACAGGCGCCACCGAGATCGGCTTCCGGGCGGACACCTACGGCGATGCCGAATGCATAGACATCGACATAAGCAATCTCGCCGAATGCCGCATCCGCATCTCGGGCACCATAGACGGTTACGTCAAGGTCGGCAATCCGCTGGACGGCAATCCATGGGCGCACTGCCCGAAGTTCGACTGGGAAGTGAGCGGCGCGGAACTGCTGGCGGGCGACGGCCGCATACGCAAGGAATTGGGCGGCACCGAAGTTTTCCTCGCAGTGGAGCGGTTGTCGGATGTGCCCATGCCGCGCGATGTTTCAGGGCAGCTTGAAGTCAAACCCCAAAACGGGCCACATGGCTTCAGGCCGGTCTATTTCTTCGGACGACAGATCGATGATGCCAAGGTCTGGACCTCTGCAATGTTCATCACATTCAGGAAGTAGCGGTGCGATGGGCACGGCAGGCATGCCGTCGGAAAACACGTGCAGACGCGCCCGCTGCGGATTGCCGTGCCAATCGAGACAGATATTGGGGCCGTGCCGGACAAAACGTGCGCTTGAGGGACCGTATTTGCAGGCCAGTTCAGAGCGCGGCCATTGCGTTTACCTCCCGCCCGCCGCCGGGCCATCAGTTGGAAGCAGATGCGCCGGTATCGATGCGGTTGCGGTTACGGCGCCGGTCCAGCCACCACGCAAACGCCGGCATCATTAAGAAACCGCCCGGCATCGCCAGTACCGCAAGATAGGGGCTGATGCGGGAAAGCCGCCGCAGGTGCATGGCCAGCAGCACCTTGTCCTCGGGACTCCATTGTTGCCTGTTGCGCTGTTTCATTACCAGCGGCACCAGCCCCCTGACCTGCCCCATTTCGTTCAGCAGAAACTGCTTTTCGCGAACAGTCATATCCCGCAGCGACTTGAAAGCCGCTGCCGGATGAATCTTGAGTCTCCCGGGCATGATGTTATTCTGGTTTTGGTGTTACTTATCGTTGTTGCTTGCGGATCACACGCCGGATTTTCTGATCCAGTTGCCCAGCGAACGCCAGCCACGCCACAACACCCAGCCGCGGCCCACCCAGCCCACGAAATTGCGCCGGCCGACTGCCGCCATGACGACAACCCCGAAAACCAGCAGCAGGGGATGGTTCTTGAGGTATATGACGGCACCGATGCCGCGATCGATGATACCGGCGGGACGCTCCCAGGCATTAGCAGCAGCGGCAATAACGCCGCGCTGCTGCTCTATGCGCCCGAGCAGCCACTCCTTGTGACGCGCGATGTCTATGCGCCGGCTGGTGTAGCTCATTGCGAATTCAAACGTTCGCGATCTTTCGCCAGTTCGCTAAGGCTGGCGGAAAAAAGCCGGGATCCGGCCGCCGCCTCGCGTCGCACCGCATATACGAAAGACAACCCTGCGGCAAGATAAATGACAGTCAGAATTCCAGTGACCAGCAGGCGGTGGGTATCCCAGAACAGGATTATGACGAACAGCGTCAGGGTCAAAATGCCAAGAGCGAGAAAAAAAGTCGCGGCAATGCCCAGCAGCAGCATGCGCGTCAGCCGTACCCGCTCTTCCTCGACTTCGGTCGCAAACAGTTCCAGGCGCGTCTGCAATACGCCAACCAGGGTTGCCGCAAGCCTGCGCAGTGAAGCGAGCAGCCCGGGAGATCCGGCTGCGCCGGGACTGGATTGCGCCACAATTGCAATCGGCCGTTGATCAGCGCCGGCTGATCAGCAGGCCGATGATCAAACCGATGCCGGCAGCCACGCCGACTGCTTTCCACGGATGATCATGCACGTATTCGTCGGTGGCGCGGGCGGCCTGCTTGGTTTTGTCGACCAGCACTTCTTCGGCCTCGTCCAGTTTGATTTTGGCTTTATGCAGGCTTTGCTGGATTTTTTCGCGCGCAATAGCGGCTTTCTCACCGGCCTGGCTGGCGGTCGCGCGTAACAGTTCTTCGGCATCGACGATGACGACTTTCAGATCCTGAACGAGCTTGTCCTTGCTGACTGCGGTATCGGTTACCATGATGTCCTCCGTGGCGTGTGTTGCGGGGTTGAGCGGGCGAGGAAGAGAAGGATCAAGATTACCTTGTTTTCCCGTTTAAATCAACCGACTCCCGCATTGCATCATGAATTGAACATGCCCCAGCCGGCCTCAGGATATCGCCTGGTAATACAGGTTCTGGGGATGATTGGCCTGGGCAAAAAAGAACCAGCGCTCGGCAACCAATCCGCAATACTGGACTGCAAACGCCAGCATGAAAAACGGTTGGGAATTGAGTGCCATTGCGGCAAGCAGCAATGCGACGGGGACCGGAAACGCCAGCACGAGAAATGTCCACTTCACCAGGCGCAGCACTGACGGCTGCCTGCCATGGAAAAATTCGCGCGTGTTGAACGATCCGCCCATGAAGCCCTGTGCTTTCTGCGCGATACGCGGATGTTTGACGCCGATTGCCGTCTGCAGGCTGGATTTGGGCTTGATGCGGCGGTTGCGTACCAGCGCCGCAACACGCGTGCACATCGCCGCCAGCGCGAGCACCACCGCCCACTCACCAAACACCAGCGTGACACCCCCTCCCGCGACAGCGGCGAACGCAGCCGCAAAGGTGAAACCGGATGCACAACCCAGCAGGATGAAATTGACGACAGTGAGTGGTGTTGCCCATTCCTGCAAAAACCTGAGGCAGGCGTAAATCATGCCGGTGCAGATGAACAGTCCCAAACACAACAGCACACCCAGGCCACCCAGCATCAGCGTGCCGCCAAAACCAAGGTAATGCGCCAACCCATAGGCGAAGACCGCCGCCATGAAGCCCGGCAGCACGATAACTTCGCGCGACAGCCACGAAGTGCGCCACATCGCAGCCGAGCGCCATGCGCGCTCCGGATGACCGAGATGGAAAAACGATGCGAATAAACCGACAGCAAGAAACCCCAGCGCCAGCGCGCTGCCGGCAGCGAAAAATCCCCCGCCTTCCTGGGCCGGCAGCAGTTCGAACAACGCGCCGGCTTCCGCCACATAGAGCGCGAGAAACAGACCCTGGCCGACGCCGATCAGCGTCGTCAGGAAAATGACGGAAAATGCCGGGTGCATATGTTCCAAGGTAAGGCGTGAGGCGTAAGGCGTGAAGCGTAAAAACTCTTACGCCGAAAACTCCGGACGTTGCGCCTCTCGCCTCTCCCCTCTCGCCTCTCTACCATGATGTGACGTCGTCCAGCGCCGGTTCCTTCACGCCCGGCTTGGGCAGCAGCCCGTCTATCTTCAGCGGATTGTCGGCGCGCTCGAGTTCGTCTTTGTGGATGCGCATTTCGGTCTTGCGCCGCGGCAGGTAGTGATTGGCCGGCTGCGTGCCCCACTCCGGCATCAACTGATAACCGCCGTTGTCGCGTATCGCCTTCGACACCACTGACTCGGGATCGTGGATGTCGCCGTAAAGCCGCGCATTGGTCGGGCAAGCCTGCACGCACGCCGGCTTGCGTTCGTCCTGCGGCAGTTTTTCGTCGTAAATGCGGTCGACGCACAGCGTGCATTTTTTCATCACCTTCTGGTGCTCGTCGATCTCGCGCACGCCGTATGGACAGGCCCAGGCGCAGTACTTGCAGCCTATGCATTTGTCGTAATCGACCAGCACGATGCCGTCCTCGGGACGCTTGTAGCTGGCGCCGGTCGGGCACACCGGCACGCACGGCGGGTCTTCGCAATGCAGGCACGACTTCGGGAAATGCACGGTCTGGGTGTCCGGATACTCGCCGACCTCGAAGGTCTGCACCCGGTTGAAGAAAGTGCCGGTGGGATCGCGGTCGTACGGATTGTCATCCGACATGAAGCCCGCCGCGCCCGAGGTATTCCATTCCTTGCAGCTCGTCACGCAGGCGTGGCAGCCGACGCAGACGTTGAGATCGATGACCAGCGCGAGTTGGGTCATGACGAGTGCTCCTTGGCGTCGAACCGGGTCATTTGAATTCGCCTTTGCCGGCGACGAACGCCTGCCACAGCCGCCGCGCCGCGCTGGTGCCGGGCAGAGGCTTCATCGCATCGAATTGCGGCCAGGACTCCTGTGCTTCGTCGGCCGCGGCCTTGTAAATGCGCACCCGCACATCGTACCAGCCCGCCTGGCCGGTGACCGGATCGGAATTGGAGAAGCGGCCGCCGCTGCCGTCGGCCGGCAGTTCGTCCGCGATCAGATGATTGAGCAGGAAACCCTGGCTCGATTCATTGGCATCGGGCGCGAGATGCCAGGCGCCGCGCGCCTTGCCGATCGCGTTCCATGTCCACACCGTTCCCGGCTCCACCGCCTCGCTCAGGCGGCACATGCAGCGCACGCGCCCGTGCATGGACTCGACCCAGATCCAGTCGTCGTCGGCGATGCCTTGAGACGTTGCTGTTTTACTGTTTAAAAACAAATAGTTATGTGAATGTATCTGGCGCAGCCAGCTATTCTGCGAATCCCAGGAGTGGTACATCGCCATCGGCCGCTGGGTGATCGCCGACAGCGGATAAGTGTTGGTGTCGGTGACCTGCACTTCGAGCGGAGCGTAATAGAACGGCAGCGGGTCGAAATAAGTTTCAATGCGCGCTCTCAGATGCTCGGGCGGACGCTTTTTCGAGCCGCCCCTGCCTTGCGCCGCCAGCCGGAATTTCTGCAGCACCTCGGAATAGAGCTGGATCACGATCGGATCGGCGTAGCGGCGCAGCCGCGTGCGCTGCGCCCACTCGTGATAGCCCTGATTCCAGTTGCGCATGTACTGATAGGAGCGCGGCAGCCGGTAGTGAAATACGCAGTTGTTGTTGGCGTACATCTCCCATTGCCGCGGATTGGGCGCGCCCTGCATGAACTTCTCGCCACTCTTGCCGCGCCAGCCGGCGAGAAAACCGATGCCCGAGCCGGGTTCGGTTTCGTAGTTGACGATGAAATCGGGGTAGTCGCGGAATTTGCGCGTACCGTCAGCATTGACGAAGGCGGGAAATTTCAGCCGCCCTGCCAGCTCGATCAGCACTTCCTGAAACGGCTTGCACTCGCCCTTGGGCGGCACCACCGGGATGCGCACGGAATCGACCGGCCCGTCGAATTCCGAGATCGGCCGGTCGAGCATGGACATCACGTCGTGGCGTTCGAGATAAGTCGTGTCCGGCAGCACCAGATCCGCGAATGCCGTCATCTCCGACTGAAAAGCGTCGCATACGATCAGGAAAGGAATCTTGTATTCGCCGGTCTCGTCCCTGTCATTGAGCATCCTGCGCACTTCGACCGTGTTCATGGTCGAGTTCCATGCCATGTTGGCCATGAATATCATCAGCGTATCGATGTGGTACGGATCGCCGCGCCAGGCGTTGGTGATCACGTTGTGCATGAGTCCATGCACCGCCAGCGGATATTCCCACGAGAATGCCTTGTCGATGCGCACCGCCTTGCCGGCATCGTCCACAAACAGATCGTCGGGTTGCGCCGGCCAGCCCAGCGCCAGTCCGCCCAGCGGCGTATTGGGCTTGATTGCATCAGGACTGTTGGGCGACTTGGCGAGCGGCGGGATGGCGCGTGGAAACGGCGCCTTGTGGCGAAAGCCGCCCGGCCGGTCTATGGTGCCGAGCAGCGACATCAATATCGCCAGCGCGCGTATGGTGTGAAAACCGTTGGAATGCGCCGCCAACCCGCGCATGGCGTGAAACGCCACCGGGTTGCCGGTGACCGACTCGTGCTCCTTGCCCCAGGAATCCGTCCACGCGATCGGTAATTCTATTTTCTGGTCGCGTGCAGTGACGCCCATCTCGTGCGCCAGGCGGCGTATGGTCGCCACAGGGATACCGGTGATGCCCTCGGCCCATTCCGGCGTGTAGTCCTTGACGCGTTCCATCAGCAGCTGGAAAGCGGGCTTCACCGGCGTGCCATCGGGCAGCCCGAATTCGCCCAGCAGGGAGGGATCGGCGCCCGGGGCATGATTGATCAGCGGCTGATTGCTGATGCGGTCCCACCACAATTGGTCGTGGTGATAATGCGGATTGTCGTGGCGTGTGGGTTCGCCCGCGCGCAGCGGCAAACCGTAGTCTTCGCTTTTCTCGTCCAGATTGATCAGATAGCCGGCATTGGTATAGCGCGCCAGGAATTCGCGGTCGTAAAGTCCGGTATGGATGATTTCGTGGCACAACGCCAGCAGCAGCGCGCCGTCGGTGCCCGGCCGTATCGGCACCCACTCGTCGGCGATCGCCGAGTAGCCGGTGCGCACCGGATTGACCGAGATGAAACGCCCGCCCTGGCGCTTGAACTTGGATATCGCGATCTTGAGCGGATTGGAGTGATGGTCTTCCGCAGTGCCTATCATCACGAACAGCTTGGCGCGTTCGAGGTCAGGACCGCCGAACTCCCAGAACGAACCGCCGATGGTATAGATCATGCCGGCCGCCATATTGACCGAGCAGAAGCCGCCGTGCGCCGCATAATTGGGCGTGCCGAACTGGCGCGCGAACAGACCCGTCAGCGCCTGCATCTGGTCGCGTCCGGTGAACAGCGCAAATTTCTTGGGATCGGTGGCGCGGATTTTGGCGAGCCGTTCTTCCATCACGGCGAACGCCTCATCCCAGGTGATCGCCTCGAACTCGGCGGCGCCGCGCTGCGCGCCCTGCTTGCGCTTGAGCGGCCGTGTGAGCCGCGCCGGCGAATACTGCTTCATGATGCCGGAGGCGCCCTTGGCGCAGATCACGCCCTTGTTGAGCGGATGATCGGGATTGCCTTCGATGTAGCGCACCTCGCCGTTCCTGAGATGCACGCGGATGCCGCAGCGGCAGGCGCACATATAGCACGTGGTGTTTTTAGTCTCCGTGCGCTCGGCGGCGGGCTGCAATACGGCGGACATGTCGGCTGTGCGCTACGCTGAATGAATTACCGGCATTCTACGCGCCGCCCGGCATGCCGGGTTTCGAAATTCCTTATGCGCTCATAAAGCCCCAATTCGCCGCCGCGCGTGGCTCAAGGCGCCGGGGAATTGCGCGGCCGCAGAATTTTGTACAGTTCCAGCCATGCCACACCGGCAGCCGCTGCCGCCAGGCACAGCAGCAGGTCGGTGGCGCCCAGTGACGCAAACTGAAACAATTCGCGCAGATACCGTACGTTGAGCACGAGCATCGCGCCGAGCAGCGTACAGCCTATTACCCACCATAACGCAGGATTGGGAAAGCGCAGCGTCACCAAGATAGTGCGGCTGCGCGAACGGTTGGCCAGAATCAGACCGAGGTTGCCGAGCACGATGGTGACGAACGCCATCGCGCGCGCCTCCGCTTCTCCCGCGCCGCGCTGCAGGACATAGCCGTAAACCAGAACAACCATCAGCAGCATGGCCGCGCCCTGCAGCAGGGCGAGCGTGACCGTGCCAGAATCGAACAGGCGTTCCTCAGGTTTGCGCGGCGGGCGCCGCATCACTTCGTCGTCGATGGGGTCCGCTTCGAACACGATGGAACAGGCCGGATCGATCACGAACTCGAAAAACACAATGTGCACCGGAAAAAATACCGGCAGCCAGCCGAACAGCAGCGGGATAAACGCCATGCCGGCAATCGGCACGTGCACCGCGAGCAGGTACGACATCGCGTTGCGGATATTGCGGTAAATGCGCCGGCCCAGCCGCACCGCGTCGACAATGGAGTCAAAATCGTCTTCGAGCAGCACCAGCGAGGCGGCCTCGCGCGCGACATCCGTGCCGCGACCACCCATGGCGATGCCGATATGCGCGGCCTTGAGCGCCGGCGCGTCGTTGACGCCGTCGCCGGTCATCGCCACCACTTCGCCGCCGGCCTTGAGCGCCTCAACCAGGCGCAACTTCTGCTCCGGCACGACGCGCGCAAAAATGTTCACGTGTTTCACCCGCTGCTCGAGTTCTGCAGCGGTCATCTGCCCGAGTTCCGCGCCAGTCACGACCGCGTTGGCCGGCGTCAGGCCGATCTGGCGCGCAATCGCCTGCGCCGTGACCGGGTAATCACCGGTGATCATGATCACGCGGATGCCCGCGCCGCGGCATTCGGCGAGCGCCGCTTTCACCGTCGGCCGCACCGGGTCGGCGAACGCGACCAGCCCCAGCCATTCGAAAACAAATCCATCCTGGGTGGACGGCCAGTCCCCGCCCTCGAACACCGCGCGCGCCACGCCCAGCACGCGCAGCCCCTGCTCCGCCATGCCGCGGATCTGCGCCTCAACCCGCGCCCACCCCGCCGCGTCGAGGCGGCTCAGCCTGGCAACCGCCTCCGGTGCACCCTTCACCGCGACCACGCAGGCGGTATCCTGCCCGGTGCGCCAGACATGGGTATGCGCGAGCAGTTGCGGCGAAATCGGATATTCCCTTGCGAGTTCCCACCCCGCGCGACGGCCCAGCCGCTCCGCGATTGCAGATTTCCCGAGCTCCTGCAACGCCTGTTCCATCGGGTCGAACGGATTGATCTCGCTGGCGAGGACCGCGTAATCGAGCACATCGTGATGGCGCGCGGGCAGCGCGGCCTCGTGCGATGCCACTTCGTGCACATCGCCGCCGCTTGCGAGCTGCCGCACCATCATGCGGTTCAGGGTCAGCGTACCGGTCTTGTCTACGCACAGCACAGTTGCCGCGCCCAGCGTCTCGATCGCCGGCACGCGCCGCGTCAGCACCCGGCTTTTCGAAATGCGCCAGGCTCCCAGCGCCAGAAACACGGTAAGCACGACGGGGAACTCCTCGGGCAATATCGCCATCGCCAGCGTGATGCCGGCGAGCAACCCGTCGAGCCAGGAACCACGCAGCAACACATGCAGCAGCGCAACCAGCAGGGCCAGTCCCACGGCAAAAATCGCGATGCGCTTGACCACCCACTGCGTTTCGCGCTGCAGCGTGGTCGCCCCCTGCGCTATGCTCTGCAGCGCCCTGCCTATCCTGCCGAGCTCGGTGTGCTGCCCCGTAGCCAGCACTTCCGCGACGCCCTGGCCCTGGACCAGCAGGGTTGCGGAATAGACGAAAGACAGATCATCTCCGCCGGGGCGCCCGATCTGCGCCAGGCCGTCCCACCGCGTCTTGCCGACCGGCACCGATTCGCCCGTCAGCAGCGATTCGTCGGCTTTCAGGTCGTGGCAGTCGAGCAGCACGGCGTCGGCCGGCACGCGATCGCCTTCCTTGAGGATCAGGATGTCGCCGCGCACCACCTCGCGCCCGGCGATGCGCTGTTTTCTGCCGTCGCGCACCACCAACGCGCGCGGGCTGGAGAGATCGCGCAGCGCTTCCAGCGCGCGCTCCGTCTTGCGCGCCTGATAGATGGTGATGCCCATCACCACAAACACCGAGGCAAGCAGCACCAGCGCCTCATGCACGTCGCCGAGCAGCAGGTAGATCGAGCCCGCAGCCACCAGCAGCAGAAACATGGGTTCGCGCACGACCTCGAGCGCGATCGTCAGCGTATCGCGCCGCCGCGCCGTGGGCAGCTCGTTGTAACCCTCGGCAGCAAGCCGCGCCGCCGCATCGGCCTGGGTGAGGCCCGCAATACAGTTCAGATCAAAGTCCAGGGATTTCGCCATTTTTGACGGCAGGAGAGCCTGCACGGGCAATTGCAGCGTGTCAGCGGTCTATCCTTACGATTCTAGACGATAGCGTGCTGTTTAACCCCAGAACGGAACGCCGCACGTTTATTGTTGCCAGAGCTGTCAATTATCTGTTTATCCGCAATCGCCCAAGGAGAACGGCATGAACCTGCTGAGACCATCTGCCCTCGCCCTCGCTGTGGCAGCCGCGCTGCCTTGTTTTGCCGCCGCCCAGGACAGCGCAGGAGGCAACGCCCTGACCATATACAGCACGGCACGTCCGGGCGCAGTTACACCCGAACTGTACCGCAACGGCGGCCGCGGCCAGGCGGTGCCCGGCTATGCCGTGGTGCGCCACGAGCGCGATCTTGCGCTCAATCGCGGACGCAACACCGTGCGCTTCAGCGATGTCGCGGCGCAGATCGATCCCACCACGGTCGGTTTTGAATCGCTGACCGATCCCAAGGGCACCAGCGTGGTCGAGCAGAATTTTCAGTTCGACCTGGTCAACCAGGAGAAACTGCTGCAAAAGTACATAGACCGCACCATCATCGTCGACCAGGTGCGTGGCAGCGGCGTCGAGTCGTTCAGCGGCACCCTGCTCTCCACCTCCGGCGCCCTGGTGCTGCGGCGCGCAGATGGCAGCATACAGACCCTGCCGCACAACGCCGGCGTGAAACTGCCCGAGCTGCCGGGTGGCCTCATCACGCGCCCCACCCTGGTATGGGACATCGCGGCCAACCGCGCCGGCGCGCATAAGAGCCGCGTTTCATACCAGACCACCGGTATTACCTGGTGGGCTGACTACAATGTGACTTACGCCGAAGGCGCGAGCGCCAACCTGTGCAAGCTCAATGTCGGCGCATGGGTAAGCATCCTTAACCAGTCCGGCGCCAGCTATCCCGACTCGAAGCTGAAACTGGTCGCAGGCGACGTGCAGCGCGTTCAGCCCGCGGGGCTTGTGCCGCCGGCGCCGATGGCGGCGCGCGCCATGATCCAGGAATCTGCCGCCAGGGGTTTCGAGGAAAAGGCCTTTTTCGAGTATCACCTTTACACGCTGGGTCGCACCACCACCCTGCCCGACAATTCGACCAAGCAGATCGAACTGTTCTCCGCCGCGCGCGGCGTGCCGTGCGAGAAAACCCTGCTCTACTACGGGCTGGCGCCCGGCCATGGATATGGCGGCGGCCCCATCACCGACCGCAACTACGGCACCCAAAGCAACAAGAAAGTCGATGTTTACCTGGGTTTCAAAAATTCGCAGGAAAACAATATGGGCATGCCGTTGCCCGCTGGACGCATCCGCGTCTCCAAGCTCGACGACGCCGACGGCACGCTGGAATTCATCGGCGAGGACACCATAGATCACACGCCGGGAAACGAAAAAGTCCTGATCAAACTCGGCTCCGCATTCGATGTGGTGGGCGAGCGCCGGCAGGTTAATTTCGAGATCGATACCGGGCGCAAAACGATGTCCGAAGAAATCGAGGGCAAGCTGCGCAACCAGAAAAAACAAGCGGTGACCGTGGTGGTCAAGGAAAACCTCTACCGCTGGACCAGCTGGCAGATCACCCAGCAAACCCACGAATATCAGAAACAGGATGCGCGCACCGTGCACTTTCCGGTGCGGATTGCGGCAGGAGAGGAAACCACAGTGCGCTATACCGTGAACTACAGTTGGTGAAA
>CAKKQX010000341.1 GCA_919902235.1 Burkholderiales bacterium
CCCCGAACAGAAACCCGCGGCCGGCGCGATGCCGGATCCGCTCGACGAACTCGAAGGCGTGCGCTCGGGGTTCCAGGGATTGCGCGGTTGGCCATAGGCAAACACATTGGTGCCACCCTTGCCGAACTCGTGCAGGTTTTCCTTGCCGATAAGTATCGCGCCCGCATCGCGCAGTCGCGTAATCACCGTCGCATCGAAATCGGGAACGTAATCGGCTTTGATTTTCGAACCAAGCGTGGTTTTCACGCCGCGCGTGCACAACTGGTCTTTGACCCCGAACGGAATGCCGTGCAGCGGCCCGCGGTAATTCCCGCCGCCGATTTCGCGTTCGGCCTGCGCGGCCTGCGCCAGCGCCTGCCCGGCGCACACGGTGATATAAGCCCGCAATATGGAATCGTGGCGCTCGATGCGCTCAAGGCAGGCCTTCACCAGATCGACGGGAGAAATCCTGCGCGTCCTGATTAAACCGCCCTGCTCGGCAGCGCTGAGAAAGGCAAGATCGTGGTAGCTGGACATGGCTCGGGATTTCGCGGATTTGGACAGAACCCCGCTGCCGGCGGGGCCAAAAGGAGAGCAATTAAAAGCTTGCCATGTGGACTGCAGGCTTTCGGTTTCCGGGCGGATTTTAGCACGCGCCATACTCGCTGCTGCGCAGCATTTGAATTTTCCTATTCCGCCTGAGAAATGCGGTTAAGATAAGCGCAGCAAGCACATTGGGGGACACTGCACTCATCGCACCAAGACAATGCCTGCGCACTGGTGCCTGACACAAAATGGTGCGCGGCAGCCGGCAATGATCGCCATGCGCGGGTGTTTACGCCCCGCAACACAGTATGCCTTCAGCAAGTGGTATGGAGTTTGCTGATGGGATTGACTTCGTAAACGAACCTTTGAGGAATTTTGTCATGACCATCAGTTTCAGTCCGCTACCGCATTCCGCGTTTCGCCGCGCGTTCATCGTCATGCTGGCGCTGTTGCCGGGATTGCCGCCAGTCAATGCTCACGCGCAAACGCCCTGGAAACCCGAGAAAACGGTGGAGCTCGTGGTTTTTGCCGCGCCCGGCGGCGGCAACGACAAGGCCGCGCGTTATATCAACAAGGTCTGGAAAGAAAACAACCTGATCGACGCCATCGTCACCAACAAAGTCGGCGGCGGCGGCTCACTGGCCTACACCTACACGACTCAGAAAACCGATGGTCACACCATCGCCATCGCCCAGACCGGGCTGCTCACCAACCACATCCTCGGCCGCAGCCCGCTCAGCCTGTCCGATGTCACTGTGCTTCCCTATATCGGCGCCGAGGCGGTGGCGCTCACGGTGCGCGCCGATTCTCCGTACAAGACGCTCAAGGATTTTGCCGCCCAGCTGAAAAAAGATCCGAGTTCACTTGCGATCTCGGTCGGCAGCACCCGCGGCGCAACCAACCATCTGACGACGGCGCTTTACGCCAAGGCCGCGGGCGTCGATCCCAGGCAGCTCAAAATCGTGGTATTTGGAGGCGGCGCCGAATCGGTCACCAACCTGCTCGGCGGGCATATCGACGCCATGGTGCAGGCTGCAAACAACGCCATCCCTCATCATCTTTCGGGCAAAATGCGCATTCTTGGCATGAGTCTGCCCAAGCGCTCGGCCAGCGTGCCCGACGCGCCGACTTTCCGCGAACAGGGCTTCGACGTACTGATGGAAGGCTGGTACGCCTTTGTCGGCCCGAAAAATATGTCGCCGGCGCAGATTGCCTATTGGGATGATACGTTCGCCAAGACCTTGCAAACCGAAGACTGGAAGAAATTTGTCACCACCACCGGCTGGGAAGCCGGATACAAGAATTCAAAAGACACCGCCGCCCATCTCAGGGCGGAATACGCCCAGGCCAAATCGCTGCTAA
>CAKKQX010000342.1 GCA_919902235.1 Burkholderiales bacterium
TGGAGCTGTTGGGCGATCCGACCACGATCACCACCTCGCACTGCCGCGCCAGCGTTTTCACCGCATCCTGGCGGTTCTGGGTGGCATAGCAGATATCGTCTTTCCTCGGGCCGACTATGCTGGGGAAGCGCTTGCGCAATGCGTTGATGGTTTGCTGCGCGTCATCCACCGACAGCGTGGTCTGGGTCACGAACGCCAGATTGTTCTCGTCCCTGACCGCGAGCCGCGCGACGTCGTCTGGGGTTTCCACCAGATGCATGCCGCCCTCACTCTGGCCCATGGTGCCTTCCACCTCGGGATGACCGCGATGACCGATCATGATGATTTCCCGGCCCTGCCCGCGCTTCTTTGCAACCTCGACATGCACCTTGGTCACCAGCGGGCAGGTGGCGTCGAATACCCTGAGATTGCGGGCCTCGGCTTCGCGCCGCACCGCCTGCGAAACGCCGTGCGCGCTGAAAATCAGCGTGCTGCCCGGCGGCACTTCGGCCAGATCCTCGACGAACACCGCGCCCTTGGATTTCAAATCGGCCACCACGAATTTGTTGTGCACAACTTCATGGCGCACGTAGATGGGTGCGCCGTGCAGGACAAGCGCGCGTTCGACGATTTCGATGGCGCGGTCGACGCCGGCGCAGAAACCACGGGGATTGGCGAGAAAAACCTGCATTGATTAATTATACAGCCAGTACTTGCAACAGTTACCGGCGGGGATTGTAAATATAAATAAAATCAATATGTTATACAAAATCTACGCCTTGGCATCTGCCGTATCGCTTTTCGCGCGCGGGCGGAAACCATCCCACACCAGCAGCACGGCGCCGCAGCTGATCGCCGCATCGGCGACATTGAAGGCCGGCCAATGCCAGCCGTAGGCGTGAAAATCGAGAAAATCGATCACCGCGCCGAACAGGATGCGGTCGATGACATTGCCGAGCGCGCCCGCCAGCACCAGGCTCAACGCGAAACAGAACAGCGTCTGGCCGGGATGCTTGCGCAGCAGATACACAATCCACACCGCTGCCACGAACGCAATGACGATGAAAAACCAGCGCTGCCATCCCGCGGCGTCGGACAGAAAACTGAATGCTGCACCCGGGTTGTACACCAGCACCAGGTTGAAAAACGCAGTGACTTCGACGACTTTGTGGAGCGTGAAGTTCTGCAGCACAATGTACTTGGTGATCTGGTCGATCACCATGATCACGGCACTCAGAGCCAGCCATCTTGTCATGCTGAATCTCTCTGAAATGCGGGGAGAGGCCCAGCATGCACTCCATCCCCACCCTGCCCTCCCCTTGAAGGGGAGGGAAATTCTTTACCTTCCTCTTCAGGGCATAGGTATCTACACATCCCAAAGAAACCCCCTCGCCCGCCTTGGGGCGGGAGAGGGTGGGGGAGAGCCTGCAAGGCAGGGGCCGGGCGGGGGAAGCGCACAGCCCCTCTCCCCTGCCCCCTCTCCCGCATGCGGGAGAGGGGAACTCTCCCCGCAAGCGGGGCGTGTAGTGGAGATGTGTAGATACCCATGCCCTCCGGAGGAAGGCCGAGATGAGGGTGGGAAATCCTCATTGCCGCGCACGCGCGCTTTTCTCCTTCCCCCTCAGGGGGAAGGCCGGGATGGGGGTGGGGTAGAACTGTCTCAAGCATGGTTGCGCGGCTCGCCCGCGCCGAACAGGTTGGACACGCAGCGTCCGCACAACTGGGGATGCGCAGCATCGCTGCCGACCTCGGCGCGGTAATGCCAGCAGCGCTCGCATTTGGGATGCGGGCTCGCCGTGACGGCGATACTGACGTCCGCCAGCGCAGTGGCCACCGCGCCTGGCGGCGCGACATCCGCCACCCTGGCCTGCGAGGTGATGAACACGAACCGCAGGTCATCAGCGAACGAACGCAGAAGCGCCGCGTGTTCGCCGTTGGCATGAAGCTCGACTTCCCCGGCAAGCGACGAGCCTATCTTGCCTGCTACCCGCAGCTCCTCGAGTTTTTTCTGCACCTCGGATCGCAGCGCGCGCAGCGTCGTCCAGCGTGCGCGCAACATCTCCGCGTCGCGCGGCAGTGCATGTTTATACCAGGTCTGTTCGAAAACCGTAACCTCCCCGCCGTGCAGCACTTCCCACACTTCCTGCGCGGTGAAAGACAGTATCGGCGCCAGCAGCCGCGTCAGGCTGTGGGTGATGTGGTACAGCGCGTTTTGCGCCGAGCGCCGCACGCGCGATGCGGCAGGCGCGGTGTAAAGCCGGTCCTTGAGGATATCGAGATAAAAGCCGCCGAGATCCTCGGAACAGAAGGTCTGCAGCTTCTGCGCGACAAGATGAAATTCGTAGTTGCCGTAGTGGCCGGGATCGGCCGCATTGTTTGCGCCTGTTCCGGCGGGAACCAGCGCGCGCTGCAGATCGCAGGTCATCACCCAGGCATAGCGGTCGATCTCCAGCCACTCGTCGACCGGCAGCGCGTCGCGGCCGAGGTCGAAGTCAGCAAGGTTGGCGAGCAGGAAACGCAGCGTGTTGCGCATGCGCCGGTACGACTCCACCACGCGCTTGAGAATTTCCTTGGAGATCGACAGCTCGCCGGAATAATCGGTGGCGGCAACCCACAGGCGCAGGATATCGGCGCCAAGTTCACCCATCACCTGCTGCGGCACCACGACGTTGCCCTTGGATTTGCTCATCTTGCGGCCCTGACCGTCGACCACGAAACCGTGGGTAAGCAGGCTTTTATACGGCGGCACGCCGTCTGTCATGCACGACACCAGCAGCGAGGAGTGGAACCAGCCGCGGTGCTGGTCGGAACCCTCGAGATAGAGATCCGCAGGAAACTCACTTTCGCCACGATGCGAATTTCGTAACACCGTGAAGTGCGTCGATCCCGAGTCAAACCAGACATCGAGCGTATCCTTGATCTTCTCGTAAAGCCCGGAATCGGCGCCGAGCAGTTCCTCGGCCTGCAGCGACTGCCAGGCTTCGATGCCGTTGCGCTCGATGCGCCTCGCAATTGCTTCGATCAGTTCAGGCGTGCGCGGATGCAGCTCGCCGGTTTCCTTGTGGATGAAGAACGGCATCGGCACGCCCCACTGGCGCTGGCGCGACAGCGTCCAGTCCGGCCGGTTGGCGATCATGCCGTGCAGCCGCGCCTGGCCCCACGCCGGAAAAAACCGCGTCGCCTCGACGCCACGCAGCGCCGTGGTGCGCAGCGTTTCCGCAGGCTTCACGCCGCGATAGCCGGGCACATTTTCCATGCCGGCGAACCACTGCACCGTGGCGCGCAGGATCACCTTGGTCTTGTGCCGCCAGCAATGCATATAGCTATGGCGATACGCTTCTTCGTGAAGCAGGGTACCGGATTCCCTGAGTTTTTCGACGATCTTCGGATTGGCTTTCCAGATCATCTCGCCGCCGAACAGCGGCAGCGTTGAGGCATACTTGCCGCTGCCCATTACCGGCGTGAGAATATCGTCGTCCTTCATGCCATAGCGCCGGCACAAGCTGAAATCCTCGACGCCGTACGCCGGCGCCGAGTGCACGATGCCGGTGCCGGTGTCGAGCGTCACGTAGTCGCCGAGATAAACCGGCGACAGCCGGTCGTAAAAAGGGTGGCGGAAGTTGATGTGCTCCAGCGCCGCGCCCTGGCACTCTGCGATCACCTCATGCCGATCGAGACCGAAGCGCTGCACACACGCCTCACGCAAATCGGCAGCGAGGATCAGCAGTCCGCGGTCGGTGCGCACCAGGTTGTAAATAAACTCGGGATGCACGTTGAGCGCCTGATTGGCAGGCAGGGTCCACGGCGTGGTGGTCCAGATCACCGCATGGCCGGTTTGCTCCGGCAGCTTCGGCAATCCGAATGCTATTGCCACTTTCTCCGGCTCGGCGAAAGGAAAACCAACATCGATGGCGCTGTCCGTGACATCCTCGTATTCCACCTCGGCCTCGGCCAGCGCCGAACTGCAGTCGAAACACCAGTTGACGGGTTTCAGGCCGCGGTAAACATAGCCTTTCTCGAGCAACTTGCCGAGCGCGCGGATTTCGTCGGCTTCATTTTTGTAAGCCATCGTCAGATAGGGATTTTCCCAGTCCCCCAGCACGCCGAGTCGGATGAAGTCCTGCTTTTGGCGCTCGACCTGCTCGGCGGCATAGGCGCGGCACAACTGCTGGGTTTGCGCCGTCGGTAAATTCTTGCCGTGCTTTTTCTCGATCTGCACCTCGATCGGCATGCCGTGACAATCCCAGCCCGGCACGTAGGGCGCGTCAAACCCGGACAGCGACTTGCTCTTGACGATCATGTCCTTGAGGATTTTGTTGACGGCGTGGCCGATGTGAATGTCACCGTTGGCATACGGCGGGCCGTCGTGCAGGATGAACCTGGGGCGTCCGCTGCTCGCAGCGCGGATGCGCTCATAGAGTTTGCGCTCCTGCCAGTTTTTCAGCATCAGCGGCTCGCGCCTGGCGAGATCGCCGCGCATCGGGAACGGCGTGTCGGGAAGGTTCAGTGTTTTCTTATAATCGGTCATAGTTTAAACATCAATCAGCCGCCAAGGCGCCAAGAGCGCCAAAAAATGCAACACATAAGAAGAAATTCGATATAACAAGGGTGTTGCCAACCAGACTCACTTTCCCGCTTGTATTTCCTTGGCGCTCTTGGCGTCTTGGCGGCTAAAGAACGCTTTTGCATTTTCAACATCTGCGGCGATCTGCCGCGTCAGTGTATCGATATCGGCGTATTTTTCCTCGTCGCGGAATTTATGCAGGAAATCAACGCGCACCTGCCTGCCATAAAGATCACCATCAAAATCGAACAAATGCACTTCCAGCACCGGCTGTCCCTGTTGTATTACCGTCGGCCGTATGCCCAGGCTGGCCACGCCGCGCCGCACCGCGCCGGCGTCGTCATGCAGCTCAACTGCAAAAATCCCGGTCAACGGCGGCCGGTTGTGCTTCATCTGCACGTTGGCGGTCGGAAAGCCGAGCTTGCGCCCCAGCTGGTCGCCGCGCACCACCCGCCCGCTGATGCTGTAGGGGCGGCCGAGCAGGCGGCCGGCGTGCGCCAGATCGCCTGTCGCCAGCGCATTGCGCACCGAGGTGCTCGACACGCGCTCGCCGTCCAGCATGACACTGGGCATCGCAGCCACCTCGAAACCGAAGCGGCCTGTCGCCTGTTTGAGCATGGCGAAATCGCCGGCGCGGCGCGCGCCGAAACGAAAATCGTCGCCCACCTGCAGCCAGCGCACTCCCAGGCTCCGCACCAGGACGGTTTCGATGAACTCCTGGGCGGTGATCTGCGCGAACGCATAATTAAAGCGGCACACATGCGCGCACTCAACACCGTGCTGCGCCAGCAGTGCCAGCTTTTCCCTGAGCGAAGTGAGTCGCACCGGTGCCTGGTCCGGCGCAAAAAACTCGCGCGGATGCGGCTCAAAGATCATCACGCACGCCGGCACGCTCAGACGCCGCGCGGCCTGCCGCAACTGGGCGAGCATGCCCTGGTGTCCGAGATGCACGCCGTCGAAATTGCCGATGGTCAGCGCGATGGGGATGTTCGCAGCAAGCGGAATGCTGCGCAGGATGCGCATGCCAAAACCAAGCTTAAAAGCTTGAATTGTAGCGTGTTTTACTAGGGGCGGTCTAGGCGGCCAGCGCCCGGGGAAGCGCTGGGACGGCAGTTTCCTGTGCTGCAGCATACACTTGGCCCAGCATGATGAGCGCGGGGCCACCGCTGAGATAAGCGGATGCGTCGGGCAGCGCTCGCAGTGTGCAGGAACGACTGCGTTGCTGCGGCAGAGAAGCATTTTCCACCACCATGACCGGCGCCGCTGGCGCCATGCCGCGCGCGATGAGGGTATCGGTGATCAACTGTGCCTGGCCCGCACCCATGTAGATCACGGCGGTATCGGCGGCCATGACGCTTGCCGCCCAGTCGTGCGCCGACTCGCCCGCGCCCGCGCGTGGAGTGACGAATACGACATTGCGGCTCAGCCCGCGCTGTGTGAGTGAAACGCCAAGTTCCGCGCTCGCGGCCAGCGCGGAAGTCACGCCGGGCACGATCTCGTAAGCGATGCCCGCCGCCTGCAGCGCCGCGATTTCCTCCTGCGCCCGGCCGAACAACATGGGGTCGCCGCCTTTCAGACGCACCACGATCGCGTGCTTGCGCGCGGCATCCGCCAGACGTTTATTGATGAAACGTTGTGCCGTGGAATGCTTCCCGCAGCGCTTACCTACGGCGATTTTTTCCGCGCGCGCCGCAAGCGCAACGGTCTCGGGATGCACCAGCGCATCGTAGAACACGATGTCGGCACGCCCGAGGATTTCCGCGGCGCGCAGTGTAATGAGATCGGGCGCGCCGGGGCCCGCGCCGACCAGCCAGACTTTGCCGCTCGTCCGCCTCATGACCACTCCATGCCGTCGGAAGACGCCAGGATGCGGCGGCGGAACAGCGGTTGCGCGCGCTCGACCGACGCCTGATAGGCTTCGCTGAAATCGCCGAATGCGGACAATGCAGACTGCAAGTCCTCGCCCTCGCGCAGCGCGAACGCATCGAAGCCGCAGCGCGCGAGATAAAACAGCTGGTCGCGCTGCACATCGCCGATTGCGCGCAGCTCGCCGCGCCAGCCGTAGCGCTCGCGCAGCAAACGTGCGATGGAATAACCGCGGCCGTCGGTAAACTGCGAAAAATTCACCGCCACCACGCCGAAGAGCCGCAGGTCGTCGCCGAGCAGGGCTGGTTCTTCGTCGCTGTCCAGCCATACTCCCAGGCGCCCGCTGCGCGACAACAGCGTGTCGCGCTGCTCCAGCCACGTGACGAGTGGCACGATGATATCCCCGTGCGGCGGGATGACCGGCTGGCCGCCGTCGGCCGCAGGCTCAAGCAGCTGCCAGGGATCGGCTGCGGGGCGCCGGTTCTTGATGAGATTTGCCATACACACATTCCTTGAAGGGTTCGACGCCGATGCGGCGCACCACATCGATGAAGCGCTCGGCTTCGCTGTCGCGGCGTGCCAGGTACAGTTCGATCAGCTTCTCGATGACATCCGGCACTTCCGCCTGCGACACCGAGGGCCCGAGCACCTTGCCCAGCGATGCCTCGTTACCCTGTGCGCCGCCGATCGAGATCTGGTAGTACTCCTGGCCCTGCTTGTCCACGCCGAGGATGCCGATGTGGCCGATGTGATGATGGCCGCAGGAATTCATGCAGCCCGAGATATTGAGATCGAGCTCGCCGATGTCGTGCTGGTAATCGAGATCGTCAAAGCGGCGCTGGATCGCTTCCGCCACCGGGATCGACTTGGCGTTGGCGAGCGAGCAGAAGTCGCCGCCCGGGCAGGCGATGATATTGGTGATGAGCCCGATGTTGGGCGTGGCCAGACCGAGCGCTTTCGCTTCCTGCCACAGCGCCAATAAATCGTTCTGGCGCACGTCGGAAAGAATCAGGTTCTGCTCATGCGACACGCGCAACTCGCCGAAACTGTAGCGGTCCGCCAGATCGGCCACCGCGTCCATCTGCGCCGCGCTGGCGTCGCCCGGCGCCACGCCGGTTTTCTTGAGAGACAGCGTGACCGCGGCATAGCCCGCTACCTTGTGGGGGTGGACATTGCGTCTGACCCAGTTGGCAAAACCGTTGTCTCTCACCAGTGCCAGGGTATAACCGGCTTCGGGCAAATCCAGCTTGCGGTATTGCGGTCGAATGAAACGGCGCTCGATGCGCTGAATTTCCTCGGGGATCAGCGTCGCCGGCCCGTCTTTGAGGTGGATCCATTCCTCCTCCACCTTGCGCCGAAAAACCTCGGGCGTAAGCTCCTTGACCAGGATTTTGATGCGCGCCCTGTACTTGTTGTCACGGCGGCCGTAGCGGTTATAGACGCGCAAAATGGCATCGAGATAGGTAAGAAGGTGCTGCCAGGGCAGGAACTCGCGGATTACCGCGCCGATGATGGGCGTGCGGCCGAGACCGCCGCCGGCCAGCACCCGGAAGCCGATCTCGCCCTTCTCGTCACGACGCGCCTGCAAACCGATGTCGTGCACTTGCACGGCAGCGCGGTCGTGTTCGGCGCCGCTGACCGCGATCTTGAACTTGCGCGGCAGGTAGGCGAATTCAGGATGGCATGTCGACCACTGGCGGATCAGTTCGCACCACACCAGGGGATCGACGATTTCGTCGGGCGCGGTGCCGGCGAAATGATCGGTCGTGGTGTTGCGTATGCAATTGCCGCTGGTCTGGATGGCGTGCATCTGCACCGTCGCCAGATGGGCCAGGATGTCCGGCACATCCTCCAGCCGCGGCCAGTTGAACTGGATGTTCTGGCGGGTGCTGAAATGGCCATAGTCTTTATCCCAGGTGCGGGCAATGTGAGCGAGTGCTCGCAACTGGCGTGAGGATAGCAAGCCATACGGGATGGCGACCCGCAGCATGGGCGCATATCTTTGAATATAAAGACCATTTTGCAGACGCAAAGGACGGAAATCATCTTCCGACAGTACACCGGCAAGAAAGCGCCGGGTCTGGTCCCGAAACTGGGTCACCCTCTGCTCCACGATACGCTGGTCAATTTCGTCGTAAACGTACACCGTGCACCTCGTGTAACTGCTTGATGCGCATGATAGCAACGGTTATTTATATCTTAAAAGAATATTATGTTAGAATGTAAGCACTATTACTTATTAACAAATAAGTCCATGAAGTTACAGCAATTACGCTACCTGTGTGAAGTTGCACGGCGGAACCTGAATGTATCTGAAGCGGCCGAGGCACTGCATACCTCGCAGCCCGGCGTCAGCAAACAGATCCGCCTGCTGGAAGAGGAACTGGGGGTGCAAATCCTGGTGCGCCATGGCAAGCGTATGGTGGACGTCACCGAACCAGGACACCTGATCCTCAAAATTGCCGACAGAATGCTGCAGGATGCCGACAATTTGAGGCAAGTTGGGCGTGAATTTGCCGCAGAAGGCAGCGGATCCCTGACTATTGCCACCACCCATACCCAGGCGCGCTATGCGCTGCCGCCCATCATCCAGCGCTTCATCCAGCGCTATCCCGCGGTGCGGCTCTCGCTGCGCGAGGGCAGTCCGCAGCAAATCGCCGAACTGATGAGCGAAGGCGCGGCCGACATTGCGATCGTGACCGAGGCCGAGCAGCTCTTCGCGGAGCTGGTCACACTGCCCTGCTACCAATGGAACCGTTGCGTGATCACGCCGCTCAGGCATCCGCTGCTCAAGGAAAAACAGATCACGCTCGAGGCCATCGCACGCCATCCGATTATCACTTACGACTTCGCCTTTACCACCGATTCGCCGATCCGCCGCGCGTTCGATACGCGCGGCATACGCCCCAACGTCGCCCTGACGGCGATCGACGCCGATGTGATCAAGGCCTATGTGGAACTGGGGCTGGGCATCGGCATACTCGCCAAAATGGCGTTCGACCCGGCGCGCGACCATGGTCTACGCCTGATCGACGCCAGCCATCTGTTTGAACCCAGCACCACCCGCATAGCCATACGCCGCAACGCCTATCTGCGCGGTTACGTCTATGATTTCATCGCGATGTTCGCCCCGCA
>CAKKQX010000343.1 GCA_919902235.1 Burkholderiales bacterium
GCGCGCTCTCAGCCTGCCTGTTTCATTTTTGCGAACGCCTGCTCGAGATCGGCGATGAGGTCGTCGGGGTCTTCGAGCCCGATGTGCAGGCGCAGGGTGGGGCCGCCCGGATTCCATTGCGTCGCGCTGCGCACTTTAGCGGTGCGTGCCACGGTGACCAGGCTTTCGAAGCCGCCCCAGCTCGAGCCGATGCCGAACAGCCCGAGCGCGTTCACTAAAGCGCTGACTGCCTTGTCGTTTACCGGTTTCAGCACGAAACTGAAGAGCGAAGCGGCGCCCGTGAAGTCGCGTTTCCAGATCGCGTGTCCCGCATTGTCCGCCAGCGCAGGATAGATCACGCGCAGCACTTCGGCGCGCGTTTGCAGCCATTGCGCGACCTTGACCGCGTTTGCCATCTGCTGCTTCATGCGCACGCCTATGGTGCGAAAGCCGCGCAGCGCGAGATAGCAGTCGTCGGGACTCACGCAGTAGCCGAAATCGGACACCGCGCGGCGCACCGCCAGCCAGTGCTGCTCGTTGGTGACGATGACGCCCATCATCACGTCGGAATGACCGACGATGTATTTGGTCGCGGCGTGGATGGAGACATCGACGCCGCGCTCGAACGAGCGGAAAAAATAGGGCGTGCCCCAGGTGGTGTCGGCGAGCACGGGAATGCCGCGCGCATGCGCCGCTGCGGCGATCGCCGGAATATCCTGCATCTCGAAAGTAAGCGAGCCCGGCGTTTCGCAGAATATCGCCTTGGTGTTTGATTTAATTAATTTTTCGATGCCGGACCCGATCAGCGGATCGAAGTACTGCACGGCCACGCCGTTGGGCTGCAATTGCCGGTCGCAGAAATTGCGGGTCGGCCCGTACACCGAATCCGTTACCAGCAGGTGATCGCCGGTTTTCACGAACGCGGCGAGCGCGGCGGTGATCGCGGCGAGTCCCGACGGCACCGCCACCGCGAGGTGACCGCCTTCCATTTTCGCCACTGCATCCTCGAACGCGAATGTCGTCGGCGTGCCGTGGATGCCATAGCGCATGGTCTTGTAATTGTCGGGATCGCGGTGCTCATAGGACTCGAGATCGGGAAAGATCACGGTGGAAGTGCGGAAAACCGGCGTGTTGACCATGCCCTGGTATTGCGCGGGGGCGCGGCCGAGACGGGTGAGTAAAGTATCTTTTTTCATGTTCAAGTAGGATACTCTGCCCGCAGCATTTTTATAGTGTGGACTTTTGACCGGATATTGTGCGCCGCCCGCGGGCGGCGCAACAAGGGCTCGGCTAAATACAGGGTTTTG
>CAKKQX010000344.1 GCA_919902235.1 Burkholderiales bacterium
ACCCGCTGACACGCCAGTACCGCCTCGGACGCGGGGTGGACGTCAACTACATCGCTTACACCACGCGCAGTGATTAAAGGTTCTCTCATAAGATCGTACTTTCATTCGCGTAGGGTGCGTCCCACGCACCATCGACTTCGTTGGGCTTCGGGTCGGTGCGCAGGGCGCACCCTACATTGTTCTTGAGATGACTTCCAAGATCCGCACGGTTCTGTTCGATCTCGACGGCACGCTGGCCGATACCGCGCCGGATCTGGCGCATGCGCTGAACGCGCTGCTGGTCGAGGAAGGCAAGAAGGCCCTGCCCTTTGAGATAATTCGCCCCGAGGTGTCGCACGGGGCATCGGCGCTGGTGACGCTCGGTTTCGGTCAGAAACCGGGCGATTCCGATTTCGATCGCCTGCGCCAGCGCTTTCTCGTGCTGTACACCGAGAATCTCTGCCGCCACACGCGCCTGTTCGAAGGCATTTCGCCTTTGCTGCAAGCGCTCAAGAAACAAGGCATCAACTGGGGCGTGGTTACGAACAAGCCGGCCTTCCTCACCGACCCGCTGATGGCGCAACTCAAGCCCAAGCCCGCGCCCATCTGCGTGGTCAGCGGCGACACCGTGCCCAACCGCAAGCCACACCCGGAGCCGATGCTGCACGCCTGCGCCGCGGCCGGGAGCCGCCCGGAGCAATGCCTGTACGTCGGCGACGCCGAGCGTGACATCCTGGCCGGGCGGCATGCCGGCATGAAGACGCTCGTGGCGCTGTTCGGGTACATTAACGGCCATGAAACCCCCGAGCGCTGGGGCGCGGACGGCATGATCCGCGCGCCGGGCGACATTCTCGACTGGCTGAAACTGCATGAGTAACGCCGTCACACTTATTATTGTCAGTATTGTCATACTGCTGGCGGGCGCGCTGGGCTGGTTCGTCGCGCGCTTGCGCAACCAGAAGCAGCTCACGGAACTCGCCATCACGCTCGAACTGGAACGCAAGGCGGCGCAGGAAAAGCTCGCCGGCCTCGAACAAACCTTCATCGCGCTGTCCAACCGCGCGCTCAAGGAAAACAACCAGACTTTCTTGCAACTGGCGCAGGAATCGCTCAAGCAATTCCACGTGCAGGCCAAGGGCGATCTTGAGCTGAAGGAAAAAGCGGTCGAGAACCTGATCAAGCCGGTGCGCGAGGCGCTGGAAAAAACCGAGCAGCAAATCCGCCTGATGGAAAACGAGCGCAAGGAAGCCTACGGTTCGCTCACCAAGCATCTCGAAACCATGGTTCAGACCCAGCAGCTGCTGCAGGGCGAGACGCGCAATCTGGTGCAGGCGCTGCGCCGGCCCGAGGTGCGCGGCCAGTGGGGCGAGATGACGCTGAAGCGCCTGGCGGAGCTGGCCGGCATGGTGGAGCACTGCGACTTCTACGAACAGGAGCACACCGACACGGATGAAGGCCGGATGCGCCCCGACATGATCGTGCGCATGCCCGACGGGCGCGAGATCGTGGTGGATGTGAAAACGCCGCTCGATGCCTATCTCAGCGCGGTCGAGGCCAGCGACGACGAGACGCGCCGCAAACACCTGGAACACCACGCGCGCAAGGTGCGCGAGCGCGTGCGTGAATTGTCGAGCAAGTCCTACTGGACGCAATTCAAGAATGCGCCTGACTTCGTGATCCTGTTCATCCCCGGCG
>CAKKQX010000345.1 GCA_919902235.1 Burkholderiales bacterium
GGCCGAGCGGCAGGCCCGCAGGCCCCGTGCCGTGCGGCAGCGTGAGGCACGGCAGCCTGAGCAGCGTCCACATCAGACCGAAAATCGGCTCGCCGGTGCTCCCGATACCCGGTGCTTCTCCCGGCGCACTGGGCGCGATCAGCACGTCATAATCCTTGAACACCTCCGCGATGCGCGCGCTGCAATGTGCGGCCAGGGCGACTGCGGCCTCGTATTGCGCGCGCGTCACTCTGCCGCCGGCTGCAATGCGGGCAGTCAGGCTCGCTGAAATCAGTTCGGGGTGACGCGTGCGCTCATGGGTGAGCGCGCGGTAGAACTCGTAGCCGCTCAACGTGATCTGGGTATCGGACAGCGCCGCAAACTCCGCTGCGAGCTCGACGTCGGTTACGCGGGCGCCGGCGGCAGCGAGCGCGTGCGCAGCCTGGTCGAGGCTGGCATGGGTCGCGTCGTCGGCTTGATTCCACCAGGGTGTGCGGCAGAAGCCGATGCGCGGCCTGAGCGTTGCAACACCGTCAAACGGGGCCGGCGGCAGGCCGGCGAGTTCCTCGACGACTAGCGCGGCATCGGTAACGCTGCGCGTCAGCGTACCCAGGGTCTCGAGCGACTCCGAGAGGAACTTGAGCCCGGCACGGTTGATGAGTCCAAACGATGGTTTGTAACCGATCACGCCGCAATAGGCGGCCGGGCGAATGACTGACGACGAGGTCTGGGTACCAAACGCAATGGGCACCATGCAGTCGGCGACGGCCGCCGCTGAACCGCTGGAAGAGCCGCCGGGCGTGCGCTGCGGATTGAACGGATTGCGCGTCTTGTTGGGATGGCGCGTGGCGAATTCGGTTGAAACGGTCTTGCCGAGGATGACGCCACCCAACTCACGCACCTGCGCCACGCACGCCGCGTCACACGCCGGGCGATGGTCTTTATAGATCGGCGAACCGTATTCGGTCGGCAGGTCGCAGGTGTCGATCACGTCCTTGATTCCGACCGGGATGCCGTGCAGACGCGAGCGGGACGCTTGCCGGTCGCAGGCCCGCGCCTGTTTCATCGCCAGATCGGGGTCGATGCAGGCCCACGCTTGCACCGCGCTTTCGCGATCCTCGATGCGTTCGAGGCAGGCGGCGACCAGGGCTTCGGAAGTGAGCTTGCCGGCAGCGATGGCAGCGGCGGCATCGGTCGCGGAAAGCTGATTTAAAGGCAAGGCGGTGCTCATGCGGTAATGGTCTCCTGTGGTGCGGATTTTCCGGGGCCGGCGGCGCCGATGCGTTCAGGGCGGATGCAGCGCGTGCTGTGCGGGTAGGGTCCGCGGTTTTCCATCTCGCGCAATGCGGGCAGCGCCGCTCTGCACTCGGCAATCACGTACGGGCAGCGCGGCGCAAAGCTGCATCCCGGCGGCAGTGCCGCCAGATTGGGCGGCGAGCCGGAAATGGGGGTGAGCCGGGTGCCTTTGGCGACTTCATGCACGGTCGAACCCAACAGGCCCTCAGTGTAGGGATGGCGCGGCCGGCGCACCACTTCCGCCACCGGTCCGCTTTCCGCGAAGCGCCCGGCGTACATCACGGAAATCTTGTGCGAAATTTCGACCGCGACGCCCAGGTCATGAGTGACGAAAATCATCGCCATGCCGAGTTGCTGCTGCAGCGTGCGCAGCAGCAGCAACACCTGGATCTGCACGGTTGCATCGAGCGCGGTGGTGGGTTCGTCGGCAAGCAGCAGGGCAGGACGGCAGGATAGCGCGATGGCGATCATCGCGCGCTGCCGCAGGCCGCCCGAAAGCTGGTGCGGATAAGCATCGAGGCGCCGCCTGGCGGATGGAATCTGCACCAGGTCCAGAAGATCGAGAGCGCGCTTGAGGGCGGCGGCGCGGGAGACGTTTTCGTGCTGCATGATGGCTTCCGCGATCTGCTGACCGATGGTGAACACGGGATCGAGCGCGGTCATCGGTTCCTGGAAAATCATCGCCACTGTCGGACCGCGCAGACGGGCCAGCGCGTCGCCGTCCAGCGCCATGACGTCATGCCCGGCGATCTGCACGCGTCCGGACAGGCGGGTTTTGCCGGGCGGCAGCAGCCGCATCAGCGCGCGCAGGGTAACGCTTTTCCCCGAGCCCGATTCGCCGAGAATGCCGAGCACTTCGCCTTTGGCGAGCGTGAAACTGACGCCGTTCACCGCGTGTACCGTGGCATCGCGGCTCACGAATTTCACCGCGAGGTCCTCGACCGTAACCAGGGGCTTATCAATCATGCGGACAAAGCGGAAGCGTTAAGCTCTTCATAAGCTCGGCACGCGGGTGTGCCAGTCGGTTTCCTGCTGATAGAGGTGGGCGGCGCGGAACAGCAGCGATTCGGAAAAAGGCCGACCCATGAGCTGGAACGCGATTGGCAGGCCATTGTCCGAGAAGCCGGCAGGAACCGACAGCGCCGGCAGGCCGAGATAGTTGGTCGGGCGCGTGTTGCGCGTGATGCGCGCCACGATGCCGGCCACGTCGCCCGAGGCCCTGGGCTCGGTTTCGGCGATGGTAGGCGGCGGCGCGACCATCACCGGCGTGTGCAGCACGTCGATTTTGGCGTAGACCTTGCGCATGAATTCGTCGAGATAGTAAGCGCGCAGATTAAGCGCCTCGAGGTAGGCCGTGGCGGGAATGTGGTAGCCGGGCTCGATGCGGCTGCGCACGTACAGCGAATAATCCTGCGGCCGCTCGCGCATCCATTTGCGGTGAATGACGGAGGCTTCCGAGATCGAGACCGTGCTGGAGAGCAGGAAGATCTGCCCGGGATCCGGCACCCGCACCCTGATGATCTGCGCGCCCAGTTTTTTGAGAACCTTGAGGCTGGCTGTCATGCATGCCCGCACATCGTCGGTTGCGCCGTCGTAATAATGATTTTCGGGCACCCCGATGCGCAGGCCCCTGATGTTGCCCTTGAGTTCTTTTTCGTAGTCGGGCACCGGCAGCGTGGCACAGGTCGCGTCCCTGGGGTCGGCGCCGGCAATGACGCGCGTCATGCGCGCGCAATCGCGCACGGTGCGGGTGAGCGGCCCCACCGTGTCCTGCGACCACGAGCGCGGCATGATGCCGTAGCGGCTGATCAGGCCGTTGGTGGGCTTGAGGCCGACCACGCCGCACGCGGCTGCCGGCAGGCGCACCGAGCCGCCGGTGTCCGAGCCGAGCGAACCGAAGCAGGCGCGCGCACCGACCGCCGAGCCCGAACCGCTGGAAGAACCGCCGGTCATGTGCGCCGGATTCCACGGGTTGCGGCAATGGCCCCAATGGTCGTTGTGGCCGGTGGGATTGGCGGCGAATTCCGCCATGTTGAGTCTGCCCAGCCAGATTGCGCCGGCTGCGTACAGGCGCTCGACCACGGTGCTGGTGACCGTGGGACGGTAATCACGCAGGATTTTCGAGCCGCAGGTCGATACTTTCCCCGCACGGTAGTACATGTCCTTGTGCGCGAGCGGCACGCCGTGCAGGGTGCCCAGCTTGGCACCGCGTTTTGTCAATGCCTGGTCGGCTTTCTTTGCCGCCTTGA
>CAKKQX010000346.1:0-2335 GCA_919902235.1 Burkholderiales bacterium
CCCGCAGCAACGGCAGGCAACGATGGAAAATCTGATCCGGCAGCCGGGCGCGAGACGCTCTACTGGCACGACCCCATGGTGCCCGGTCCCAAGTTCGACAAACCGGGCAAGTCGCCGTTCATGGACATGCAGCTGGTGCCGGTCTATGCCGACACGGGCGCCGGCCGGGGCCGGGTGACGATCAGCCCGCGCACGGCACAGAACCTCGGTATCCGCACCGTCAAAGTGCAGGAAGGACGCATGGAGACGGGATTGACCACCGTCGGCGCCGTGAGCATCGACGAGCGCACGATTTTCACGGTGCAATCGCGCGTCAGCGGCTACATCGAGAAACTTCACGTGCGTGCCCAGTACGACCCCGTCGCGCGCGGTCAGCCGCTGGCGGAAATCTATGCGCCGGAATGGCTGGCAGCGCAGGAAGAGTATCTGGCGCTCAAACGCAGCGCGCAGCCCGGCGCCGGTGCATTGGCGCAGGCTGCGCGCGAACGGTTGCTGCTGCTCGGTATTTCCGAGCAGCAGCTGCAGCGCATCGAAGAGACGGGCCAGGCAAACCCGCGGGGAACCCTGTACGCGCCGCAGGGCGGCGTCGTATGGGAACTCGGCGCGCGCGACGGCATGGCAGTCAATCCGGGGCTTACCCTGTTCAAGCTGGCGAACCTGGGCTCGGTGTGGGTCCACGCCGAGATCGCGGAAACCGATGCGGCGCTGATCAAACCCGGCGCGCCGGTCGAAGCGCGCGCCGCGGCGCTGCCGGAGAAAACGTTCAAAGGCAAAGTGGCCGCGCTGCTGCCGGACGTAAATGCCACCACGCGCACCCTCAAGGCGCGCGTAGTACTCGCCAATCCCGGCGGACAGTTGAAACCGGGCATGTTCGCCACGCTCAACTTCGGGAGCGGCGCCAGAACCGCGTTGATGGTACCAAGCGAAGCCGTGATCCACACCGGCACACGCGCCGTGGTCATCGTCGCCGAGGGCGGCGGCAAATTCGGGCCGGCGGATGTTGAAGCCGGACGCGAGAGCGGCGACATGACCGAGATCCGCAAAGGACTCCGGGCCGGACAGCAGGTGGTCGTTTCCGGCCAGTTCCTGATCGATTCCGAAGCCAGTCTGAAGAGCACGCTCTCGCGATTGGAGGGTGCGCAAAGCAGCGCCGCCGGCAATGCTGCAAGCGGCGGACACGCCGGCAACGCCAGGGTCAACGCGGTCGATACCGAAAAAGCCAGAATCGATATCAGTCACGGGCCCATACCGTCGATGAAATGGCCGGCAATGACCATGGGCTTCCGGGTCGAGGACAAGGCGCAGCTGACAGGCATCAAGCCGGGTGACGAGATAGAATTCGAGCTGCGCGGCGAGCCGAATGCTGACGGCGACCACATCATCACCCGCATCAGGCCCAAAGCCAGGGGAGCGGCCAAATGATCGCGCGGCTCATACGCTGGTCCATCGCCAACCGCTTCCTGGTGCTGCTGGCAACCCTGATGATCACCGCCTGGGGCGTGTGGGCCATGCTCAAGACCCCGCTCGATGCGATCCCCGATCTCTCCGACGTGCAAGTCATCATCCGCACCACCTATCCGGGGCAGGCGCCGCAGATCGTCGAGGATCAGGTCACTTACCCGCTCACCACCACCATGCTATCGGTGCCGGGCGCGAAAACCGTGCGTGGTTACTCGTTCTTCGGCGACTCTTTCGTCTACATCCTGTTCGAGGACGGCACCGACCTCTACTGGGCGCGATCGCGCGTGCTCGAATATCTTAATCAGGTGCAGGGCCGGCTGCCGCCAACGGCAAAGACCGCGCTGGGACCTGACGCCACCGGTGTCGGCTGGATTTATGAATACGCGATCGTCGACCGCAGCGGGCGCAACGATCTCTCCCAACTGCGCGCGCTGCAGGACTGGTTTCTCAAGTATGAATTGAAATCGGTGCCCAACGTCGCCGAGGTCGCCTCCGTCGGCGGCATGGTGCGGCAATACCAGATCGTGCTTGACCCGGACCGGCTGCGCGCCTACTCGATCCCGCTTTCGCGCGTGATCCAGGCAGTGCGCAACGCCAACCAGGAAGCAGGCGGCGCGGTGCTGGAACTGGGCGAAGCCGAGTACATGGTGCGCGTCCGCGGCTACCTGAAAACGCTGGATGACTTTCGCGCGATTCCGGTCGCGCTCGGCGACGGCGGCACGCCGGTGCTGCTGAAAGACGTGGCGCGGGTGCAGATCGGCCCGGAATTGCGGCGCGGCATCGCCGAACTCGACGGCGAAGGCGAAACCGCCGGCGGGATCATCGTCATGCGCCAGGGCAAGAACGCGCTGGAAACGATAGCCGCGGAGAAAGC
>CAKKQX010000346.1:2345-8529 GCA_919902235.1 Burkholderiales bacterium
CCGGGCTGCCGCCGGGCGTGGAGATTGTGCCGACCTACGACCGTTCGGATCTCATCAAGCGCGCCATCGATCACCTGCGCGACAAGCTGATCGAGGAATTCATCGTCGTCGCCCTGGTGTGTCTGGTTTTTTTGTTCCATCTGCGCTCCAGTCTGGTCGCGATCATCACGCTGCCGCTCGGCATCCTGATCGCCTTCATCGTGATGCGCTACCAAGGGGTAAACGCCAACATCATGTCGCTGGGTGGCATCGCCATCGCGATCGGCGCCATGGTTGATGCCGCGGTGGTGATGATCGAAAACGCGCACAAGCATCTGGAGACCTGGCGCCATGCGCATCCGGATGCGCCGCTGTCCGAAACCGAGCGCTGGCGCCTCATCGGCGATGCCGCGATCGAGGTCGGTCCGGCGCTGTTCTTCAGCCTGCTCGTGATCACGCTCTCCTTCGTGCCGGTGTTCGCGCTCGAAGCGCAGGAAGGACGGCTGTTTTCGCCGCTCGCCTTCACCAAGACTTACGCCATGGCCGCTGCCGCCGGCTTGTCGGTGACGCTGGTGCCGGTGTTGATGGGTTACTGGATACGCGGCCGGATCCCGGATGAAAAATCAAACCCGATCAACAGATTACTGATAGCGCTCTATAGGCCGCTGCTGGCCGCGGTATTGCGTTTTCCGCGCAGCACGCTGGTCATCTCTGTCGTTCTGCTCGCGCTCAGCGCCTTACCCGCCGCGCGCCTGGGCGGCGAGTTCATGCCGCCGCTGGACGAAGGCGACCTGCTGTACATGCCGACCGCCCTGCCCGGCTTGTCGGCGGGCAAGGCCGCCGAAATTCTGCAACTGACCGACCGTCTGATCCGCAGCGTGCCGGAAGTCGCGCGCGTGTTCGGCAAGATCGGCCGCGCCGAGACCGCCACCGATCCCGCGCCGCTGGAAATGGTGGAGACCACCATCCAGTTCAAGCCGAAAAACGAATGGCGTGCCGGCATGACGCAGGACAAGCTGATCGAGGAGCTCGACCGCACCATGAAGGTGCCGGGGCTCACCAACATCTGGGTGCCGCCTATTCGCAACCGCATCGACATGCTCGCCACCGGCATCAAGAGCCCGCTCGGCATCAAGGTCTCGGGTCCCGATCTGGCGCAAATCGAACGCGTGGCCCAGGACATCGAGCGCGTGGTGAAAGACGTGCCCGGCGTGACTTCGGCGCTGGCGGAGCGGCTCACCGGCGGACGCTATATCGACGTGCATATAGACCGCTTCGTCGCGGCGCGCTACGGCATGAATATCAGCGATGTGCAGGATATCGTGTCAGCCGCAATCGGCGGCGAGACCATCGCCGAGACCATCGAAGGCCTGCAGCGCTTTCCGATCAACGTGCGCTACCCGCGCGAATTGCGCGATTCCCTGGAAAAGTTGCGCAGCCTGCCCATCGTCACCGAGCGCGGCGCGCAGATCACACTGGGCACGCTGGCCAGACTGGTCATCGTCGACGGTCCGCCCATGCTCAAGAGCGAGAATGCGCGGCTTTCCGGCTGGATCTATGTCGACATGCGCGGCCGCGACCTGCAGTCGGTGGTGAGCGACGCGCAACGCGTGGTGCGCGAGCAGGTAAAGCTGCCTGCCGGCTATTCAGTCGCGTGGTCCGGCCAGTTCGAATACCTGGAACGCGCAAAGAAGCGCCTTACGCTGGTCATTCCGTTCACGCTGGTCATTATTTTCGTGCTGCTCTATCTCACGTTTCGCCGCGTCGACGAGGCACTGCTCATCATGGTGACGGTGCCGTTTGCACTGATCGGCGGGCTGTGGCTGATGTGGCTGCTGGGCTACAACCTGTCGGTCGCGGCTGCCGTCGGTTTTATCGCGCTGGCCGGAGTAGCCGCGGAATTCGGCGTCATCATGCTGCTTTATCTGAGGCAGGCGCTCGACCGGCGCATTGCCGCCGGCGAGTCATTCAGCCTGCGCATGGTGACTGAAGCGATCACTGAGGGCGCGGTGCTGCGGGTGCGGCCGAAAGCGATGACCGTCGCGGTGATTCTCGCCGGCCTGCTGCCTATCATGTGGTCCGACGGCACCGGCGCCGAAGTGATGCAACGCATTGCCGCACCCATGGTTGGGGGGATGATTACCGCGCCGCTGCTGTCGATGTTGGTGATCCCCGCCGCCTACTTTCTGATGCGGCGACGCAAGATATTGCCCCCGCCATCCATCGGTTAGAAACACCATCACGAATAGATACTTTATCGTTTTAAAGAGCAATTCACACAAACAAGAACAGTAAATTAGTATGGAAATCAATATTCAAATACTGACTGCTCCAGGCCTTCCCCGTCCCGGCAACAATTGGATAGCTTCCATCGAGACATCCCATTTATTTCTGACAATTACTGAAAAGGGTCAAACATGTCACATAAAAAAACCAAAGCACTCGGTTTAATCGCTTTATCCTTGGGTGTTTGCCTGGCGTTACCAGCACGTGCCGTCTCACCTGTCACCCTGACGCATGTTCACGGATTGTCCTATAGCGCCGACGGCAAACAGATTTTCGTGCCAAGTCACCACGGAATGGCGACCTACAGTGGCGGAAAATGGGGAAAAGCAGCGGGCCCCGAAAACGATTACATGGGCTTTTCGGCGACAAAACAATTTTTCTACAGCAGCGGCCACCCGGCGCCGGGCTCGGGGCTCGCCAACCCGTTCGGCCTGATCAAGAGCGGCGATGGCGGCCGCACCTGGCGCAAACTCGGACTCGAGGGTGAGGCGGACTTCCATCAACTGGCCACGAGCTACGGCACCAACGCAGTCTACGTGGTCACGCACGCACCCAACTCGCGCATGAGCAAGCCCGGCATCCACGCCACCGTCAACGACGGTTTTTCCTGGAAACGCGCGGAAGGCAACAACTTGGAAGGTCCACTCCTGAGTCTGGCGGTGCATCCCTCGAACAACCAGATCGTTGCTGCGGGAACAAAGACCGGCCTGTTTCTTTCGACCGATGGCGGCGACAACTTCAAACGCTTGTCAGGCGGCGAGCAGGTCTTAAGTGTCTTTTTCGACCTTGATGAAAAAAAGCTCTGGTTCAGCAGCTATGAAAACAAGCCAGCACTGACCCGCCTGGACTGGAGCGACGGCAAAAAAACCGCCATCAATCTCCCGCCCCTGACCGAGGATGCCGTGGCCTACATCGCCCAGAATCCCGTCAACCGAAACGAATATGTCATCGCCACTTTTGAGCGCAATGTCTACCTGAGCAAAGACCTGGGAAAAAAATGGGCCCAGATTGCCAACAGGGGGCAAACGCAATAACGCAGCGAGGTTTGTGTGAAGTTTTATAGCTGTGGATTTGAAAAAAAGGCGGTACCGCTGCCTAGGCTATTGATCCCCGCCGCTCATATCTTCGGCTCTCTTGAGTAATTGTTTAACAACATATGCTTATATTTGATCCGCAAGAAAAATCTGGGGGGGGTCTTGACCCTGCACTCAGGTTCAGGGTCTAAAGTAGCATCAACGAGGAGAACATTGTGAGCGAACCGCAACTGTTGACCCGCGGCAAACTGGCAAGTCGTGGCGGCGTCAATATCGCCACCATACGCTACTACGAAAAACGCGGACTGCTGCCGGACGCACCGCGCAGCCGCTCCGGCTACCGTCTCTACACGGATGATGCACTGCGCCGCTTGCATTTCATCCGGCAGTCGCAGGTCCTGGGGTTTTCTCTGAATGAGGTCGGAGAACTGCTTTCTCTGCGCATGCAAGCCGGCACCACCTGCGCCGACATCAGGCAGCGGGCGCGCCGCAAAATTGAAACTGTCGACGGCAAGATCAAGGACTTGCAGCGCATAAAGCGGGCGCTGACCAAGCTGGCAGACGCTTGTCAGGGCGCAGGCCCGACCAGCGAATGTCCCATACTGGAATCGCTGGAAGGCGCGAGGAACACGCAATGAATGTCGAGCTGATCTACGATGCCGATTGCCCGAATGTAACAGCAACGCGGTCGTTGCTGATCAAGGCATTTACCCAGACCGGCGTCTCGGCGCGCTGGCGGGAATGGGAGCGCACCGCGCCCGACAGCCCCGAATATGCGCGAACCTATGGCTCACCGACGATACTCGTCGACGGCGAGGATGTTGCCGGAACCGGCCCTGTCGCCGGAGCGGCGGCCTGCCGCGTCTACGCCGACACGCATGGGGCGCTGAGCCGCACTCCGTCACTGGAAGCCGTCTGCTCGGCATTGTTGCGCGCGCCTTCCACGCAACCGGCAAGAACACGCTGGCAAGCGATGGTTGCCTCGGTCCCGGCCGTCGGCGCCGCCCTGTTGCCAAAACTTACCTGCCCGCTGTGCTTTCCAGCCTATGCCGCGCTGCTCAGCGCGCTGGGACTGGAATTCGTCAACTACACGCCTTATCTCCTGCCGCTGACGGCTGCGTTCCTCACTGTTGCGTTGGGCGTGCTGGCGTTTCAGGCTCGGCGCACGGGCAGAATCACCGCTTTGGCCTTAGGCGCAGTCGCAACGGGACTCGTGCTGATCGGCAAGTTTTATTTCGAATCGGACTGGCTGACGACGGGCGGGGTGCTCTTGCTCGTCGCCGCCATCTTCCTTGGAAACCGCTCCAAATCAACAGCAACGGCCCCCTGCCCGGCATGCGTCGCCGGCGGAAGCGATCAGCAAGTCAAGGCGCATTAAAGGAGAACACCATGAACGCAACCCGCAAAATCGAAGTATTCAGTGCCGGATGTGTATTGTGCGAAGACACGATCACTTTGATCAACCAAATCGCCTGCCCATCATGCGAGGTTGAAATTCTCGATATGCACAAGCCGGAAGTCTCAAAGAAAGCAAGGCGATACGGCATCCGCAGCGTTCCCGCCGTGGCCGTCGACGGCAAACTCGCGGACTGCTGCGCCGGCAGGGGACCGGATGAGACGCAGTTGCGAGCTGCGGGCATCGGCACGCCGTTGTAAGCGTACAGCGCCAAAAAGTTGTAGCGACGGATTATCAGCGTTAGTTGCGTGTTAACAGTCCGGCCGCTTGATATGCGGCACGAACCGCCGAGCATGCGCTAACAAATCAGCGGCATCTCAACCTACCTCTACCGGAAGCCCACGCAAGCGCCATTCGGGTAAACCATTCTCCAGGCGTCGCGCCTTCAGGCCTTTTTTTCGCAATCGCGCAACAGCCTCGAACGCAAGTACGCAATATGGCCCGCGGCAATAAGCAATTATTTCCTTATTCTTGGGCAGCTTCCCAATCCGGCTTTCGAGTTCGGCAAGGGGGATGTTCACAGCACCCGGAAGGTGACCTGCCAGAAATTCTTCCGGTGGGCGAACATCCAGCACGGTAACCAGGCCTTTGCGTGCCCGGCCGAGCAGTTCCATTGCCTCTATTGGCTCCAGTTCATCCTTGGCACTGAGGTAGGTGCCGACAAGCTTTTGCACCTCTGCGATACGATGCTCCGCAACGTGTCGAACATTGTCGAGCAAGCCAATGACATCGTCCCCCGAAAGCTCGTAATACACGCGCAACCCCTCCTTGCGTGCAGTCACCAGACCTGCCTGCCGGAGTTCCTGTAGGTGCTGTGAGGCATTCGCGAAGTTCAAGCCGGACGCTTTGGCAAGCTCTTCTACGCTACGCGCTCCCTGCGCGATGAACTCGAGAAGCTCAAGCCGGTTGGCGTTGCTGAGCGCCTTACCGATGCGCGCGAACTGCACGAAAAGTTCGTGCTTGAAACCGCTTTTTGACACGAAGTGTTCCTTTTTCCTGTATTCAATCAAAGATTTGAATAGTATAGCGCATGACATGCCTGACCGTCAGGTGAAGCGCAAATTTCCGCTCCAGCCCCCTATTGACATCGGGCTTTCGGCCGCTTAATATTCAAGTGTTCAGTTGAATAGTATCATATCACAAAGGAAATCAAAATGACGCCTGTGCCCGGGGACCCGGCGATGAGCGCCGCCGCTTTCATTGCCGCCTATGAGCCTGCAATCCGGCTTGGTGCGTTTTCGTCAGTGTTCGCCGTCATGGCGTTGTGGGAAATTTTTGCGCCGCGCCGCAGGCTCAGCGTCCTGAAAGCGCGGCGCTGGGCAGCCAACCTCGGCATTGTCGTTTTCAATAGTGTTCTGTTACGGTTTTTGTTTCCGGTCGCCGGCGTCGGGATGGCTGCATTTTCTGCCGAGCAGGGTTGGGGGATTTT
>CAKKQX010000347.1 GCA_919902235.1 Burkholderiales bacterium
CATGCACAAGTGGCGTGCCGTCAAAGCCGGCGCAAAGTAGTCAGCGCAAAGTAAGCACGGTGCCGGAAGATAAAGGTGGTGATTGGAGAACAACGTTTCGGCCGGGCTGCGAAACGTGTGATGCGCGGCAAAATGAATATTGATGCCCTGACCGAATGGACGGTCCTGGCCAATGCATGTTGAAAACAAAGGAGCTGTCATGAAACTCGTCAAACGCTGGTGTCTTGCCCTGCTGCTGTCGGCCATCCCGTTGTCGGCCGCCGGCCAGGATGGAAAAGGCGATGTCATCTATGTGCCGACGCCGCAGGTGGTGGTGGATGAAATGCTGAAAATGGTCAAGATGCAGGCCGGTGATTTCGTCATCGATCTCGGTTCCGGCGACGGGCGCATCATCATCACCGCCGCGAAAAAATACGGTGCGCGCGGTTTCGGCGTCGACCTGGACACGGTCCTGCTCAAGCGGGCGCGGGAAGGCGCGCAAAAAGAGGGCGTTGCCGACCGCGTGCAGTTTATCGAGCAAAACCTGTTCGAGACCGATCTTTCGAAGGCGAGCGTAATCACCAGCTACCTGTTGCCCGAGATGAACGAGAAGTTGCGGCCCAAGCTGCTGGCGCTCAAGCCGGGCACGCGCGTCGTCGCCCACGATTACGACATGGGAGAGTGGTATCCCGACGAGCAGAAAACGCTGCTGGTGCCCGAAAAGACGGTCGGCGATCCCGGCAAAAGCTATATCTTCTTTTACATCGTGCCGGCAAAAATAGCCGGCCAGTGGGAATCTCTGATCAATGTCGGCGGCCGCGGCGTGATCTACGAATTCGATTTCGACCAGAGCTTTCAGAAGGTGAGCGGCGAGGCCAAAGTCGACGGCAAGCCGGTGCGTCTGCCCATATTCAAGGTGCAGGGCGACCAGCTGGCGTTCGAAGTGGACGTGCCGCAGGGCGCGGGCATGACCAAGCACCGCTTCCAGGGGCGCGTGACACAGGACATCATCGAGGGCACGGTCATTATAGGCGGCGGGCAGAAGCCGCTGCGCTGGTCGGCGCGCCTGAAGGTGCGCGGCGAAATGCGCATCAGCGCGCTTGACCCGGCAAACGGTGCCACAAGATGAACGGTCCGGCGCAAACAGGCGCCGCGGCGGCAAGCCAGCCGCGCGCCACGCTGTCGCTGCCCGACGCCATCGCCATGATCGTCGGCCTCATCGTCGGCGCGGGCATTTTCGGCACGCCGTCTATCGTTGCCGGCGCGGTAGGAAGCGAATCCATGCTCATCGCGGCATGGGTTGCGGGCGGGGTGTTCTCCATCATCGGCGCGCTGTGCTACGCCGAGCTCGCCACTGCCTTTCCTTCCGCGGGCGGCGAATACCACTTCCTGCAAAGAGCTTTCGGCCGCTCGATCGCGTTTTTGTACGGATGGGCGCGCATGACGGTGATCGTTGCGGGCTCGATTGCCGTGTTTGCCTACCTCTTCGGTGACTACATGTCACGGATAGTGAATCTGGGCGCCCACTCCTCGGCAATCTGGGCGGCGCTGGTGGTGGGGCTGCTGACTATCGTCAACTACCTCGGCATCCGCGAAGGCAAGGCCACGCAGAATATCTTTACTGTGCTGGAGGTGGGCGGGCTGGTGCTCATCATCGTCGTCGGCCTGATGCTCGCCACCCCTGCGGCGCCCGCCGCACCGGCGGTAGCCGGTGCCGAACAGCCCTGGTACATGGGCGCCGGCATCGGCTCGGCGATGGTGTTCGTGCTCTTCACCTACGGCGGCTGGAATGACGCCGCTTACATCTCGGCCGAGGTGCGCGATCGCGAGCGCAATATGGTGCGCGCCCTGCTGCTCTCGATCGGACTGGTCACCTTGCTTTACGTGCTCGTCAACCTGGCGTACCTGAAAGGGCTGGGTTACGACGCCATGACGCATTCGAACGCGGTCGCGGCGGATCTGCTGAAGAACGTGTGGGGCACGGCCGGCGAGAAACTGATCGCATGCATGATCGCGATCGCCGCGCTGACCTCGGTGAACGGCTCGATGATCGTCGGCGCGCGCTCCAACTACGCGCTCGGCCGCGACTGGCCCATGCTGGGCTTTCTGGGCCGCTGGGACGAAGCGAGCGGTTCGCCGCGCACCGCCATGCTGGTGCAGGGCGTGATTGCGCTGGCGCTGGTCGCCTTCGGGGCCATCCAGAACGCCGGGTTCAAGGGGTTGGTGGAGTATTCGCTGCCGGTGTTCTGGGGATTTTTCCTGCTGGTTGGCGTGGCGCTGTTCGTGCTGCGTGCCAGAGAACCGGACGCGCCGCGGCCGTTTCGCGTTCCGGGCTACCCGGTGGTCCCGGCGTTGTTCGTGCTGATGTGCGCGTATTTACTGTACTCGAGCCTCGCCTACCATCGCACCCATGCGCTGGTGGGACTGGCCGTGCTCGCAGTCGGCGCAGTCATCATGCTGTTTGGCAGGAAGGGAGGCGTCCGTGCGTAGATTACTGATCGCAACTGAGCTTCCCGGGCGTGGTTGCGGTGGCGCCAGCGGTTATTGCGTCGAAGCTTTCGCCGATCCCGCGCAGTAAAGTGGAGTGGCGGAGTGACGGGGTGCGGGGGGAGGGGCGAAAGCGCTCTTCATCCGACTACAATCAGTTTCCGGCGCCTGCCACCTCGGTTGTCCAGCGTACGATCTCGTCGCGCGCCGCAGAGGGCGCACCCAGGTGACTCGCGTCCGGCTCGTAGAGCCTGTTGAGCGCATTGGCGGGCAGCGCGTTGAACATCCGCTGCTTCACGGTGAGTAGTCCCGGATAATCGTTGCGCGGACTGATGTACAGCACCGGAGTCTGCGGCTTCAGGGCCTGTGTCATGCGCGTCTGGTTCATGGCGCCATCGGGTTCGAACCAGCTGAGATAGGCGGCAGGGATGGTGACGATGGGGTAGATGCCCCTGGATCCCTCGTAGTCTGAGAGTCGGGCAGGCTCATTGCCTTTTTGCCCGGCGACGAACTGGCGTGCGAGTTCCACCGACTCGCCCAGTTTTTCGCGATAAATCCGGTTGCCGACGTCGCCGCCCGGCGCCATTGCGATGACGCCGTCGATGGCATGCCTGCCCGCGAAGTACAACGCGAACAGCCCGCCAAAACTGTGTCCGGCAACGAACAGCTTTTGCGCGCCCTTGCTGCGCAAAACTTCCAGCGCTGCCTCAAGCTCCTGCTCGGCGGCGGCGACGGGCACGTCGTAATTGCGCCGTCCCGACCAAGGCATTTCCGGATTGGCGACCAGATAGCCTTTGCGTTCCAGATGATCTGCAAGCTCCGACACATGCCTGGCCGGGGTGCCGCCCTTGCCGTGCATGACCACGACGCCGATTTTCGGCGCAGCCGTTTGCGCCCCCGCCGCAAGCGGCAGGGCAGCGCAGAATATCGCCGCTGTGAGTGCCTGCATCCAGCGGAACGCGGGCAGCAAGTGTTTTCTTCGCATGTTGAACTGCGGGGAGCTTCCGGAATAGGCTTTATTCTGGCATCAACGACTGGGCGACTACCAGTATTGACGCAGATGGGGTCTCGCGCGATGCCACGCTTTGATTCTCATGTTTTATTAAAAAATGTAATAAAAACAAATAGTTGTATATTACCTGCGGCTGGTCAGTGCAGGGTGCAATAGGCCATTGCGCTTGATCCCCGCTGCGGGTCTGGTTTGCTCAAGCGGTGAGCAGTCTCGCATGGCGGGGATTCACGCCTACTTTCACTGCGTTGCCGGGCGCGAAGCTGGGTTCACCCGCGTAGTGGGTGCTGTCGATGATCAGCCTGGTGTCCCCGACCCTGACGGTGTAGCGGATGAATTCACCGAGAAATTCGCGTTCGGCGACCTGGCCGTCGATCCACTGGTGCGTCGGATCAGCGCTGCGATCGGGCGCGGCAAGCGCTAGCGTGTGCGGACGCAGCGCAATTTCCGCGGCGCCGGCGGGCGCGGTTGCGGCGGATGGCGGCAGCGTTATTCTGCCCAGCGGCGATTCGAATATCGTGCCGCCGGACGTGGTCTCGATCCGGCCCGGCACCAGGTTGATGGTGCCGACAAAGTTGGCGATGAAGCGGTTCAGCGGATTGTCGTAGAGTTCCATCGGCGTGCCGATCTGCTGGATCACGCCGCCGTCGAGCACCGCCACGCGGT
>CAKKQX010000348.1 GCA_919902235.1 Burkholderiales bacterium
ATGCCGCCAGATCGAAATACTCCGCGGCTCTGCCTGGTGCCGGATAAAGTTCGAAAATTACGGCAATCATTTCAGCCTCGTTTGAAAAACCCCGGGGTCAGGCGCCGCTCAGCCGCGCAAACCGGAATCCCGGATTAGCCTGCCCCACTTGCGCATTGCCGATTTGATCGTGCCCGCAAGGAACGCTGGTGCTCGCCGCTGCATCCGCACTCCGCTGCCCGTCTAAATTAATTTTATTAATTAAAACAATATGTTACGTAAATTTCTCTGGCTGAGACCGCCACAGGTTGCGGCGGCCGCGAACGCTTTGCCCGGGATATTACGTCGTTCGTCTGGCTTCTGCGTGTCCCAGGACGTCTGTTGCGCAGCGGCTTCGCGGCGCGCAGCACATGCAGATCCCCCTCTTGATTTTGCGCTGCGGGCAAGCACCTATCCCTGTCTTCATGGTCTTATGCAATGACTGCTGCGCGCAGCCAGGGAAAAACAATGAAATACAAAGACTACTACAAGATACTCGGAGTCGAACGCAATGCGAGCGCCGAGGATATCAAGAAGACATACCGCAAGCTCGCCCACAAATACCATCCTGATGTCTCCAAGGCACCCGACACCAAAGAGAAATTCCAGGAAATCGGCGAGGCCTACAACACGCTGAAGAACCCGGAGAAGCGCGCGGCGTACGACCAGCTCGGCAGCGGTTTCCGGCCGGGCCAGGACTTCCGGCCGCCGCCGGACTGGAACAAGGAATTCGGCGACGGGCAGTTCTCATTCGACGAGATGGATCTCGCCGATCTTTTTGCGGGTCTGTCGGGCGGCCGGCGCGGCGGCGGCAAATTTCCCATTCCGGGGCAGGATTACGAGGTGGAGGCGGGCATCACGCTCGATCAGGCCGCGCGCGGCACCGAGATCGAGGTGAATCTTGCGGTGCCCGAGCCCGGTGAAAACGGCTTCATGCGCCGCGTGCCGCGCACCTTCAAGGCGCGCATCGCGAAAGGAGCGACCGAGGGCCAGCGGCTACGCCTGCCCGGCAAGGGCGGCAAGGGCCTGAACGGCGGGCGCGATGGCGACCTGTATCTCAACATCCATCTGCTGCCGCACCCGCTGTTTCGCGCCAGCGGCCACGACTTGTACATCGACCTGCCGCTCGCGCCGTGGGAAGCCGTGCTGGGCGCGGCGGTGGAAGTGCCGACGCTCGAAGAAAAAGTGCGCCTCAAGATACCGGCGGGCACCCGCTCCGGGCAGCAGCTGCGGCTGTCCGGGCGCGGCCTGCCCAGGCCGCGCGAAGGCAGGGGCGATCTCTATGCGGTGGTGCAAATCGTCGTGCCCGCCGAATTGAGCGAGCGCGAACGCGCGCTGTTCAAGGATCTGGCGGAGGCGTCCGGATTCGATCCGCGCGGTCATTTCAAGGAGGCAGTGAAATGAGAGTCGAAATTACCGAAGCGGTATGGCTCGACGAGCATCACGAATTCTCGCTGGCCGAACTCGCGAATCTGTCCGGATTGTCGGAGGCCGAGCTGCTGCAGTTGATTGATTATGAGGCGCTGCCTGCCATGCACGCTACCGTCGCCACTGAAGCCAGGTTCAGCGCGGATTGTCTGTTGATCGCCCGCACCGCGTGCCGCCTGCGCAACGATTTCGATCTCGACGCGGGCGGGCTCGCACTGGCGATCAAGCTGCTCGAGCGCATCCACGGCCTGGAAGCGCAGTTGCGCGCGCTGGATGCGCAACTGCCGCACCGTCGCAAGTAGATAGCAGCTTCGCCTGCAACGACTTGAATTGATTTGGTTTGCCCTCATATTCCAATAATGAAAACTTTCCAGTACACACACAGCGGCAGGCCGCGCGATTCCTATTGGGCGTTTCACAAATGGATGACAGTCGGAACGCTCAATTCCTCTCCCCCGCCCTCTCCCGCCCCAAGGCGGGCGAGGGGGTTTCTTTAAGATGTGTAGATACCCACGCCCGCAAGGAGAGGGTGAGAAGGACACTGATTCGCTGTCGCGAATTAGTGAAGGCTCAATAAGGACCGGCACATGAGCGAGCACTTGCACGTCGTCTGTCCGCATTGCAATACCACCAACCGCGTGCCGCGCGAACGCCTGGGCGCGGGCGCAAAATGCGGCAGTTGCAAACAGGCGCTGATTTCGCCGCAGCCATTCGAGCTCAGCGCGGCGGGCTTCGAGCGTCATGTCGGCGCCAACGATCTGCCGCTGGTGGTCGATTTCTGGGCGCCGTGGTGCGGTCCGTGCCGCATGATGGCGCCCGCGTACGAGCAGGCCGCCGCGCAGCTTGCGCCCGCGGTGCGGCTTGCCAGGCTCAACACCGAAGCCGAGCCCGATATCGCCGCGCGCTTCGGCATCCGCGGCATTCCGACGCTGATCGCGTTCAAAAACGGCCGCGAAGTCGCGCGGCAATCGGGCGCGATGGATGTGTCCGGACTGATCAACTGGATCAAAGCCAACGTTTGACGGGGCGAACCTATGCCATCACGTAATGCGGCGGGCCGGATGTGGGCGCAAACCTGCGATCTGTCGGATCAGGCCGGTGCGCAGTGAAGTTGCGATTTATCTGAAGCTCACCGCAACCTCCGGGTCGCCGGGCAATCCCCGATAGCGCACGCTATAGCTCGCCCCCGGCCGCGGCACGACCAGCGGCGAAAATGATCCCAGGCTCAGCAGGTCGCCGGCTTTGAGGCGGATGCCGTTTTTTTGCAGGTCCTGCGCCAGCCACAATACCGCGTTGAGCGGATGATCCAGAATGGCCGCGCCCGGGCTGTTGGCAAGTTCCCTGCCCGTTTCGTCGCTCATGATGACGCGCATGTCGCGCAGCGTGTCGGCGAATGCCTGCGTCGCCTCAGCCGCGACCGGCCGGCCGTACACGCCGCCGCGCGCGCCGACATTGATCGCGACGATTTTCGCTGCGGTGATGGGCTCGCCTTCCGCGATGCCGAGATCGGCCAGTTCGATGAAGGGAAAGATGCGCGACAGGGACTTGAGTGCGTCGAGATGGGTGCGCGCCTCGTTGATGGCCCCGTCTTTCACTTCCGCCAGCAGATCGGCCTCGATGATGGGACGCGCGCCGTACGCCGCCGGCACCGCGCCGCGCGCCTGCGGCCGCAGCATTTTTTCCAGCAGCGTGCCGCGCACCGGGGCGGCATGGCCGAAACGCTGCTGCACCACCTTGTTGGTCAATCCCGCCTTGTAGCCGATGACCCTGCCCAGCGCCGGCTGCAATGCCAGCACCAAGCTGTCGCGCAGGCACAGCGCATCCGCCATCGGCAGCTCACCCAAACCGCTTACGGGCTGCGCGTTCTGCCATGCCCGGACCAAAACGGCGGTCAGCCTGTCGTCGGGACAGGCTTGCGCCTGGACGGCGGCGATCAAAAGCGCCGCCGCTAAAATCCGCAGGTTCGCTCTCATGGTCATGGGCGACAGTGTAATCCCGCCGCGCCGAATGCCCCAGCCGGATGGGTGTCCGCATGATGGATGCTGCGGTTGCGCCCATGCCGGGCGCGCTGCAGAATGCGCGCATACCAAAAGTCGGAGTAGACCATGCACTTCATGTATTCGAGCCTGCTCGCCGCCCTGCTGCTGCCGGTGCTTGCCGCGCCCGTTGCGGCGCAGTCATCGTGGAAGCCGGAAAAAAATATCGAGATCGTGGTCGGCTCCAGCCCGGGCAGCGGCACCGACAGGACCGCGCGCGATATCGATCGCCTGTGGCGGGAAACCGGACTCGTCAGCGTTTCAAGCGCGGTCGTCAACCGGCCCGGCGGCGGCGGGGCGATTGCCTTCGCCTACCTCGGCCAGAAAACCGGCGACGCCCATCAACTGCTGGTGAGCTCGTACAATATCGTCACCAACCACATCACCGGAAAATCGACGGTCACTTACAGCGATTTCACGCCGATCACCCTGTTGTTCAGCGAATACATCGCTTACTGGGTGCGCGCCGACTCCCGCTTCAAGACCCCGCAGGAGCTGTTTGCGCAGATCAAAAAAGACCCGTCGTCGGTCGCGACCGGCGTATCGAGCAGCATCGGAGGCGCAAACCACATTGCCTACAGCCTGCTGCTGAAAACCCTGGGCATCAGCCCCAAACAGGGCAAAGTGGTGGTCTTCAATTCGGGCGGGGACACCATGACCGCGCTGCTCGGGGGACACATCGACCTGATGGTGGCCTCGGCCTCGGTGGTGGCCGGCAGCATTGCCTCAGGCCAGATCCGCGGCCTCGCCTACGCCGCCCCCAAGCGGCTGAGCGGCCCGTTCGCGGGGATACCGACCCTGACCGAACTGGGACACAAGGTGGCGGCGGACAACTGGCGCCTCGTCATTGCACCCAAAGGACTGACGGCGGCGCAGGCCGGTTACTGGGACGGCGTGTTCAAGCGCTTCGTCTCCACCGAGGAATGGGACAAGCTGCTCAACGCCAAGCACTTGTCCAACACCTATCTCAACAGTGCCGACACGCGCCGGCATCTGGACAGCGAATACGGCGAGATCAGGGAGATCCTCGCCGAACTCGGGCTGGCGCGCGCACCCGCGGCCAGATAAACCCCCCTCCGGCGCACCGCAGGACGCCAGCGGGCAGTGCCGGTATAATCCGCGCTTTGCCATAAAAACAATTATTTAGGATCTACATGCTGCTTTACGCGCTGACCATTTTTACGAGCGCGTTCCTGCTGTTTCTGGTTCAACCCATCATGGCAAAGCAGATTCTGCCGTGGTTCGGCGGATCGGCTGCCGTATGGACGACTTGTCTCGTGTTCTTCCAGTTTCTGCTGCTCTTCGGTTACGCCTACACCGACTGGACCACGCGCAATCTGCCCTCGCGCAGGCAGGTGATCCTGCACATCGTTCTGCTGGTGCTGAGCCTGGCCTCGCTGCCCATCGTGCCCGATGCGTCCTGGAAGCCCGGCGGCGAAGACGATCCGACGCTGCGCATCCTCGGGCTGCTGTTCATGACCATAGGCCTGCCTTATTTCCTGTTATCGACCACCGGTCCGCTGGTGCAGGCATGGTTTGCGCGCACTTTTCCCGCCGGCACGGTTTACCGGCTGTTCGCACTGTCGAACTTCGGCTCGCTGCTGGCGCTGATTTCCTATCCCTTCGCGGTCGAACCGTGGGTCACCAGCTCGCAGCAATCCTGGGGCTGGACCACGGGTTATGCGCTGTTCGTGCTGCTGTGCATTGCTTCCGCCCTGTTCAGCCTGCGCTCGCAAAGCCGGTTCGCTGTGGCGAAGCAAGCGGTGGATGCGGTCAACGACGGCCCCGCGCCGCGCGCCAGGGACTATCTGCTGTGGCTGCTGCTCTCGGCCATGGGCTCGTTCATGCTGCTCGGCGTGACCAATCACATCACGCACGACGTCGCCTCGGTGCCCTTCCTGTGGATCCTGCCGCTTACGCTTTATCTCGTTACCTTCATCCTGTGTTTCGAGGGCAGCGGATGGTACAAACGCCACATCTTCTTCGGACCACTGCTGGTGATCGTGGGCGCCATGGCGTGGGGACTGCACGCCGATGGCGGCATCATGGATATCAAGGAGGCGATTCCGCTTTATTTGGCCGGGCTGTTCGTATGCTGCATGTTCTTTCACGGCGAACTCGCGAATCTCAAGCCGGCGCCGCGTTATCTGACGAGGTTCTACCTGATGGTATCGCTGGGCGGCGCGCTGGGCGGTTTTTCCGTGGGCTTCATCGCGCCCAAGTTTTTCAATACCTATTACGAATTCGGCATCGGGCTGGTGATCACCCTGGGGCTCGCCGCCTACAGCGCGCGCAGGATGCACGTCATGGTGCCGCTGCTGGCGCTGGGCGTTGCCGGATTCACCAGTTATCAGGTCTATTACTACATCGACCTGCTGTCGAAAGATACGCGCGTGATGACGCGCAACTTCTACGGCACGCTGCGTGTCAAGGACACCGGTTCTGAATCCGAAAATGATTCGGTGCGGCGCCTGATGCACGGCGTCATCATGCATGGCGAGCAGCATCTCGCGCCCGACAGACGCAACGAGCCGACCACCTATTACGGGCCGAGCGCCGGCATCGGCATCGCCATCAAGGCGGCCCAGTCCCCGCTGCCGGCACGCGTCGGCGTGGTGGGCCTGGGCGCGGGCACGCTGGCGGTTTACGGCCGCACCGGCGATACCTACCGCTTTTATGAAATCAACCCGGACGTCATCGAAGTCGCGCGCAAGGAGTTTTCCTTCCTCAACGACAGCAGCGCGAAAATCGAGACCGTGCTCGGCGATGCGCGCCTCGCCATGGAGCGTGAACCGCCCCAGCAGTACGACGTGCTGGCGATAGACGCCTTCTCCAGTGACTCCATTCCGGTGCACCTCATCACCAAACAGGCGATGGCGGTCTACCTCAAGCACATTAAACAAGACGGCATCATCGCATTCCACGTCACCAACCGCTTTCTGCGGCTCGCGCCGGTAGTCAAGCGCATCGCCGACGAATACGGGCTGCACGTTGCGCTGATTATCGACGAGGCCGAGGATAGCGATCTGGCAAAAACCGACTGGATACTGGTAACGCGCAGCGCCAAGCTGATCGAGCGCAGGGAAATCGCGGACGTCTCGGCCGAAATTACGGAGATTCCCGGATTGCGGCTGTGGACCGACGACTTCAACAACCTGTTTCAGATTCTCAAGTAATCCCCCGCGAGCGGCTTGAACTTTACTTTTCCTGCCGTATCTAATATGGCCGGGAGGCAAGCCATGACCACATCCATTTCGACGCGCTGCGTGCAAAGCGTTTTAAAAATCATCGTGCTTTTTGCAGCGGCCGCAGCGCCTGCGCTCGCGGCACTGCCGCTGACCGAAGGCAGAGGGCTGCCCACGCTGGCGCCGCTGGTCAACGAAGTGACCCCGGCGGTGGTCAACATCTCGGTTGTCACGCGCTCGCCGAGCGAAGACAACCCGTTGTTGCGCGATCCGTTCTTCCGCCGCTTTTTCAATCTGCCCGACCGGCCGCAGCGCAAGGAGCAAAGCGCGGGCTCGGGCGTGATCGTCGACGCTGCCCGCGGTTACGTGCTCACCAACAATCATGTGATCAAAGACGCCGAGCAGGTTGTGGTTACGCTCAAGGACCGCCGCCAGTTTCCGGCAAAACTTGTCGGCACCGATCCCGGCACCGACGTCGCCGTGCTGCGGATCGCGGCCTCCGGCCTCTCCGCCCTGAAGTTCGGCGATTCCGATGCGCTCAGCGTCGGCGACTATGTCATCGCCATCGGCAACCCCTTCGGCATCGGTCAGACGGTGACCTCGGGCATCGTAAGCGCGCTGGGGCGCAGCGGTCTTTCGGTCGAGGGTTACGAAGATTTCATACAGACCGACGCCTCCATCAATCCCGGCAACTCCGGGGGCGCACTGGTCAATCTGCGCGGCGAACTGATCGGCATCAATACCGCGATAATCGGCCCGGCAGGCGGCAATGTCGGGATCGGTTTTGCAGTGCCCTCGGCGATAGCGCGAGAAGTAATGAGCCAGATTGTGCGCTACGGCGAGGTGCGGCGCGGCCGGCTGGGCGTTGAAATGGTTGATATCACGCCCGAGCTTGCAAAAAAACTGGGGCTGCCCTCGTTTGACGGCGCCGCAATCGCCAACGTGCAGCCGGGATCGCCCGCCGAAAAAGCCGGCCTGCGCCCGGACGATATCGTGACCGCGATGAACGGCCGCACAATCCGCACCGCGGCGGAATTGCGTACCCGACTCGGTTTGACACCGGTCGGCGACAAAGCCGAGTTGCGCATCAACCGGGGCGGCAGCACGCGCACCATCAACGCCCAGATCGCCGCGCCGCAGGAGGTCTCGGCCAACGGCGGACAGGCAGTGCCTCAGCTGCCGGGCATGCAGGTGGTGGAAATCGAACGCGGCAGCCCCCTGTATCAACGCATCCGCGGCGGCGGACTGGTGGTGTCAGCGGTGGAGCAGGCCAGCCGCGCCTTCCAGGCGGGTTTCCGCCCCGGTGATATTCTGTACGCCGTCAATCGTCAACGCATTCAGACGCTCGCGGAATTTCAGGCCGCGATGAAAAGCGCCGGACGCGGCTTCACGGTGAGCCTGCTGCGCGGCGATTTCAGTATCAGCATCGCCGTACGTTGAGGCGCCCGCCCCGCATCCGGTCAGCCGCCACGCGCAACGTCAAGAATCAGCTTGGCTTGCGGCGGCGCGTCGCCCCCCGCTGCTGCGGCAGGGCGCTGCTCCAGCCGCGCAGCCGGGACGGCGTGTATGCCGGCAAGGCTGTCGATGACTGATTTCGCCCGGGCGTCGGCGAGTTGCTTCAGGGCAGCGTCGGCAACTGTTACCGACTGTTCCAGACGCTTGAGCAGCGCTGCGTAGAATGCGCTATCCGCGCTGGCCCGGCCTACCAGCGCAAACACGGGGCTTACCCGATCCACGGGTTTGCCGCGTAATTTTTCAACTTCGGCAACAAATGCCGCCAGCGCGCTTTCCGGACTGCGCTCCAGGAAAATCTGCTCCAGCGCGCGCTGTGTCCCGGCATCGCCCAGGCTGACCGCTGCGGGCTCCTGTCCCGGCAGCGGCTTGCGTCCCAGCTTCTCCGCCACCGCAAGCCGCAACCCCCTTTGCTGCAGCGCCTCGCGGTCCTTGGCCCCATGACCGCCCTGCACTGCCAGCTTGAGCTGCGGCCGTTTGCCGAGCGCGGCGGCCACCTGCTTCAGTTTTTCCTGCTCGGGCGGCAGCAGCGTGGCGCGGCCGGGATCGAACACTATGCTGTCGAAGTTCTCCGCACTGCTGCCGCCGAACAGCGCGCCGAGCGCGCGAAACGGCGCGGTGACTATCCTGGTGATGAGGTTGGCGAGCGCCTGCCCGATCAGGTGGCCGTAGCTGAACTGCGGATTATCGACGTTGCCGCGAATCGGCACCGTAAGGTCGAGCTTGCCGTCGGCGTCCGTAAGCAGCGCGATGGCCAAGTCCAGCGGCAGGTTGAGCGCATTCGGCGCTTCCACCCGCTCGCCGAGCGTAAATTTCTCCAGCACCACCTTGGTTTCGCCGGCAAGTACGCTGTTTTCGATCTTGTAATGCAAATCCAGCGCCAGTTTGCCAGAAGCTATCTTGCGCCCCGCAAAGGTTGCGCTGTATGGCGACAATGCGGGCATTTCAACATTGCGGAATATGACGCTGATATCGGTAAAGATCTTGGGGTTGAACGTATTCAGGCTGCCTTCCGCCCGCGCCAACCCGTACTCATCGACCCGCCCTTCGAGCTTGACCGAGGCCCGGCTTGCGCGGTCGGTGCTGATGCCCGATACCATGCCCTCGAGGTCCTGCACCTTGGCACCAAACGGCAACACCAGGCTGAGATCGGCGAAATCGACCGCGCCTTTTTCTATCCTGACAAGATCCACGACTATCGGGAACACCGGCTCGGCATCGGCAGTTGCTGCCGGCGCAGGCTTTGCAGCGGCCTCCCGTGCTTTTGCGTCGGCGCCGGCAACGGCCTCGGACGGCGCCAAGGCTTTGGCAAGATTAACGCTGCGATCCTTGAAAATGACGATCGTGGCGCCGAGGCCGGCAATCCGTACTTCGTCTATGGTCAGCCGGTCCGGCGCCAGACTCAGGTTCAGGTTGCCGGTAGCCATGGTTTTCCAGGCGAGCATTCTTTCGCCGCTGCCCGCCTCGTTCAGCAGCAGATTATCGATGCTCGCGGGACCTGCGGCGCGCAATTCGGCGCGCCCCTTGGTCGCACGATAATCCACCTTGACGTTTGCCGAGACTTCGCCCGAGGCAAGACTGAGCAGGGTGCGGCTTGCGAGCATCGGCTGCAGCGGTTTCAGATCGATGCGCTCCAGACTGGCACGCGCGGTGAGCCGGCTGCCGTCCTGGCTGACATCGCCCACAAACTGAGCCGCACCGCCCTGTTTCAGGCGCAGCGCAGCTTCAAACTTGATCGGGGTCTTGCCGTCATTGCGGATATTTTTCAGCCCGGCACGTAAATTTTCGACGTCGTAGGCGACGGCCTGGCCGAAGCTGTGGTCGGCAAGCACCAGGCGCAGATTCTCGACATCCAGTGCATCGAGCGCGATGCGCCATGGCTGACTTTTTTCCGGCGCTTGCGTGCTTGCGGTTTGCGCATCTGCCGGCGATTTGCCGCGATCGGCTGCGCCGAACGCCTCAACAATGCGCAGGCTGCCGTTTTTATCACGCACGATGCGCGAAGCGCCACCCGTAAACTTCAGCTGCCGCACTGCCAGACTGCGCTGCGCGAGATCAAGACTTCCGCCCTCCAGGGCGACGCTGTCGAAACTGACCAGCGGTTCCGCGGCACCTGCTTCGGCGCCCGCCACCTGGGAAACACGGATTGCAAGATCCTTGATCGTCGTCTGCACGACGCCGCCACCCAGGCCAAGTTCCGCGGCAAAGCCGGCAGCCAGCGCTCCCGCGCTGAAAGCAAGCGGCGCCGCGCGGCTGTGGTCGTCGTAACGCAAGGCCACATCTTCGATCTTCACCGCATCCAGTTTCACCCGCCATGCGGCGGAGAGTGGCGGCGAGGCAGGCGTGCGCTCGGCGGCCACCCCGGCACCTGTCGCCGCAGGCGCTGCCGGCACAGCCGCCGGCGCCGGAGTGGCTTTCACCAGCCGCTGCCAGTTAACGACGCCGCCGTTGTCGGCCTGCGCGGCAAGCGAGCCTTTGCGAATTTCGATCAGCGGCAGCACCAACTCGCGCGTCGCCAGATCGAAGCGGCCGTCTGCTGCCTCCACCGCCTCCAGCGCCAGGAGAGGTGCCTTGCTGCCGGCCTCGGAAAGCGCCAGTCCAGCCACCTTCAGCGCAATCTTCTCCATACTGAGCCGGGAAGCGCTGTCTGCATAATCAAATTGGTAATTCAGGCTGAAATCGAGGTCCCCGGCAGGTTCCGCAAGATTGACTTCGTCGCGCAGGAAATTCCACAGCGTTGCCAGCTTGAGGCCTTTCAGGCTTACTTCGCCCCGGGAGAAAATCGGCCGCAACGATGCCTCGCCGCGCCAGCTGAACGCGCCGCCGGCAGGCAGACGCGCATTCAGCGCGTACGGACCGCGATGCTTGGGCAGGGTGGATATATCTTGCAATTCGAGATTGACCGGCCCGATCACCGCTTGCGCCGGCGTCAGGCCGGAACGGTCGCTCAGCGCAAACATGCCATTGCCAAGGATCGCGTGCTGCAGCAGCATGCGCGGCGGCGGACCGGCCTTGTCCTCGGCATCCGGCTTGCGCAGCAGATCCAGCAAATCCAGCAGGTTGAGCCTGCCGTCCGGCCTGATCTCGGCACGCACATCCAGCCCGTCCAGCGTGATGTTGGCGAAAGTCCATGCCCAGCGGAAAAGGCTGGACAGCTCGAAATCGACCAGCAGGCGCTTGAAGCCGATGATGTGCGCGTCGTCCTGCTCGGCTAGGCGGAAATCCCTGATCTCGATAGTAAAAAGAATGGGGTTGACGCGTATTTCGCCCACGCTTGCCTTGCGCTGCAGCTGCTCTGCGGCATAGCGCGGCAAGTAGCGCTCGCCCAGCGCCGGCAAAATCTGAAAACCCATCAGCAGGTACAGCAGCGCCAGCACTGCCGCAACGATGAGCAATCGGACCGGGAGAAAGCGTTTGATGGCGGCGATCATGGCTGTGTCCTGGACAATACCGCGATGCCGACCACTCGTGGCCCGGGCATGTCCAGTCGATTATGGCGAAATGAGGTCGACCGCGCAACGCAGCAGGTGGGATACCCCGTGTCCTGCGGCGCGTTCTACGTTTTCGAAATGCCGGCCTTGCGCATGAGAAAGCCGCCGGCGACAAGCATGGCGGAATTTGCAACGAACACCGGCGCGTAGCCGAACGCGGTGCCTATGCTGCCGAACAGCAGCGGAATCACCAGATGCGCAACGTTGTTCACCGTCACCCGCAAACCGGCGGACTCCGATGCCCGCCCCGGCGGCGCCAGCGCGTAGATCAGCGACATCGACATGGGCTGGCCGCAGCCGACGCCCAGTCCGAGCAAAAACGCGACCGCCGCCAGCGCATATGCATTCTGGAATACCGGGAACAGCACAAAAGCGCATGCCGCCACGAAAATGGCATAAGTCAGGATTTGCGCTTCGCTGAAACGTCTGGCAAGCGCGGACAACACTATCCTGATCACGAATGTGGCAAGCGCGAACACGCCGAGGATGGCGCCGATAGCGGATGCCGAAAGCCCGATTGCATGCCCGTACACCGGCAAATAAAACTGGAAAAGATCCCACGCCGAGGAAATGATGCCGCTGGCAATAAAGGTGTTGCGCAGGCTGGGTATGCGCCACAGGTCGAACGCGCTGCGGCTGCCGCCCTCAGCAGCGTGTCCGGCCGCTTTGGGCAGGAAATCCGGCTTCAGCCACAACAGCAGCATAGGCACCACCGTGAATCCGGCCAGCACCATAAATGCCGGCAGATGGCCGAGGTGATCAATCGAGAAACCCGTCGCAAGTGGTCCGATAAATCCAGCTGCGGCAAAACCCAGACTCACCAGCGCGTAGTTACGCGCACGGTTTTCCGCCCCCCCGATGCCGCCGGCTATACCGTGCACGGTGATAAAGAAAAAATGGAATGTCGAACCGAGCAACAATGCCGACACGTAGAGCGTGACAAGCCCGGGGAAAAGCGGCGGCAGCAGCAGCGCCACCGCCACGCCTGCAGTGCCTATCATCATCGGCAGCCGCGGCCCGACGCGGTCGGCGAGTTTGCCCACATAGACTGCCAGCAGCATCGGCAGCAAGGCGTAAAGCGCCATCAGCACGCCGATCGTGAGTTGACTGGCGCCCAGTTCCAGCGCGTAAAGCGATACCGCCATGCGGCTGCCGCTGAACCCGGAATGGTTCAGCGCGCACATCAGCACGATCAGATAAATGGGCATGTAACGAAACGGGGTCAGCGCGCGCGAATCCGGTTTTGCGCCTGCGCAGATGCAGCGCCTGGATTGATGGCGCATTCTTTAAATTGCGGCGCAAACCGGATTCTATCATCCACCACCTGTCGCCCGACGGGATGCGGCATGAAATTGCGCAGGAAACATGCGGCATGCCACGCATCGCGTCCGATGCGTGGACTTCCGGCGACCGCTAATTAATCCACGCGCGCGCCGGATGCCTTGACCACTGGCCCCCACTTCGCCATTTCGGATTTGATGAAGGCGGTGTACTGCTCCGGCGTCATCGGCGTCGGAATCGCGCCCTGGCTGGCGTAACGCTCCTTGACTTCGCCCAAGGCAAGCTGCTTGTGCATTTCATCGCTAATGCGCTGCACCACCCTGCGCGGCACGCCCGCAGGACCCGAAATGCCGTACCAGATCACGCCCTCGAGACCCTTGTAGCCGAGTTCCGCCATGGTTGGCGCCTCGGGGAAAAGATCCGAGCGCTTGGAATAGACCGAAGCGATGACCCGCAACCTGCCGCCTTTGATCTGGCCGTAAAGCGACGGCGGCGCGTCGAACATGATCTGGACATTGCCCGCGGCCAGATCGATTACCGCCGGACCGCTGCCCTTGTACGGCACGTGCACGATTTGCGCGCCGGTTATGGTCCTGAACATCTCGCCCACCAGATGCGGCAGGCTGCCGCTGCTCGACGACGCGAAATGCAGGGTGCCCGGCTTGGCCTTGGCGAGCGCAATCAGTTCCTTGACCGATTTGGCCGGCACCGAGACATGAACCGCCGCGATCATCGGCAGGCTCGCTGCGAGCCCGATGTGGGTGAAATCCCTGACGGCATCGTAGGGCAGTTTGGTATAGAGCACCGGGCCCACGCCATGCGTGGTCACCGAAGACCACAACAGAGTGTAGCCGTCGGGCGTCGCTTTAGACGCGATGTCCGAAGCGATAGTGCCGCCGGCGCCGCCGCGATTTTCCACCACCAGATTCTGGCCCATGCCTTCGGCGAGCTTGTGGGCGATGATGCGGGCGGTAAAATCCGCCGCGCCGCCGGGCGGCACGCCCACGATCAGACGCACCGGTTTATTGGGATAAGGGCCGGGTTGCGCCGCCACGGCAGCAGCCGCGCACCCCCACAGCAACAGAACCTTGAGGACAGCTTTCATGATTTTCTCCCACTTGGAAGTGATGCGTTCAATATGATCCCCGCATCCCGGTACGTTGCGCTGCCGGGCGTCTGGCGCGCCCTCGGGACTAACCCCGCCATCAATTGTAGGATAAATCGCCGCTAGCGTGGCACGGCGAGATAATGCACCGAAAAAAGCTGCTGCGGATCGACCCAGCAATGGCTGGCGTCAAAACCGGCCTGCCGCGCCAGTTGCCGGAATTCATCGGTTGAGTACTTGTAGGAATTCTCGGTATGTATGGTTTCGCCATCGCTGAAACGGAATGCTTGCCCGCCGATCGCGACCTGCTGTTCGCGCAGGCTTTGCAAATGCATTTCAATGCGCCCGACCGCGGCATCGTAGAACGCATGGTGCCGGAATCCGGCCAGATCGAAATCCGCGCCAAGTTCGCGGTTGATACGGCACAGCAGGTTGAGGTTGAATTCGGCGGTGACGCCCCGGGCGTCGTTATAGGCGGCATTGAGCAGCGCATGATCCTTCTTGAGGTCGACGCCAATCAGCATGGCGCCGCCCGCGCCGGCAAGCGCCCGCGCATAACCCAGAAATTCGAGCGCCTCGGAAACCGTAAAGTTGCCGATGGTCGAGCCGGGAAAGTAAATCACGCGGCGGCGTGCGCTGATGTTGTCGATTTCCGGCAACTTGAGCAGCCTTGAATAATCGGCGCAGACCGCGACCACCCCCAATCCGGGAAATGCCGCCGCCAACCTGGCGGCCGATGTCTTGAGCTGCCCGCCGGCGATATCGACCGGCACATAAGCAATCGGCCCCAGCGCCGCAATCAGGGCATGCGTCTTGCGGCTGTTGCCGCTGCCGTATTCGATCAGGACGCTCCCCGGGCCGAGATGCCGCGCCATTTCGGCGGCATGTGCCTGCATCATCGCCATTTCGGTGCGCGTCGGATAGTACTCCGGCAGCTCGCAAATGGCGTCGAACAGTTCGCAGCCGCGCGCGTCATAAAAATACTTGGGGCTCAATTCCTTGCGCGGCCGGGACAGGCCGGCAATTACTTCTTCGAGGAAACTCTCCGCAGCGGGATGCAGATCGTGAAAAGAATAGCGGTCATGGTTCATTGGCAGAACGCGGAGTAATGTACCGGTGGATGCGGGCAGCGAACTTATGCGTCGTCAGCCCGGATTCGGCTTTATCCCGCGCCGTCCGCTTTTGAGTGACGGCTCAAGTCACCCGGCGGGTTGAAGCAAGCCGTTGCTCTCGATCCACTTTTTGATGCGATTGGCGTCGCCGATACGCGAATACTTTCCCCACGAATCAAGCAACACTATCACCATCGGCGTGGAACCGATGACGGTCTGCATCACCAGGCAGCGCCCCGCTTCGCTGATATAGCCGGTCTTCGACAGGCCGATACGCCAGCTCGGATTCTTGACCAGGCCGTTGGAATTGCGGTACTGCAGGGGGCGTCCATTGGCGAGCCCGACCGCATAAGCCGTGTCGGTCGTATACTCGCGCACCAGGGGATAACGATAGGCGGCGCTCACCATCTTCGCCAGGTCCTGGGCGCTTGAAACGTTGTCGCTGGACAGCCCCGTGGCATCGACGAAACGCGTATGCCACATGCCGAGTTCCAGCGCTTTCTGGTTCATGGCGGCCACGAACGCCGGGGTGCCGCCGGGATAGGCCCTGGAAAGCGCAGCCGCTGCACGGTTCTCCGAGGCCATCAGCGCTATGCGCAACAGATCGTCGCGCGTCAGCGTGGTACCCACCTTGAGTCGTGAGCGCGTGCCCTTGATGTCGTCGATATCGGCCGTGCTGATCGTGATGCGATCCTTGAGCGCAGGCCGTGCATCGAGCAATACCATTGCGGTCATCAGTTTGGTAATCGAGGCGATAGGCACGACCGCGCGGACATTTTTTGCGTAAAGCGTGCGATTGTCGGTTTGGTCGACGACCAGGACCGAAGAAGACCTGAGATCCAGGCTCTTGGCGCGGGAAGCAAGTCTTGGATCCATCGGCTGGTCGCCCGCATCGGCGGCAGCAGGGTTCCTGCCAGCCGGGCTGTCCGTCTGGGCCACAGCCGGACTGCAGACGACAATCCAGCCTGTCAGCACTACCCACAAAAACTTGCTCAGAACACCCTCCCTTGATTGTCGGTC
>CAKKQX010000349.1 GCA_919902235.1 Burkholderiales bacterium
AGTGGAGATGTGTAGATACCCATGCCCGGAAGGAGAGGGTGAGAATGGCACTAATGCGCTGTCGCGAATTAATGAAAGATCAATAAGCTGGTATTCTGAAGATGGCTGTCGCAAGACCAGGATAGTAAATAAATGCAATTCCCCGAGAAAAAACATGCTGCCTGCCCTTCCTGACGCTCACGCCATCGCCGTACTGTTGCTGATCGTGGTCGCGCTTTATTTGTTTACCCGCGACAACATCCCGCTTGAAACATCCTCCCTGCTTATCCTGGTCGCCCTGGTTGTCGGCTTCGAAGTGTTCCCGTACCAAAGCAACGACATGTTGCTGCGGTCGAGCGAATTTTTTACCGGCTTCGGCAATGAAGCGCTGGTCGCTATATGCGCCTTGATGATCGTGGGGCAGGGCCTGGAGACGACCGGCGCGTTGCGCCCGCTCGCATCATTGCTGTCGCGGATGTGGACAAGCAGCCCGTTGCTGTCCTTTCTCGCAACTCTGTTGTCAGCCGCCGCACTCAGCGCTTTTCTCAACAACACGCCCATCGTGGTCATGCTGCTGCCGATCCTGATCGGCGTGTCCCTGCGCAGCAAACAGTCGTCCTCGGGCATCCTGATGCCGATGGGACTGGCGACGCTGCTGGGCGGCATGGCGACCACCATAGGCACGTCCACCAATTTGCTGGTAGTGGGCATCGCCTCCGACCTCGGGCTGCGCCGTTTCGGGATGTTCGACTTTGCGCTGCCGGTGGTGGTGGCCGGCAGCTTCGGCATCCTCTATCTGTGGTTGATCGCGCCGCGCCTGCTGCCGCAACGCCAGCCGCTGCTGTCCGATACCTCGCCGCGGGTTTTCGACGCCTTGCTCCATATCAACAAGGACAGTTTCGCGAACGGTGAAACCCTGGCAAAAGTTCTGGAAAAAACAGAGCGCAGGATGAAAGTGGACAGCATACGCCGCGGGGAAGGACTGATCGTCGCCAGGCTGCCCACGGTGGAACTACGCGAAGGTGACAGGCTGCTGGTGCGCGACACGCCTGAAAATCTCAAGGAATTCGAGCAGGCGATTGGCGCGACGCTGTACAACGTCACCGATATCGAGCATCCGATCGACGAGGAACATCCGTTGTCGGCGGAGGGCCGGCAATTGACGGAAGTGGTGGTGACCGAACGCTCGCCGTTGCACCGCCATACCCTCAGGCAGTTGCGTTTCGCGGAGCGCTACAATCTGGTTATTCTGGCCATACACCACGCACGGGGTGGGCAGGCGCTGAAGGGCGATTTGGGCGATGTGCGTCTCGAGAGCGGTGACGTGTTGTTGCTGCAGGGTACGGATGAACGCATCGCCGAACTGCGCAAGAGCGGGAATCTGCTGGTGCTGGATGCCACGGTAGATCTGCCGGAGACGCGCCGGGCCAGGCTCGCACTCGCCATCATGTTCGGCGTGGTTGCCCTGGCCGCAACCGGCATCATGCCGATCTCGATCAGCGCGCTGTGCGGCGTGGCGCTGATGCTGCTCACGCGTTGCATGGACTGGGAGGATGCGGCCTCCGCGCTGAGCACCAGCGTGATTCTGATTGTGGTGGTCAGCTTGGCATTGGGGACGGCGTTGATGCGCACCGGCGGCGCGGATTACCTGGCGAGCCTGTACGTCGCCGTGTCATCCGGCATGCCTACCGTAGTGATACTGGGCGGTCTGATGCTGGTCATGGCCGTGCTGACCAACGTGGTTTCGAACAACGCGGCGGCGGTGATCGGCACGCCGATCGCGGTCAGTATCGCGACCAAGCTTGGGGTCCCCGCCGAGCCCTTCGTGCTGGCAGTATTGTTCGGCGCCAACATGAGTTACGCGACCCCCATGGGTTACCAGACCAATCTGCTGGTGTTCAGCGCCGGCGGCTACAAGTTCTCGGATTTCCTGCGCGTCGGCATTCCGCTGACACTGATCATGTGGGCGGGCCTGCTGACCATGCTGATGTTCACGTACAAGCTGTGAACATGTGCGGCGGGACGCCAGCCCGGGTGATAATGTTATCTGCAGAAGATAAGCCGGTGTCCGCGGTAGCGCACGCCGGTCGTGAGTTGTGACAGTGTAGCCGGGTTAAGCCAGGTGCGCCGACAGGTGTCGTGATCTGTCTTTGATGTAAAAATGAATGCCCATGCGACGCATTTTATTCGCTGCGGATCAAGTCAGGAAGGCCGCGCCGCAGTGAGTCCGCCGTCGACCACGAGCTGGGTGGCGGTGATGTAGCGCGCTTCGTCCGAAGCCAGGAACAGCGCGGCGTGTGCTGTGTCCCAGGCATCTCCCATGCGCCCCATGGGTACCGCGGCGTTGCGCCTCGCCACCAGATCGGCTGCGGCTTCGGCGCCGAGCTGCTTCATCAGGCGTTCTTCCACCAGCGGCGTGTGCATGGTGCCGACCACCACCAGATTGCAGCGTATGCCTTTCCTGACATAGGCGATGGCGGTGGCGCGCGTGAACCCCAGCAGCCCGGACTTGGCCGTGCTGTAGGCGATGTGCACGCGGCCGTCGACCTGATGGCTGAAGCCGGCCACCGAGGAGATGTTGACGATGGCGCCGCTGCCCTGTTTTTCCATCACCGGCAGCACATGCTTGCAGCCGAGGAAAGCGGTCTTGAGATTGTGGTCGAGCTGACGGTCCCACACTTCCTCGCTCATGCTCACCGGGTCACCGGGCGCGGAGCCGCCGACGTTGTTGACCAGGATGTCGATGCGCCCAAAGCGTTCGAGGCAGGCATCGACCGCGGCTTTCACTGCATCCGAAGAGGTCATGTCGCAGCCGTGCGCGGCGCAGGTGCCGCCTTCTTTTTCGACAATGGCGCGCGTTTCCTCCAGCGCTCCGGCGTTGATGTCGGTGCCGAACACCTGCGCGCCCTGGCGCGCGAACAGCACGGCGGTTGCTTTGCCGTTGCCCCAACCCGGCCCTACGGTGCCGGCGCCGGTCACGACCGCGACCTTGCCGCTCAGATCAAGCATGATGCTTTCCTTGTGTGCAGTGGAATCGGAACCGCATTATCGCGCGGAACGGGGCCGGCGCCATGCGAACGCCGGGCGTCAGATGTTGAATGTCAGACCTCGAGCGTCATCAGTTGCGGAATGATGCCAGTGCTGGTTATCAGGAGCTGGGCGGTCGAAACGGGCAGCTTGAAGCGGCGCGGTCCCGCGCTGCCCGGATTGATGAACAGCA
>CAKKQX010000350.1 GCA_919902235.1 Burkholderiales bacterium
TAACCGGGACATTCAGAAAACCGTTGGCGAAGCGATCGCGGTGGGGCTGGAGCTCGCGGATATCGGTAGCGTCCCCGTGGATACGGGGCCGATGACTTCCGGCATTCTGGTGGTTGACCCGGATCAGGAAATCTTCCGCGCCACCAGAGAGCTGTTCGCCGCAAATTGCGCAGTATCGCATGCCGGAAACATGGAACAGGCCTTCGGCGTACTGCAGGCGCAGGAGATTGCGCTGATTCTCGCCGACATTGGAAACGACAGCGAAGAGTCCATGGCGACTTTCAAGCTGCTCAAGCAGGCGCACCCCGAAATTCTGGTGATGGCGCTTACCGCCATCTCCGACTCCGAGCTGATGATTGAGCTGATCAACCAGGCGCAGATTTTCCGCTTCCTGAACAGGCCCGTGAATCTGCGGCTGCTCAAACAGCACGTTCAAACGGCGTTAGCCCGATACCAGACGTTCAAACAGACGCCGCAGCTCGTCAATCAGCATCGCGTCGCGACCGCGGAACCCGACAGCCCTGGCGGCAGGAGGATTCTCGGCCGCATCAAATCGCTACGCAACTGGTTCGGATCTGCTGCTGAGTAGGAAAATTCCATTACGCCGCGACCGCGCGATCGACGGTGCCGGCTTGATGCTGTGTTCCGTCGTCTAGTCCGCCCAGTCCTTTGCGACCAGCAGCTCGGTGTAAAGCCTTGCTTCCGCGCTGCCCGGCTCGGGTTTCCAGTCGTAGCGCCAGCTCACCACCGGCGGCAGCGACATCAGGATGGACTCGGTGCGCCCGCCCGACTGCAGCCCGAACAGCGTGCCGCGGTCGTAGACCAGATTGAATTCAACGTAACGCCCGCGCCGACAGGCCTGGAATGCGCGTTCGCGCTCGCCATACGCCATGTCCAGGCGGCGTTCGACGATGGGAATGTAGGCCGGCAGGAAATGCTCGCCCACGCTTTGCATCAGGCGGAAACAGGTGTCGAAATCGGGTTGGTTCAGGTCGTCGAAGAAAATACCGCCGATGCCGCGCGGTTCCTGGCGGTGTTTCAGATAAAAGTATCCGTCGCACCACTTTTTGAAGCGCGGATACAGGTCCGCTCCGAATGGCACCAGCGCCGCTTTGCACGTGCGGTGGAAATGCACGGCGTCCTGCGTCGCCAGATAGTACGGCGTCAGGTCCATGCCGCCGCCAAACCACCACGCCGGCGCTGCGCCGCTTTTTTCGGCGACGAAGAAGCGCACATTGAGATGCACCGTTGGCACGTGGGGATTTCGCGGATGCAGCACCAGCGATAAACCCAGCGCCTGGAACGAGCGTCCTGCAAGCTCAGGCCGCGCAGCCGAAGCCGATGGCGGCAGGCCGGGGCCGAACACATGGGAAAAACCGACGCCGGCGCGTTCGAATACCCCGCCGTCCTCGAGCAGCCGCGTGACGCCGCCCCCGCCTTGCGGACGCTCCCATGCATCGCGCAGGAAAACTTTGCCGTCGAGATCGGTCAGGCGCGCGACTATTCTGTCCTGTAAACCGAGAAGAAATCCTTTGACGGCTTCGATGTCCACGGCAGCTATTGATCTTTCACTAATTCGTGGCAGAGGATTGGCGCCGTTCCCACCCTCTCCTTGCGGGAAAGGGTCGGGCAGAGGGGTTGAGCGTTCCGACTGTCGTCCATTGTGAAACGCTCAATAGTCTGTTATCAGCCGGTAACGGTGTAGCGTCATGGCACGCGCTACTTGCGGCCGGATTGCACTGCCGTCCGGCCGTTGCGCGCCGCGATGGCGCGATGTCCGATATCGCGCCTTAGCTGCATGCCGTCGAAGCGGATGTTGTCGGCGATCTCGTAAGCCCGCTTCTGCGCGGTGCGCACATTGTGTCCGAGCGCGGTCACGCACAGCACCCGCCCGCCGCTCACCACCACCTGCCCCTCGCGATGCGCGGTGCCGGCGTGAAATACATGAAAATCCTCGCCGCCGGCGGGCAATCCCCGCACCACATCGTCCTTGCGCGAATCCTGGGGGTAACCATGCGCAGCCAGCACCACGCCGAGGGCAACGCGGGGATCCCATTCGGCCTCGATTTTGTCGAGATCGCCGGCGAGCGCGTGCTCAATCAGCGCCACTAAGTCGCTTTTGAGCCGCATCATGATGGGCTGAGTTTCGGGATCGCCAAGGCGGCAGTTGAATTCGAGGACCTTGAGTTGGCCGTCCTTGGCTATCATCAGTCCGGCATACAAAAACCCGAGATAGGGTATGCCGTCTTTCTCCATGCCGCCGATGGCGGGTTGTATGACCTCGCGCATCACTTTGGCGTGTAGGCTGGGGGTCACCACCGGCGCCGGCGAATACGCGCCCATGCCGCCGGTGTTGGGGCCCTGGTCGCC
>CAKKQX010000351.1 GCA_919902235.1 Burkholderiales bacterium
AAGTCCGCGATCGTGGCCTCTGGATGGCCACGGCGCGTGCCGCGCCTCGCAATGATGGGGTGGACGGCCCCCGAACGGCATCGATGTGCCAGACTGGTTGTTGTCAATCACACCAGACAGAGGGAGCCGTCCGCTATGAAGACTATCATGATCGGGTTGGACCTTGCCAAGAACGTGTTCCAGGTTCACGGCGTCGACGAGGCAGGGCAAGTGGTTGTGCGCCGGCAACTGCGGCGCGGGCAGGTGGAGGGATTCTTCGCCAAGCTGGCGCCGGCGGTGGTGGGGATGGAGGCGTGCGGCGGGGCGCATCATTGGGCGCGGGCGCTGCAAGGCCTTGGCCACGCGGCGCGGCTGATGCCGGCGGCCTATGTGAAGCCCTACGTGAAGCGCAACAAGACCGATGGCCGGGACGCGGAAGCGATCTGCGAGGCGATGCAGCGCCCGACGATGCGGTTCGTGGCGGTGAAGCGCGTGGAGCAGCAAGCGGTGATGAGCTTGCATCGCACGCGCGCCTTGCTGGTGCGTCAGCGCACGATGCTGGCGAATGCCCTGCGGGCGGCCTTTGCCGAGTTCGGGGTGGTGGCGGCTCAAGGCCGCAAGGGCCTGGGCTCGCTGATCGCCCAGTTGCCAAGGCCGGAGGCTGTTCCGGAGCCAGCTCACGCGGCGCTGGCGATGCTGGCGCGGCACTGGCGGGGGCTCGATGCCGACATCGCGGCGCTGGAGAAGCGGATCGTGCGGGCGGCGCGGGGCGACGCGGCGGCGCGGCGCATCATGGCGATCCCCGGCGTCGGTCCGATCAGCGCCAGCGCCGTTCTGGCCGCCGTGCCGGATATGAAGCAATTCCGCTCCGGGCGCGGCTTCGCGGCCTGGCTCGGCCTGACCCCACGGCAGAACAACAGCGGGGCCAAGCGCCGCTCGGGCGGCATCTCCAAGCAGGGCCGGCGCGACATCCGCTGCCTGTTGATCCTGGGCGCCAGTTCGCATCTGCGCCAGGAACGCGCCAGGGGGCGCACGAACGGCGTCCGGGATTCCTGGCTCGCCGGCTTGCTGGCGCGCCGGCCGGTCAAGGTCGCGACCGTGGCGCGCGCCGCCAAGACCGCCCGCATCATCTGGGCCTTGCTCGCCAAGGATCGGGATTACCAAGCACGATCGATTCAACCCGCCGCCTGAGCGCGGCAGCCGCCAAGGCGACGCCGGTCGGAAAGGGCAGTAGCGACGTGACGGCAAACGGTCAAGAACCGGGATCGGGACACTCCGCTTTGTCATCGCGCCTCGAGCGCGCCGCAATGATTGGAACCCGGTCCGCGAATCCCCTCAGGGCCAGCGGTCATCGAACCGCACACACAGGCCGGATACATGACCGCTCTCGACACGGATGCCGAAACGTCAAAATAGCCCTTGCCGAAAGGGGGCCGTCCATACATGACCATGGAGGGGCAGCGCTTCAATCAAAAACAATCGTGCTCTAGGTCGGTGGCGCGCGATACCGCGAAGGCTAGGTCGTTTGCGCGCGCCAGGGCGGCGGCAAGCGCCAGGCCCAGATCGCGGAGCTCGGCGGCGAACAAGACCCTGGCGGAATTTTCGTTCTTGCTGCGTTGGCCTTCGCTCAAACCCCAAGAAAAGCTTGAGAAGTACAGCAAATACGCCTGCCATGAACTGAACTTTTTCTTATTTCAGAAAGATAGAGACTTCTTTATGAAGGTGGTGTTGCCGTACATTCAAAATAAGAAAGACAAGACATTTCTCGATCATTGGTTAATAGGTTCGGATTTGTCGGGGTATTTGCAACCGTGGGCGTTTTCGCGACTCAATGTGG
>CAKKQX010000352.1 GCA_919902235.1 Burkholderiales bacterium
CGGTCTGTACAGGTAGTACGCTTCGTCGATGAACAGCACCCCGCCCATGGCGCGTTTGAGCACCTCGCGTGTCTTGGGCGCGGTGTGGCCGATGTATTGCCCCACCAGGTCATCGCGCGTTACCGCCACCAGATGGCCTTTTCGTGAGTACCCGAGCGCATGCAGGATCTCCGCCATGCGCAGCGCCACCGTGGTTTTCCCGGTGCCCGGGTTGCCGGTAAAGCACATATGCAGGCTGGGAGGGCCGGCATTGAGACCGAACTGCCTGCGCAATTTATCCACCAGCAATAGCGCCGCGATCTCCTTGATGCGCGTCTTAACGGGCCGCAAACCGACCAACTCGCGCTCCAGCCGCTCGAGCACTTCCTCGACGCGCGATTCCCGTAGAACCACCTCGATTTCGACACATGGTTCTGCGTGAGCGTCAGGCGCCTGCTTTGCGTCCTCTGCTTCAGGCGCCTGGGAATGGGGCTGGATCACCGGCACCGCCATTAGTAGCGCTGGCCTTCCGGCTGGTCCGTCGCGTAAGCGCGCAGCGTATACCGCTGGGTTCTGCCTTTGCTCTCTTCCCGTAAGAGCATGAAGCCCGGCTCCTGACCGGGTCGCTGCACGATGAATGACAGCCGCAGCGACTCCACCCCGCGGGTCGAGTCGAAGGCATTGAGTTTGATGTAATGCCGCGGAAAGGTTTTGCGGCATGCCTGCAACTCGGCCATGATGCCGGCCGCGTCCTTCAGATCGAACATGGGGTTGCCGTACATCTCCCAATAGGTATTGCGCGGGTGCGGATCGTCGGTGTACTCCAGCGACACCGCCCAGCCGTTTGTCAGGCAATACTCGATCTGCGCCCGGACCTGCTCATCGCTCAGATCGGGCAGGAAGGAAAACGTGCCTTGCGTCAGTCGCATGATGCGCTCCTCTTAAGCTGCAGTCGGGGTGGGTATGAAGTCCGGCGTGTCGGTGCTGGCATAGTCGAAGCTCACCTCGCCCCAGGTATCAAGCGCGGCCTTGAGCGGCGTGCAGTACCGCGCCGCCTGCACCAGGATTTCGGGGCCCTCGTTCCAGATGTCGCGGCCTTCGTTCCTCGCCAGCACCATGGCCTCCAGCGCGACCCGGTTCGCCGTCGCACCGGCGGCAATGCCCATCGGATGTCCGATGGTGCCGCCGCCGAATTGCAGCACCACGTCCTCGCCAAGGTAGCTCAGGAGCTGGTGCATCTGCCCGGCATGAATGCCGCCTGAAGCGACGGGCAGGACCTTGCGCAACCCTCCCCAGTCCTGTTCGAAAAAAAGGCCGCGCTGCAGGTCCACCGGGTTGTGCGTTTCGCGCAGCACGTTGTAGAAGCCCTGTACCGAGTTCGGGTCGCCTTCCAGCTTGCCGACCACCGTTCCGGCATGGATATGATCCACCCCGGCGAGCCGCATCCATTTGGAAATCACGCGAAACGATATGCCATGGGTCTTCTGCCGCGTGTACGTCGAGTGCCCGGCGCGGTGCAGGTGCAGGATCATGTCATTCTTGCGGCACCACTTGGCCATGGACTGGATGGCCGTGTAGCCGATCACGAGGTCGATCATCACGATCACGCTGCCGAGTTCTTTGGCAAGCTCGGCACGCTCGTACATGTCTTCCATGGTCGCGGCGGTGACATTGAGGTAGGTGCCCTTGATCTCGCCGGTTGCGGCCTGGGCGCGATTCACGGCCTCCATGCAGTAGAGGAAGCGGTCGCGCCAATGCATGAAGGGCTGCGAGTTGATGTTCTCGTCGTCTTTGGTAAAGTCGAGCCCGCCCTGCAGCGCTTCGTATACCACCCGTCCGTAATTCTTGCCCGACAACCCGAGCTTGGGCTTGACCGTGGCGCCGAGCAGTGGTCGGCCGAACTTGTCGAGCCGCTCGCGCTCGACCACGATCCCGGTCGGGGGTCCGTCGAAAGTCTTCACATAGGCAACCGGGAGCCGCATGTCTTCCAGGCGCAACGCTTTGAGCGGCTTGAATCCAAATACGTTGCCGATGATCGAGGCCGTAAGGTTGGCAATCGAGCCCGGCTCGAACAGATCGAGATCGTAGGCGATATAGGCGAAATACTGCCCGGGGCCGCCCGGCACGGGCTCCACTTTATAGGCCTTGGCGCGGTATGCATCGCAAGCGGTCAACCGATCGGTCCACACCACCGTCCAGGTGGCGGTCGACGACTCGCCAGCCACCGCCGCCGCGGCTTCTACCGGATCCACCCCTTCCTGCGGCGTGATGCGAAACATCGCCAGCACGTCGGTGTCCTTGGGTTGGTAGTCGGCTTCCCAGTAGCCCATTTGGGCGTATTTCATGACGCCTGCCTGGTAGCGCTTGCTGGCCTCTCGGATGCTACGGGTGCCGGTTGCTGCCATCGCCTGCCTCCTTATTGTGGACGTTGCCAAAATGATCATAGCCGTCCATCATGATAAGGAACATTCAAATATTCTTAGCACTATGATCAATATTATTTATATATCGGCCTCCCGATGAAGCGCGTCACCTTGAGACAATTGCGGATATTTGACGCGGTCGCACGCCATTTGAGCTTTTCACGCGCCGCTGAAGAGCTGCACCTGACCCAGCCCGCGGTATCGATGCAAATCAAGCAAATCGAGCAAACCGCCGGCCAGCCGCTGCTCGAACACCCGGGGAAAAAAATCTTTCTTACCGAAGCCGGCCGCGCCCTGCTGGGCCACGCCCGGGTGGTTCTGCGGGAACTGGAGGAAGCGCAACAGTCTCTCGCCGCGCTGCAAGGCGTCAATCAAGGCACTCTCGATATCACCCTGATCAGCACTGCAAAATATTTCGCTCCGAGATTCCTCGCGCAATTTTGCGATTTGTATCCTGGTGTCAAACTCAAGCTCGCGGTGAATAACCGCGCCCAGTTGCTGCAACGGTTGCGCGATAACGAAATCGATCTAGCGATCATGGGCCATCCACCGCAAGGCCTTGGCATTGTTGCCGAACCGTTCGCGCGCAACCCGCACGCGATCATCGCCTGTCCAAATCATCCGCTTGCCAGGAAGCGCCGCATTCCGTTCAAGGCGTTATCGAGGGAGAATTTTCTTGTGCGCGAACCCGGGTCGGGTACCCGCATGCTGATGGAGCGCGCGTTCCGGGATCGCGGCATGAGCGTGAACGCGACCATGGAAATCAGCAGCGACGAAACCATAAAACAGGCGGCGATGGCGGGAATGGGCCTCGGTTTCCTGTCGCTGCACACGGTCGAACTTGAATTGCAGACCGGGCGCCTCGTCATGCTCGATGTGGTCGAGATGCCGATCATGCGCAAGTGGTACATCGTGCACGGCAAGGACAAACGCCTATCCCCCGTGACACGTGCTTTCCGCGAGTTTCTGCTGACGCGCGCCGCCTCCGCGCTCCTATCCACGGACAGGATCAAGGCGGCTGCGGGCTTGGGCAAACCGGCTATTCGTCGGGCTTACGGGCAAGCTTGATGCCAAGCTGCTTGAGCTTGCGATACAAATGGGTGCGCTCCAGGCCTACGCTGTCTGCGACGCGACTGATGTTGCCGCCTTCTTTTGAAATGTGATGCTCGAAGTAAACCCGTTCAAAGGCATCTCGCGCTTCGCGCAAAGGCAGGTCATACGACAGATCCTGCGCTGCCGCCTGCTGCGAGATCGCCGCCGGGGGCAGCACCCGTTCAACATCCTCCTGGGTAATCTGCTCGGTCAGCGCGGTGAGCGCCAGCGTATGCACCACGCTTTGCAACTGCGCGATGTTGCCGGGCCAATCGTGATTGCGGAGGGCATTGAGGGCTGCCGTCGAAAAATGTCGTGGCGGCACTTCTTTCGCCTCGACCATGCTCGATAACATCAAATTGGCAAGGTCGGGCACGTCCTCTCGATGTTCGCGCAGGCTCGGCACCCGGATCGTCGTCGCAGAAAGAGCGCTGTAGAGCCGGTCATCGAACGCACCTAACGCAACCAGCTCCGGCAAGTCGCGCGAAGCGCCGCAAATAACGCGCGCATTGTAGCGATCGAGTTTGGCCAGCAGCAGATGCAAGCCCTTTTGTTCGACTTTGTTGAGGTCCGCCACATCGCGCAGGAACAACGTGCCTTCCCGTGCCTGGCCAAGCAGGTCAAGCGGCGCTTCGGCCAGCACCGTCGTAGTCTCGGGAACGACCCACGGCGTATTGCGCGAATGCAGAAAACGCGCGCATAACTCTATGCCGCTTCCCGGCTCTGCGGTGAGCAGCAACGGTGTTTTCAGGTTGGCGACGCGCTCCAGTCGCTGCTTGAGGTCCACGATAAGCGGCGCGCGGCCGAGGCTTGCGAGCGACAATGTTGTCTGCGGTTGCTGTTCGCCATGCTGCAGCGCGCGGCCAACAGTAGCCAGCAGTTTCTGCAGCGCGATGGGTTTTTCCAAAAAATCATAAGCCCCAATGCGGGTGGCTTCCACTGCGGTATCAATGGTTCCATGGCCGGACATCATCACCACGGGCATCGTCAGCAGGCCGGAGCTGGCCCACTCCCTGAGCAGCGTGATGCCGTCGGTATCGGGCATCCAGATGTCCAGCAGCACCAAGTCGGGGCGGACGCGACTGCGGCAAGCGCGCGCTTCGCCCGCGTTCTCCGCCAATCGCACTTGATAACCCTCGTCGGAAAGAATTTCCGACAGCAGTTCGCGGATGCCAATTTCGTCGTCAACTACAAGAATTTGTTGCATAAGTTCCGTACAGTTTACACGTTCGCCTGGGCAGCGGGCTTATATCCGTCACGCGCCGCTGCCGTCGGGGGCAGCGTCAAAGTGACGCGCGCGCCATGCGGCATGACATTTGAAATGACAACCTCGCCACCGTGCTCCTCAATGATTTTCTTGACGATCACCAGCCCCAGACCGGTGCCCTTGGGTTTGGTGGTGACATAAGGTTCGAACGCGCGTTTCATGAGATGCTCGGGGAATCCGCTGCCGTTATCGGTCACCGAAAGCCGCACCGTTGCACCGGCGACTTCGCTGACGATGATGATATAGGGCTTGTCGGTGCCAGTCATCGCATCCTGCGCATTTTGCAGTAAATTGTGGACTACCTGCCGCAGCTGGACGGCGTCTCCGGTCACCCGCGGCAATTGCGGCGCGAGCTCAAGTATGATGCTCGAACCCAATGATTCATAAAGCGTCAACACCTCGCGTATAAGCTGATTGAGATCGATCTCCTCCGTCGACGGCTCCGGCGTGCGCGCATACTGGCTGAATGCATCTACCATCTGCTTGAGCGCCGTCACCTGGTTGACAATGGTCTGCGTCGACCGCGCGAGCATTTCGGCATCGATGGCAACCAGTTTGGGGGCCAGCTTCAGCTGCAGCCGCTCGGCGGAAAGCTGGATGGGCGTCAATGGATTCTTGATTTCATGTGCAAGCCGGCGCGCGACTTCCGCCCACGCCGCATCGCGCTGCGCCTGCAGCAAATGCGTGATGTCGTCGAACACCACCACGCAACCGGCATCCGCGCCTTGCGGCAGCCGCGTTCCGCGCAACAGCAGCACCTGAGCACCGCTTTTGACTTCGCGCTCGACCTGCCGTTCCCATTCTGCGGTATCCGCGCGCCCGAACTCTGCAGCTATCGTCCGTGCCAGTCCGTCCAGCGCCGGATCCCGCGCATTCCACTGGCCCAGCGCGCTGCCGAGCAGGCCCGTAAAATCCGCGCCCAAAATATGGCCGGCGCTGGGGTTGGCGGAGCGCAGCCGCAACTCGTTGTCGAATGCGAGAACACCGGCCGACAGGTTGGCGAGGATGCTCTCCAGATAGGCTTTGGCATGGGCCAGCTGCTCCTGATTGCGCTCCGCCAGTGAGCGCGCCTCGGCCAGCTGCAGCGTCATGCTGTTGAACGACTGCGTGAGCATGCCGAGCTCATCGTGACTCGCTACCGCGGCACGCTGGCTGAAATCGCCCTGGGCCACCGCGCGCGTACCCTCGACCAGCACGCCGAGCGGCGCGGACAACCGGTCAGAGAGCAGGAATGCAAGCGCCGCCGCCGACAATAACGCAAGCAGCAGGGTAAGGGTGAGGGTAATGCCGTAAAGGCGCTTCAGGCCGCGCCGCGAAAGCGTGAGCTCCTGATATTCGCGGTAACCGGCCTGCACGACCTCGGCATCCTGTGCGAGTTGTTTCGGCACCGACTGCAACAACTGCAGCACTCTTGTCTCTTCTGACAGGGACAATACATTGACCGGCGCCAGCACGCGAAGCACAAGGCCGCGCTCGGGCACGGCTTCAACCGCACCGTAGGTCTGCTGCAGGCGGATCTGGCGCAACGCCGCGGGACCGGGCGGGTCCGGCAAGAGCCCGACTCGTTCATTGCCCGAGTAGGCGATGACCTTGCCGCGGTAACTGAACAGGGTGGCTTCCTGCACGCCCGCCTGTTCGCGCGCCGCGTTCAGCGCAGATAAATGCTCGGCGGTCGGCCGCACTGACAACTGCAGCGCTATCGCGTCGGCTTTCTCCGTAAGGTCCTTAAGCATGTTGTCGAGCACGTTGCGGCTGATATTGAGCCCGCCTTCAAGCGCCCGGTCGATGCGCACTTCAAACCAGGATTCTATGCTTTTGGCGAGGAATTGCACCGACACGCCGTAGATAAGCGCCCCCGGGATAATCGCCATCAGCGCGAACAGCAGCACCAGCCGCAGCGTGAGTTTGGCGCCGAACACACCGGCCTTGAGCTTGCGGCGCAGCGTGAACAATTGGTACACGACGATCCCCACCAGCACGATCGCAATCCCGCCATTGAGCGCAAGCAACAGCTGATAGTGCTCGGCAAATAAGGCGGTGTTAGCGCTCGCGGTCGCCAGCAGGAACAACGTCACCACGCTCAGGCCGACGCAAAGCACCAGCAGGTAGCGCACTCCGCTTCTGGCAAGCGCCGGTTTGAACGGCAGGGTCTGCGTCATGGCGTCACCGTCCAGCGGTGCCAATCCGTGCCTATGTTCCACTCGCGCGAGCCAAGCGCACTGATCTGAAACGGCTTGGGCATGCGCGAAACGTCAAGACGCAGACGCAGCGCGGCAGTATAGGTCGTGTCCTTTCTTATTACGCCGGGCTCGATCTCTTCGCGCCGGCGCACGCGACTCATGACCTCGAGCGCTTCCGCCAGGGTGCCGAAATTCTGATAAAGGTTGCCGACCCCGATTCGGTACTGCCTGGTAAGAGCGTTGTACGACAGGCGGTACTGCTGCTGGGTACTGATAACTTTGTCGTTAAACCAATACCAACGCGGGCGGATCAATTCAAATTCGAGCAGGAAATAAAGCGACACTCCCTTGTTGAGGGCGTCTTCCAGGGTTGGCGTCAGGGTGATGCCAAACTCGGCCTGAAGCACAAAATCGTCGTCGGCTGCAGTCAAGGCTGTATTCTTGACCTCGATGCCGTCAGCGTATGCAACAACCGGCGCGGCAAGCAAAAACCACAGCGCGGCAAGCGCGGCGAACAGGCTAAGCTTTCGCGAGCAGCGCGTAGAAAAAGCCGTCATGCCGTTCATCCGGAAGCAGTTGGCCCGCGGCCTGTTGGTTGTGGGTGTCGGCCCCGGGAAGGATCAAGCATTGCGCGTCGTGGTGACGATCCAGAAATTGTGCAATCTGAAGCTGATTTTCCTCATGGAACACCGAACACGTCGCGTACAGCAATTTACCATCACTGGCGAGTAACCGCCACAGCCCGTCCAGCATGCGTTGCTGCCGTTCTGCAAACTGCCGTATATCGCTTTCGCGGCGCAGCCATTTGATGTCGGGATGGCGCCGCACCACGCCCGAGGCGGAACACGGCACATCGGCGAGAATGCGGTCGAACGGCACGCCATCCCACCAGCCATCCGGATGGTCCACGTCGCCGCACACGACGCGTGCGCGAAGTCCGAGACGGGCAAGATTTGCGTTTACGCGTTCCAGCCTGGGCGCGCTATTGTCGACCGCGGTCAGATCCACATCGGCGAGCTCGAGAATATGAGCGGCCTTGCCCCCCGGCGCCGCACAGGCATCAAGCACGCGCATGCCATCACCGGCCTGGAGCAGCGGTGCCGCGCGTTGCGCTGCCGCGTCCTGTACCGAGGCCAAGCCTTCGGCGAATCCGGGAATGCGGTCGACCGGCCGCGGTTGCGCGAGGAGCACCGCGCTGTCGATGATTCTCTGTGCGGGGATATCTGCGCTTGCAAGCTGTGCGAGGTATGCCTCAACAGAGATGCGGCGGCGATTCACACGCAGCGTCAGCGGCGGGTGCAGATTGCTTACCTCAAGCATAGACGCATAATGCGCCGGGTATTGGCTGCGCAGCTTGTCGATCCACCATTGCGGGTGGGAAAACCGGCCCACATCCATGCGCTGCGCGGAGGCGACGAGTTGCGCGCGCCGGCGCAGAAAGTTGCGCAGCACGGCATTGACCAGCCCCTTTGCCGCCGTCATGCGCAGTTGTTCGCAAGCGCGCACGGCGTGATCGACTACCGCGTGCGGGGCCGCTCTGGTGTACTCGAGCTGGTAGAGCGCCGCCCGCAGCAGGCAACGCAGTCTTTCATCCAGCAGCGGTTTGTCGAGCAGCGCCTGCAGCAGCGCGTCCAGACGCCCGAGAAACCGCAGGGTGCCAAAGCAGATATCCTGAATGGCCGCACGTTGCTGGACGGACAGCGCGGAATGCCGACGCCAAAGCACAGCAAGCTCGGAATCGAGGCTGCGGCCGGACAGCACGCTGTCGATGACTGCCGTGGCGAGGCGCTGGACTTCAAGCATCGCGCTTAATCGCCAAAAAACGCGCCACGCGTCACGTCGGACCCGGTAATGAATGCCGATACCGGCAACCGCTTGCCGCCTGCGCGCTGCAATTCGAGGAGACGCAGCCCGCCTCGGCCGCAAGCGACGACTATACCTGCAGCATCCGCTTCGCACACCATCCCCGGCTGGTCCGTAATGCCCGGCTCGACACGCGCACGCCAGATTTTCACGTCGGTGGCGCCAACCGCGGAGGCGGCGCCGGGAAACGGATTGAATGCCCGCACTTTACGCGCGAGCTCAGCGGCGCTTTCGGTCCAGTTGATACGCGCTTCGCGCTTGTCGATCTTGTGAGCGTAGGTGGCGCCCGCGGCATCCTGAGGATGTGCAACAGGCCGCCGAGAAAGTGACTCCACAATCAACCGGCCGCCCAGCAAAGCGAGCTTGTCGTGCAACGTTTGCGCTGTATCGTCCGCGTCTATGGTAACCGTCTCCTGTAGCAGAATCGCGCCGGTATCCAACCCGGCGTCCATTTGCATGATGGTGATCCCGGTTGCCGCGTCGCCCGCGAGTATCGCGCGCTGGATCGGCGCGGCGCCGCGCCAGCGCGGCAATAGCGAGGCGTGGATGTTGATGGCGCCCAACTGCGGGATATCGAGCAACGCCTGCGGTACCATTAGCCCATAAGCGGCAACGACCAGAACGTCCGGCTGGAGTGCGAAGATGGTGTCGACGAGATCCCTGTCTTTCAACGTCGGCGGCTGCATTATGGCAAGGCCGCGCTCCAGCGCCGTGCGTTTAACCGCCGAAAAGCGGGGCCTGAGTCCTCGTCCCGCCGGCCGGTCCGGCTGAGTCAGCACCAGCCTGACGGTGTGCCCAGCGTGCCACAGCGCGTCAAGCGCAGTCGCGGCAAAATCGGGGGTGCCCGCGAAAACGATGTTCATTGGCTGCTGGATATTCTGGTTGCTGGGAAAGACAGGCTGGCCAAGGACTGCCAAGGCGGATCCGCACCCGACAGCGCGCTCGTCCCGGATTTCTCGTGAAACCACACCGGGCCTGAGCTGGCCCTCACATCGCTGCGCGCTCTTGTTTCCTCAGTCTGGCCATGATGCGCTGCTGCTTCAGGCGCGACAAATATTCGACGAAAACCCTGCCCTCAAGGTGGTCCATTTCATGCTGAATGCAAACCGCCAATAATCCTTCGGCATCCAGCTTGAAAAGTTTGCCATCCTGATCCTGGGCACTAACCTTGATGCGTTCGGCGCGGCGCACTTTTTCATAAATACCCGGCACCGACAGGCAACCTTCCTCGCAATCCGCCTCGCCGCTGGCGTCGAGGATCTCCGGGTTAATTAATACCTTGAGTTGGTCGCGTGTTTCCGCTATATCAACAATAATAAGCCGTTTATGAACATTGACTTGCGTAGCCGCCAAGCCAACACCTGGGGCGGCGTACATGGTCTCCGTCATGTCTTTGATTAATTTGCGAATATTATCATCTACTTGAGTGATTTTCGCAGCCACCTTATGCAGGCGGGGGTCGGGGTATCGCAGTATCGGGAGCAGCGCCATAAAAAGCTTGCCAATTTAATCAACTAGATGCAGAATTTAAACCAATAACTTAACGTTGTGCGCAGAGACCTGTATATGGGGTGCTCCATGAGTAGATCAATTACAATTATAGCGCTGATTTTGCTGTTGGCTCCGCTCACCCCGGCGCTAGCCGCTAGCAGCAATGACCTCAAAGACACCGCGCCTGACCGTTACACCGTGGTAGAAGGCGATACCCTGTGGGGCATCTCGGGGCGCTACTTGAAGGAGCCGTGGCGCTGGCCTGAACTGTGGAAAATGAATCAGGATCAGATCAGAAATCCCCACCGTATTTACCCCGGTGACATGCTGGTGCTTGACCGTTCTGGGCATGAGGCACGATTGCGGCTGGACAATATCCCCGCCGAAAAGTTGGCGCCCAGGGCGCGGGCAGAACCGTTGGCACCCAAAGCGGTTTCCAGTATTTCTCCCGCCGTGATCGGTCCCTTCCTTTCCAAACCTCTGGTCGTGAGCCAGGATGAACTTGATTCCGCTCCGCGCATAGTAGCAACCCAGGAAAACCGCGTGGCAGTCAGCGTCGGTGATATCGCCTACGCGCAGGGCATCGCCAAAAACAAGGGGGAAACCTGGCAGATATTCCGGCGCGGAGATGCCCTTGTCGACCCTGAAACCAAGGAAACCTTGGGCTACGAGGCGATTTACCTGGGCGAAGCCCGCGTGCGTAAGCACGACGGCGATATCACCACCATTGAAATCACCAAATCGGCACAGGAAATCTATCAGAACGACCGCCTGCTGCCGGCCAAAGAACTGCCGACGTTTGCCTATGTGCCGCGCGCCCCGCAGAAAAACGTAAAAGGACGCATCATCTCCGCCTACGGTAATCTGCAGGAAACCGGGCCCAACTCAATCGTCGCATTGTCCAAGGGCAGCCAAGACGGGCTGGAAGTCGGACATGTGCTGGCAATTTATCGTAGCCAGACCTCCAGCCGCTACGCGCAGCGCACTGCGGCGCTTTATGGGCGCAGTGGCATAACCGGAAACGACGAACCGCGCACTTACTATGGCAGCGCCCTCCCGCCGCGGGATGCGCCGCTTTACACCAAACCGGACCCGATTCGGGAAAGCGACATCGCGAAGCTCCCCGACGAGCGTTACGGACTGGTTATGGTATTCCGGACTTTTGATCGGGCTGCATACGGCCTGGTAATGCAAGCCTCGCGTCCCGTTGCCGTGCACGACGTCGTCGCCAACCCCTAGGCCCGCTACCTGCGGCGCCGTGCGACGCGGGGTCGCGTGACATGGCGCTCGACACAGATCTTGAGTATTGGCTGCGGTTGCGCCTGATTCCGGGCTTGGGCGATGCCGCGGTTCGCAAATTGCTTGCCGCGTTCGGCTCTCCGCAACAAGTTCTCGCGGCAAGTCTGTCGGTGCTTTCCAGGCTGGTTCCGGCAAGTGCTGCCAGCGCCATCCACGCCGGCGGTGCTGGCGACGACATTCTGGTGCCTGTAGCCGCCTGGCTGGAAGACGACATCAACCATATCGTCACGCTCGCCGACGCGGCATACCCTCAAGCGCTGCTGCAGACCCCGGACCCGCCCACCCTGCTGTATGTAAAAGGCCGGTATACGCTGCTGAACCATGACGCGCTTGCCATTGTAGGCAGCCGCAGCGCCACGCCGCAAGGCTGTGCGAGCGCCGAGGCGTTCGCCAGAACGTTGAGCGACGCCGGCTTGACCATCGTCAGCGGGCTTGCTATCGGCATCGATGCCGCGGCGCATCGTGGCGCCCTCGCCGGCAGCTCCAGCAGCGTCGCTGTCGTCGGGACAGGGCTTGATATCGTCTATCCGGCACGCCACCGCGAGCTTGCGCACCAGCTCGCCGCTGGCGGCGCCATCGTTTCCGAATTTCCTCTAGGCACGCCCGCGCTTGCCACCAACTTTCCGCGCCGCAATCGCATCATCAGCGGACTCGCCCACGGCTGTCTGGTGGTCGAAGCCGCACAGCAAAGCGGCTCCCTGATCACCGCCCGGCTTGCCAACGATCAGGGCAAAGAAGTCTTCGCCATACCGGGTTCCATACACTCTCCGCTATCTAAGGGCTGCCACCAGCTAATTAAGCAGGGCGCAAAGCTCGTTGAAAGCGCGCAGGATATCCTCGAAGAGTTGAAAATGCGAGCGAGAACAACCGCATTTCCAGCGTCGCCGCAGCAGACCAGCCAATCGGATCAACCGCTGCTCGACTACCTTGGTTTTGATCCCTGTGATATCGATAGCCTGTGCGCGCGCAGTGGTCTGAAAAGCGATGTCATTTCGGCGCAGTTGCTGCAGCTTGAAATGGATGGGCGCGTAGCCACGTTGCCAGGCGGGCTGTATCAGCGCTTGCGATAGCCTTCTTTTTCCGGGATTCGCCCGGGAAGCCCCTGAAGTATCGTGATTTTAATCACTTTTCAGGCAACCTACTTGCTTTCACAATCTTTTGTTCTTATCATCGGGCGCTCTTTTGGTTGCCTTGCGCGCTCTTTGTCAGAGCACGCGCACAATATTCACTACTCGGTCTGACGCGCTCCATGGGAAAACAACTGATCATCGCTGAGAAACCGTCCGTTGCCGGCGACATCGCGCGCGTGCTGGGCGGCTTCACGCGACACGAAGACTATTACGAGCGTAAAGACTACGTCGTGTCATCCGCAGTTGGCCATTTGTTGCAAATTGCCGTACCAGAAGAATACGAGGTCAAAAAAGGCAAATGGAACCTGGCGAATTTACCGGTGATCCCGCCGCGGTTCGATTTGCAGCCGATCACGAAAAGTGAGTCCCGTCTCAAGACGCTGGCCAAATTGATCAAGCGCAAGGACATCGACGGGTTGATTAACGCCTGCGACGCCGGGCGCGAAGGTGAGTTGATTTTCCGTTATATCGCGCAAGCAACCAAAACCAAGTTGCCGGTACGCCGCCTGTGGCTGCAGTCGATGACGCCGGCATCCATTCGCGACGGGTTCGAGAAACTTCGTTCTGACACAGAGATGCAGCCGCTGGCTGATGCTGCACGCAGTCGCAGCGAAGCCGATTGGATCGTAGGCATCAACGGCACCCGCGCGATGACCGCTTTCAACAGCAAGGACGGCGGATTCTTTCTTACCACCGTAGGCCGGGTACAAACACCGACGCTCGCCGTCGTAGTCGAGCGCGAGAAAAAAATCAGGCGGTTCGTGCCGCGCGATTACTGGGAGGTCAAGGCGGAATTTCGTGCCGCTGCGGGTATTTATGAAGCGCGCTGGTTCGACCCGAAATTCAGGCGCGATGAGAATGACCTGGAGCGCAAAGACAGTCGCCTCTGGGACAAAACGGCGGCGGAAGCCATTGCCGCAGCCTGCCGCAGCAGGAAGGCCAGGGTTACCGAGGAATCCAAGCCTTCCTCACAGCTTTCCCCGCTGTTGTTCGATCTGACATCGCTGCAGCGCGAAGCGAATGGCCGATTTGGCTTTTCCGCCAAGACAACCCTCTCGATCGCGCAGGAACTCTACGAAAAACACAAGGTGCTCACCTATCCGCGCACCGATTCGCACCACCTGCCGGAAGATTATCTCAGCACCGTCGAATCGACGCTTGAGGCCGTGGCGGAACTCAGCGCCTATGCTGCGTTTACTAAGCAGATTCTCAAGGGCGGCTGGGTGCGGCCGAATAAGCGTATTTTCGACAACACAAAGATCTCGGATCATTTCGCGATCATTCCTACGCAGCAACCACCCAGGCAGTTGAACGAGGTGCAGCAGAAAATCTACGATCTTGTCACCAGACGGTTTCTGGCGGTGTTTTTCCCTGCAGCCGAATACCTGGTCACCACGCGCTTTACCGACGTGGAGCGCCACCACTTCAAGACCGAGGGCAAGGTGCTGGTCAAACCCGGCTGGCTCGCGATCTATGGCAAAGAAACCCAGGACAGCGATGCGACCCTGGTCCCGGTCCGAAAAGACGAGCAACCGGCCGCGGAAAAGGTGGAAGCGCTTGGCCTCACCACCAAGCCCCCGGCACGCTATACCGAGGCGACGCTGCTCACTGCGATGGAGGGCGCGGGCAAGCTGATCGAGGACGACGAATTGCGCGAAGCAATGGCGCAGAAAGGACTGGGCACGCCCGCCACCCGGGCTGCCATTATTGAAGGTTTGCTTTCAGAAAAGTACCTCAATCGTGATGGTCGCGAGCTGATTCCGACGGCGAAAGCTTTTCAACTGATGACGCTTCTCGATGGTTTAGGCGTGAACGAACTTACACAGCCCGAGCTTACGGGAGAGTGGGAACACAAACTCGCGCTGATGGAGCGTGGCAAGCTGAAGCGCGAGGTATTCATGCGCGAGATCGCCAAAATGACGGGCCGCATCGTTCAACTCGTCAAGGAGTACGACAGCGATACCATTCCCGGAGATTATGCCACGCTCAAAACACCCTGCCCGAACTGCGCCAGCGTGGTGAAAGAGAACTACAAGCGCTTCGCATGTGAGCAATGTGCGTTTTCCATAAGCAAAATACCGGGGGGTCGCCAATTCGAAATCAACGAAGTTGAGGCTTTGCTCAGTGATCGTACGCTGGGGCCCCTGCAGGGCTTTCGTTCCAAGATCGGCAGGCCGTTTGTGGCGATGCTGCGGATCGCGCGCGACGAGGAAAATAAAAATTTTAAACTCGAGTTCGATTTCGGACAGAATCAGAACGGTGACGAACCAGTCCAGGTTGATTTCTCGGGACAGGAACCGCTTGGCTCGTGCCCCAAATGTAGAGGCTCGGTTTACGAACAGGGGATGAATTACCTCTGTGAAAATACACCGCTCAAGAAATGCGACTTCCGTTCCGGTAAAGTGATTTTGCGGCAAGAAATAGCGCAGGAACAGATGCAGAAGCTGCTCTCAAGCGGCAAAACCGATCTGTTGGACGGGTTCGTATCGAATCGCAACGGCCGCAAGTTCAAGGCTTTCTTGGCTAAACAGCCTGATGGCAAAATCGGTTTCGAGTTTGCACCGCGCGCACCGAAAGCGCCCGCCAAAACAGCCAAGACCAAGTCTGTCACAAAATCAACCGCCAAGCCGCGCAAGACCAAAACTTCCTGAACGACGCACATAAACCTGGCGACCGCAGAACACCGCGATCAGAGCTCAAACGTCGAGGTTGCGCACGCCCAGCGCGTTGCTCTCGATGAAATTGCGCCGCGGCTCAACGGCGTCGCCCATCAACGTGGTGAAAATTTCGTCTGCGCTGATCGCATCCTCGATCTGGGTGCGCAATAGCCGCCGAATCTTGGGATCCATGGTGGTTTCCCACAGCTGTTCCGGGTTCATTTCTCCCAGTCCCTTGTAGCGTTGCACGCTAACACCGCGCTGCACTTCATTGAGCAGCCATTCGATTACCTCGCGCATCTCGCGGACCGGATGCTGTTGTTCACCACGCTTTACGTAAGCGCCTTCGCCAAGCAGGCCGTGAAGAACCTGCGCCGTGCGCTTGATCTGGGCGTAGTCCCCGCTTTGCGCAAAGTCCGCGTCTATCGCAGTATGATGAACAATGCCGTGCTGGGTTCTGCTGAGCATCAGGACATAACGTTCGCTCTTATCGTCTATTTGTGCCTCAGCACGAATGCTTTGACCATCGAGTAATGCGGTGAGCGCCATCGCGCTCTTCCGGGCGGCTTTTTCGTCTGATAGGTCAAGGTCCGTGGGTTGTTTGAGCAATGCGTGCAGGACTTCTTCGTCGACGAGGCGGCTTACGCGCTCTATTACCGCCTCCGCGAGCAGATATTCCTTCGCCACCTGCTCAAGTGCGTCCTTGGTCAGCGGCTGCGCGTTCGCCGAAGCATACAGCTCGGCTTCGGAAAGCGCCTGTTTGAGCAGATACTGCTTGAGCTCATGCTCGTCCTTGAGATAGCGCTCCTGCTTGCCGTGCTTGACCTTGTAAAGCGGCGGTTGTGCAATGTATATGTGGCCGCGTTCAATCAATTCCGGCATCTGCCGATAGAAAAACGTCAGTAATAAGGTGCGAATGTGTGAGCCATCAACGTCCGCATCCGTCATGATAATGATGCGGTGATAGCGAAGCTTCTCCGGCGTGTATTCGTCCTTGCCGATACCCGTACCGAGAACGCTGATGAGGGTTGTTATTTCTTGTGAGGACAGCAGCTTGTCGAAGCGCGCTTTTTCCACGTTGAGAATTTTCCCGCGCAACGGAAGTATCGCCTGGAACTTCCGGTCGCGCCCCTGTTTAGCCGAACCACCTGCAGAATCTCCCTCGACAATATAAAGTTCGCACTGAGCCGGATCGCGCTCCTGACAGTCTGCCAGCTTACCGGACAGGCCAAAGGAATCGAGAACCCCCTTGCGCCGGGTCAGCTCGCGGGCCTTTCGCGCGGCTTCGCGCGCCCGTGCAGCATCCACGATTTTGCTACAAATTATTTTTGAATCAGTTGGTTTCTCGAGAAGAAATTCCATCAGCTTCTGTCCCACGATTTCCTCCACCGCCGGCCTGACTTCGGAAGAAACAAGTTTTTCTTTGGTCTGGGAAGAAAACTTGGGTTCCGGCACCTTGACCGATAATACTGCTGTCAAACCCTCTTTCATGTCATCGCCGGTTGTTTCAACCTTGGCTTTTTTCGCCAGCTCATTGTTCTCGATATACTGATTGAGTGTGCGCGTCATGGCCGCGCGCAGGCCGGTCAGATGTGTTCCGCCATCGCGCTGCGGTATGTTGTTGGTGAAACATTGCATCGATTCCTGGTAGGAGTCGTTCCACTGCATCGATACTTCCACTGAGATGCCGTCCTTCTCTCCCGACGCATAGAAAATATTTGGGTGCAGCACGTTTTTGCTGCGACTCATATACTCGACGAAACCCCTGACCCCGCCACCGAACGCAAATTTTTCTTCCTTGCCGCTGCGTTGATCGACCAGCATGATCTTTAGGCCGTGATTGAGGAACGACAGCTCACGCAGCCGCTTAGCCAGAATGTCGTGGTGAAATTCAATGTTCCCGAAAACTTCCGTGCTGGCAAGGAAATGCACCTCCGTCCCGCGGCGCTCTGTCTTCCCTGTCACCTTGAGCGGGGCAACGGGCTCACCCATGCGGAACTCCATCTGATGCAGCCTGCCTTCGCGACGGATGGTCAGCCGCAGCCACTCCGACAATGCATTTACCACCGATACGCCGACTCCGTGCAGACCGCCGGAGACTTTGTAGGAGTTGTTATCGAATTTTCCGCCGGCGTGAAGTTCGGTCATTACGACTTCGGCGCTGGATCTCTTTTGCTCGTCTTCCGGGTGAATCTCCGTCGGTATGCCCCTTCCGTTGTCGACGACGCTTATCGAATTATCGGTATGTATGGTGATGGTGATTTCGTTGCAATACCCCGCCAGCGCTTCGTCTATGGCGTTATCGACAACCTCGAATACCATATGATGCAGACCCGTGCCATCAGCGGTATCGCCGATATACATACCAGGACGCTTGCGCACCGCCTCCAGTCCTTTCAGGACTTTAATGCTGCTGGCGTCGTAATCGTCCGGGCTCTTTTGGTCTTTTTCTTTGTCTGTCATTTAGTGCCGTTTATCCCTGTCATTTTTAGATGCGCATCGGCATCACGACGTAGCGAAACTCGCTGTTTTTCGGAAGTGTGATCAACATGCTGCTGTTGGCGTCGCCGAAAGCACACTCGACCATCTCGTCCTGCACATTGTTCAGGACATCCAGGAGATACGTAATGTTGAAGCCAACGTCCAGCGGTTCTCCTGTATAGCTTATTTCCAGTTCTTCCTGTGCTTCTTCCTGCTCATTGTTTGTACATGAAATACGCAAGCTTCCTGCCGTCAGCACCCAGCGTACGCCGCGAAATTTTTCATTCGACAGAATTGCCGCTCTCTGCAAAGACTGCAACAAGCGGGCGCGTTCCAGAGATATTTGTTTCTGGTAATTCGTCGGGATCACTTTTGTGTAATCAGGAAACTTGCCATCTATGACTTTGGTAATCAGTTCGATATTTGCAAACCGGAAAATGACCTGATTAGCGTAGAGTTCCACTTCCACCGGATCTTCGCTGTCCGCCAGAAGCTTCGCGAGTTCTTGCACCGCTTTTCTCGGTATGATTACCTCTCGTTTCTCCTGTTCTTGTTGTTGCTGTCCCGACGCGTAGCTGAGGCGGTGTCCGTCCGTTGCTACGACTTTTACCTGCTTTCCCTCGAGCACCAACAGCAAACCGTTGAGGTAGTAACGGATATCCTGCTGGGCCATTGCATACTGAACGAGCAATAACAGGTCACGCAGCTGTTGCTGCGACAGGCTGATTTTCGCCTGTGCCGCCCCTGGATCCGCCAGCACGGGAAAATCGTTTGCGGGTAGTGTTTGCAGATTGAACCGGCTTTTCCCTGCGCGCACTTGCAATCTGTTGTTTTGTGCTTCCAATGCG
>CAKKQX010000353.1 GCA_919902235.1 Burkholderiales bacterium
ATCTGGCGCCGGTGCGCAGGATGCGGCCGATCGCCAGCATCTGCTGCTCGCCGCCGGAGAGCCTGGTGCCCTGGCTCGCGCGCCGCTCGCGCAGATTCGGAAACAATTCATGGACCTGCGCCACGTCCAGCCCGCCTTTGCGCACCCGCGGCGGCAGCAGCAAATTCTCCAGCACGTTGAGGCTGGCGAAAATGCCGCGTTCCTCCGGACACAACGCGATGCCGAGGCGCGCCACCCGGTTCGACGCCAGTCCGATGGTTTCCGCCCCCTCGAACACGATCGAGCCGGTGCGGTGCCCGACCATGCCCATGATGGATTTCAGCGTCGTGGTTTTCCCCGCGCCGTTTCTGCCCAGTAGCGTCACGACTTCGCCCCCGCGCACCTCGAAATCGACACCGTGCAGGATGTGCGACTCGCCGTACCAGGCGTTGAGCCCGCTCACCCGCAGCAGGACCGGCGCCGGCTCAGTCATCACCGCTCCCCAGGTAGGCTGCAACCACTTCCGGATTGCGCGAGATGGTTTCGTAGTCGCCCTCGGCCAGAATCTCGCCGCGCTGCAGGACCGTGATGCAATGCGAAAGATTGGCAACGACCGACAGGTTGTGCTCGACCATCAGCACCGTGCGGTTTTCGGCCGCGCTGCGGATCAACGCTGAAATGCGCTGCACGTCCTCGTGCGTCATGCCGGCAGTGGGTTCATCGAGCAGCATCATTTCCGGATCCAGCGCCAGCGTGGTGGCGATCTCGAGCGCGCGCTTGCGGCCATAGGGCAATTCCACCGCCACCGCGCGCTCGAACTCGGCCAGCCCGACCGCCGCGATCAGTTCGCGCGCACGCGCGTTGAGACTCTCCAGCACGCGTTCCGAGCGCCAGAAGTCGAACGAGGCGCCGCGCTTCCTCTGCAGCGCGATCCTGACGTTTTCGAGCACGCTGAGATGCGGAAATACCGCGGAAATCTGAAATGAGCGCGCAAGTCCCATGCGGGCGATCGCCGACGGGTTGGAACCGGTGATGTCGCGATCCCTGAAGAAAATGCGGCCGCGTGTCGGCTCGAGGAAATGCGTCAGCAGATTGAAGCAGGTGGTCTTGCCGGCGCCGTTGGGACCGATCAGCGCATGTATGCTGCCACGCCGCACCCTGAGGTCAACCCCGCTTACCGCGACGAAGCCCTTGAACTCTTTTGTCAGGCCGCGCGTTTCGAGAATGTAGTCGCTGCTCATGCAAATCTCGCGTAACCGGCGTTAACCCTGTTGTATGATTTTTTGCGGCGCAGGACGAAGAAAACGTTACGCAAACACAAACGCAATAAAAACAATATATTACAAATTTCATCCGATGGGGATATATCGCATGGCCAGGACGCAAAAAAGCACGGTTTGCAAGCTCAAATGCTGCCGCACACGCACCGCCCGGGGCCGGTAATGCCGGTTTAAAGGTATTCCGGTTTTCGCAACACCTCTGCCACGACATTGCATTCACGCTGTGCGCCGACCAATCCCGGTTGCCGGAAAAAATGACAAAAACATATCTAATTGGATGTTTCTTGGGACGATTTTTCCGGATGGGCAGTTGCGGCCAACGGCATCCGCGCGCCGCGATGCGACGCCGGACCTGCCATGGCGTAGAATCAAGGCCGGCGGCAGGATTGGGCCGGGCGACAGGCTGCCGCAGAGGGGAACGGCAGTCCGCGTCATCTTCATCAAACCGGGGAGAACAAACCATGAATCTCGTAGACCGCGTGAAGAACATCCTGCTGCAGCCGCAATCCGAATGGCAGGTCATCGAACCGGAGCAGACCAACCCGCAATCTCTTTATACCAGCTACATCATGATTCTGGCGCTTATTCCCGCGGTGGCGGGCCTCGTCGGCACGGCTTTCATTGCAAGTTACTTCGGCGGGCGCATCGGACTGGGTTTCGTTCTGGGCGCCGCCATCATGCAATACGTGCTGAGTCTGGTGATGGTGTTCGTGGTGGCCTTCATCGCCGATTTGCTCGCACCCGGCTTCGACGGTCAGAAAAATCTGAACCAGGCACTCAAGCTCACTGCCTACGCAATGACGGCCGCGTGGGTCGCCGGCATTTTTGCCATCATCCCCTTGCTCGGGTGGCTGCTCTCCCTGCTGGGAAGCCTGTATTCGCTGTACCTGTTCTACCTCGGCGTGCCACTGCTGATGAAAGTGCCCGCAGCGAAGGCGGTCGGTTATACCGTGGTCGTGGTGCTGGCCGCCATCATCATCGGCCTTGTCATCGGCATGATCAATGCCAGCATCCTCGGCATGGGGGCCGTCGGCATGATGGGCGGCATGCGCTAGCCCGCGTCGATTATAATCGCGCGATGCCTTCCCCGCGCGGGCTGCCTGTCGCCAGGACCGGATTGTTGCGGCAAGCGCTGCGCCCTGCCGGGACACGGTAAAAAGCAAGAACCGGTGCAACGCCATCCGGTTACGATATTCAAGGAAAGGCCCGCAGGCAAATGCCGCAAACTGAAATGGCCGTACTGTTCGCCGATATCGCGGGCAGCACCAAGTTGTACGATACGCTGGGTGATACCCAGGCCAAGGTGCTGATCGACGAGTGCCTCGACCTTATGCGCGGCATCATAGCGCGCTATTCCGGCCGCGTAGTCAAGACCATCGGCGACGAGCTCATGGTCGTCCTGCCGGACGCCGACAGCGGCCATCTTGCCGCCACCGACATGCAGACCCGGATTGCAGCCCTGCCGGCGGTTTCCGGGGTCAAGCGCGCGATCCGCATCGGCTTCCACGCCGGTCCGGTCATCGAGGAAAACAACGATGTTTTCGGTGACACCGTCAACATGGCGGCGCGCATGGCAGGACTCGCCAAGGGCATGCAGATCATCACTACCCAGGCCACGGTCGGACAGTTGTCGCAGGCATTGCGGGACTCGACCCGGCAAATCGCTGCATTATCGGTCAAAGGCAAAGGCGATGATATCGAGGTCTGCGAAGTCATCTGGCAGGACAGTGGAGATCTTACGATGGCCACGCCGTCTATCAGGGCGCCGGCGGCGAAAATCAGTCTTGCGCTTACCCACGGCGGCAGGGAACTGATACTTGAGCAAGCCAATTCGGTGCTCCTGCTTGGCCGCGACGCAAGCTGTCAAATCGTCCTTTCCGACCGTATGGCCTCGCGCGTGCACGCCCGCATTGAGCGCCGGCGCGATAAATTCTTTCTGATCGATCAGAGCACCAACGGCACTTTCGTCACTATCGCCGGAGAACCCGAGATCTCGCTGCGGCGCGAGGAGACGATGCTGCGCGGCCAGGGACGGATTACTTTCGGCCACAGCATCGGCCAGTCGAGTGAAGAAACGGTGGATTTTACTCTGCGTATCTGAGTACGCTGCACGTACGCGCCCGGCTCACCCAGCACGCAGCAGGGTGGCGAACGGGACTGTGTTCAGTCACATCAGGGTTTTCGCCGTGCCAGGCCTGAGCAAGGCCCTGCCGCGCGATTCCGGTGCGCTCAACAACCCCGCCGGAGGCGCGGTTTCCAGCTTGACCCGGACCGCTGCTTCCGCACAACTACCGGAAAAGCTCACGTTGACATCGGCGTCGCTTGCGCCGGCCAGCACAAAGCAGTTCTGCCCGAGTTTGGTATTCAGCGGCTTGAGCACGGCATCCTGAATAATGTCGGTGGCGCTGCCTTCGGCCAGTTGCAACCGGAACTTGCCCGAGTCGGCGATGAGCTGCGCATCCAGCACCTGCCGGATGCCGCGCAGCTCGCGCAATAGCAGCCGCGCACCCTTGGCGTCCGGCAATCCGGCGATGTTGAGGTTGACCTTCTGCGCGCTGAAATTAAAGTGCTGCAGGAAAAAATTCTTGGAAAACTCGTCACCAACCAGATTGCCGATTTCTGCAAGCGCCTGGTCCTCGGTGGCCCAGCTCTGCGCCTTGGGATTGATGGTATTAAGATAGATTTCCTCACCGCTTGCAGTGTCGATCGCCTTGACGGTCCACGAGGTCAGGACGGTCTTGGTGATGGTAAGGCCGGATGCCGCAAGCCTGGCAGAAAGCTGTTTGACCTTGACCTCACCCTGAATCTGAAAGTCGGCCGTTTTGGCGTCCGGGCCGGTTTTCGCTTCGCCATCGGCGGTCCACACCCGGAAGCCGAAAGACTTGATGCGCTCCTTGACCACATTCTCGGCGAGCTGCGACCGCCCTGGAGGCAGGGCCTGCGTGGTATCGGCATTGCGAATTGCCATCAGAATCGAGATTTTTGGATCGCCGTTGTTGCGGATAAAGTCGATGCGCTCTTCCTTGGACATCTGGTTGAGCGACTTCTGCACATCGCGCACCTTGACCACCGCGCGCGTCTCGGCTTCGATCAGGCCATCCTTGCCCGCCTCCGCTGCGCCTTCCTGGATTACCGTCTTGATGAATGAGCCCGATCGCGGCAGGATTTTCTGCTCGATCAGCGTGTAATTCTTGTCGAGCGATTTCTTGTCGACGAAAAGGGCCAGCGCTTTTTCGACCAGCTGGCGCTTGGCGTCGGCGCGCGCTTCGGCCTGTGCCGCCGCCGGGTCGCCGTTGAATTTCGGGTCTTTGGGATCGACCAGGCCGAGCGCACTGATGATCATGGTGCCAGGCTCCGGCGCGGGATCGGACGCGGCGCCCGGTCTGCCTGCTGTCGCCACGGACGCCGGCGTTGCTGCAGTGGCGTTCTGCGTAACGGACTCGGTCGTGCCGCGTTCCTTGCCGCTCATGACAAGATAGCCCCCGACTGCCACAACCACTACCGCTGCGGCGAATCCGCCCAGCACGAGCACCTTGGAACGGGGCTTCGACGGAACCGGCGAGGCGCCTGCGCGCGTATTCGCCGGTGCGGCCGCGGCAGGCGCGCTGCTGTTGACCAGTGTCGCATCGGCAGCACCCGCGCTCAGGTTGACGATGGTCTGATCGGCGCCCTGATTGGCGACCGCCGCCCTGACGGCAGCGGCGAATTCCGCAGCGCTCTGATAGCGTCCCGCCGGGCTCTTGGCCATCACTTTTTTCACCACGGCGTCCCACGCCGGCGGCAGCGTCACGTTCAGCATCGACGGCGGCAGCGGTTCTTCCTTCAGCACCTTGTGCATGATGGTGGTCGTGGTGCCCGTGAACGGTTTTTCCCCGGTCAGGAACTGATACAGGATCACGCCGCAGGAGAACAAGTCGCTGCGGCCATCCACCGGCTGGCCCAGGAACTGTTCCGGCGACATGTACGAGGGCGTGCCCAGGACGGTGCCGGCCTGGGTCAGCTCCGAAGTCTCGATGCGCGCGATTCCGAAATCCGCGACCTTGACCTGGCCGTCGGCAAGCAGAATGATATTGGCCGGCTTCATGTCGCGGTGGACTACGCCATGTGTATGCGCATGGTTGAGCGCGGCGAGCAGTTCGCCCATGATGCGCTCTATCTCTTTCGGGACGAACCGCTGGTTGGCGTCAAAATAGTCCTTGAGTTCCTTGCCCTTGATGAACTCCATGGCAATGAACGCGACTTGCGATCCTTCGTCTTCGACAGCGACTTCGCCATAATCGTAAATGGCGACGATGTTCGGATGGTTGAGCCGGCCTGCGGCCTGGGCTTCGCGCTTGAAACGCGCGAGGATTTCCGCCGTCTGCGCCTGTTCCAGTTGCTCCGGGCGTATGGTCTTGATCGCCACGGTGCGTTCGATCACGGGATCGAAGCCCTCATAAACGATCCCCATCGCGCCTTTGCCGAGTTCGCGCCGGATTTCGTACTTCCCGAGTTTGGTCAGTCCGGACATTTCGTTTTCCTGAGTGCGCAACCGGGACCGTTCGCAACAACTGCGCGCCGATCGCTACCGAGCGCGCAGTAGTGCCGACAGTGCGGCATTACTTGTATTTGGAATCAATTTCATAAACGGCGGTCTGCACCAGGCGCTGCACCATGGTGTCCAGTCCGACTCCGCCTTTGGCGCCCTGCGACACGCCCAGGACGCTGGTCTGCTTCGCGCCCACTTCCATTTTTAGTTCCTTATAACCCTGCGCGACCTGCTCGGTGGTGTTGGCGTCCATGATCTTGTAGCGCATGCCGATCAGCCACACCCCGGTCGAGTCCCGGGTCTGCACCGAGCTTGTAGCCTGGCCCGCAGCCGCCCCGCCAAGTCCGCCGAACATGCCGAGTATGCCGCCAATCGCCCGGCCGTCGAAACCTTCTTTATTTTCGGCGATCTGCTCGGCCTTGAGAATGTCGAACTTGACGATCCACTTGGTCGTTCTGAGCTTGCCGACCTGCATGACCTTGCGCGCCTTGTCGGGATCGCCAAGGTTGTAGGCGAGCGAGATCTCCTGCAGCAGGTTGCCGAGATTGCTGCGCTCCAGCACCGTGAAGTTCGCCTGTGACAGCTCCAGCTCGCCGAAATCGGCGATGTTGTTGGGCAAAAATCTCTGGGTAAAGCTGGCGTTGCTGCTTTTTATTTCACCGGGAATGACCACCAGCGCCGGGCCTTTCGTGGCCTTGTTGGCATACTCGACCTCTTTATAGGCTGCGGCATCGGCCGCAGCATTGGCTTTCTGCGAGGTCTCGGTGCCTGCCGTCGGCGACGGATTGCCGAAGGTCGGCTGCGCGGCAATCTCGCCGCTGACTGTCACAAACGCGAATACTACCGCCAAGGCGGCACCTCTAAACGCAACGGCTTGTGCAATTTTCATGTTTTTTCCCCTCATGTCAGCCCTGCTCACCTGCACGCCGCTGCCGGCTAGCGCACGCCGGCCTTGCCGCAGTAATCGGTGTACAACTGGGCGACCACTTCGTCGGCCCGTTCATTGATCAACGTGAGCGCCATGCCCGACGTATCGCGGCCGGCATAGCTTTCGTTTCTGGCGCTTGACTGGGAAATCATCCTGCCGTTCGCCCCGGTCAAGGTAAAATTCATGCTGATGCTCACCTGATTGACGTTGATAATGGCGTTGCGGCCGGCCTGCGTCGCTATCACTCCGCGCAGGATGTACTGCGCAGCAAGACGTTTCGAAGCGCTGATTGCCGCATCCGGATCGTTCTTGAAGTAGGCATCGATCTCTGCCTGCGCGACCTGCTTGCGGATTTGTTCCTGGGTATAGGTTTTCAAACCCAACGACTGCAGGCGGTCGTTGATCGCACCGACGTGCGAACTGTAGGAAGCCTGGCTGGCGAAAATGACCCCGTTCCTGTCTTCACCGATCAGCACCATGATTTTCTGGTTCTTGATCTTGTCCCGGCATGGCGTTGCAAGCTGCGACTGCACCTTCGCCTGACGTTGGGCCTCCGCCGCTCTGTCCGCCTTGGCCGTTTCGTCCTCGTTGGAAAATTTGAAACCCTGCGCCTGCGCCCCGGCCATCAACGGCAGCCAAGCGGACAAAATCAACCATCGGAAGAGAGTGTGCGGCATCTTCAATGATGATACGTCTCAACAATCGATTATATTGGTGATGGACGTTCATTCTGCCCCTACAGCACGACAATTTCAAGCACATCAGCATATAAATAACGCCCGGTTTTATTCGCGGCAACGCTCTAAATCAGTGCGCCCGCTCCGGCCGCCCGGCATGGCGTAGAATCAAACGCGGCGGCGGCTATCGGCCGCGCAACACAGCGCAGCTGAGCCTGACGCCATGATGCGCGGCTTGCGGTGATGACAACCACCTACAAAGGCACCCCGCTGCCGGCTTGGGCCAGGGTGCAGCATTGAACGGGCACCGGGAACCAAGCACAGATCCGATTTGTCTTTTCTGGTTTGACGGAAAAATTATGGGCACAAAAAAGGCTGCTCGGAAAACAAAGGAACGTCACCGGCCAATACGCCAGGAAGTAAAACCGCAAGTTTTCCGCGCAACGGGAAGCAACGTTTTGAAGTGGTCATTGATTGCGCTGGCAATCGGCGCTGGAATATTCGGTTACGCCAGGCTCGCGCCGCAATTTCAAACGGGCTTGGACGTAACCAGCGAATGCGTAACCCATGGCCGGTTGGGAATGCACATACACCCGCAACTGAGCATCCTGATCAATGGCGGCCATCTCGGCATCCCTGCCAACATAGGCATCACTGCGGACTGCATGCGCCCGATCCACACCCATGATGCATCGAGCCAGCTGCATGTCGAGTGGACTGCCGCCCGCGACTTTACCCTGGGAGAGTTTTTCAGGATCTGGGGCAAGACGTTCACAAAAAACCAGATCTTCGACTACAAAACGAACGAAACCCGTATGGTCATCCTGACCGTCAATGGTGTGCCGAACCAGGACTTCGAGAACCTGGTGCTAAGGGACAATGATCAGATCGTGATCGAATACAGGCAGCGCTGAACCGACGGCCGGATCGCATGCGGCATCAGGCACAGCACCGAGTAAACCCCCTGCTTTGCCGTTCAGCGAAACTGCCCGAATGCCTGCTCGACGCGCTCGACCGCTACGATTTCCATACCGGCAATCGCCTGCCGGGGTTTGTTGGCCCTGGGAATCAGCGCCTGGGTGAAGCCGAGTTTGGCCGCTTCCTTCAGGCGTTCCTGGCCGCGCTGCACCGGACGCACCTCGCCGGCCAGCCCGACTTCGCCGAACACCACCAGTTTTCCCGGCAGGGGTTTGTTTCTGAGCGAGGACACGATGGCCATCAGCACCGCCAAGTCCGCCGCCGGCTCGGTGATGCGCACCCCGCCCACGGCGTTGACGAACACGTCCTGGTCAAAGCACGCAATGCCGGCGTGACGGTGCAGCACCGCCAGCAGCAGCGCGAGCCGGTTCTGTTCGAGCCCGACCGACAGGCGCCGCGGATTGGGCGCATGCGCCTCATCGACCAGCGCCTGGACTTCCACCAGCATGGGGCGCGTGCCCTCCTGCGTCACCATCACGCACGAGCCCGCGACCTCGCCGCCGTGTTGTGATAGAAACAGCGCCGACGGATTCGACACGCCCTTCAGCCCCTTGTCGGTCATCGCGAACACGCCCAGTTCGTTGACTGCGCCGTAGCGGTTCTTGAAGGCGCGTATCAGCCGGAAGCTTGAATGCGTGTCGCCCTCGAAATAAAGCACGGTATCGACCATGTGTTCGAGCACGCGCGGACCGGCAAGCGCGCCTTCCTTGGTGACATGGCCGACGAATACGATGGTGGTGCCGCCCGCCTTGGCGAGCCGCGTCAGTTGCGCCGCACACTCGCGCACCTGCGCCACCGAACCCGGCGCCGACTGCAGCGCGCCGGAATATAACGTCTGGATCGAATCGATGATGGCGATTTCCGGCTTTTCCGCCTGTATCGCAGCCTGGATTTTTTCGAGGTTGATCTCGGGCAACACGTGCACGTGCCGCGTATCGACACCAAGGCGGCGCGCGCGCAGCGCGATCTGCTGCGGCGATTCCTCGCCGCTGACGTATAGCACTTTGCGGCTTGCGCCAATCTGTGCCAGCGACTGCAGCAGCAGGGTCGATTTGCCGATGCCGGGGTCGCCGCCGATCAGTACCACCGCGCCGGCAACCAGACCGCCGCCCAATACGCGATCGAATTCGGCAATGCCGGTGGGCACACGCGACTCCTCGCGCGCCTCGACTTCCGACAGGCGCTGCAGCCTGCCGGTTTCGGCGATCAGCCCGAAACGGTTGCCGGCGGGCGCGGCCTCGGCCACGGTCTCGACCAGCGTGTTCCATTGCTGGCAATGCGGGCACTGGCCCTGCCATTTGAGGGCCTGGCCACCGCACTCGGTACACGAATAGACAGACTTGGGTTTTGCCATGCGTAAGCCGGTTTGATCTGGCGTTGCTTTGCCGCCGTCCGGCAAGTATGCAAGTATTATTGTGCCGCGTCGCGATTGGAATCCGACGAAGAGGGCGGAGCAGCCGCTCTTTTAGCCAACTCGCATTCAAGATTACGCACGCGGTTCTGCAAATTTCCGATTAAAAACACGGTCAGCGTCGAAGTGACCGCGTAGATGCTGATCGACGTTCGTTCGGCCTCGCCCAACGGCACCAGAGATTGATGCGGCGGCAGGAAAAAATAATCGCCCAACAGCAATCCGGCCCCGGCAGCCAGCATTCCCGGCCCCAACCCGCCATACCATGCCGCTATCATCGCCGCCGGCAGGAAAAAAGCAAACGGCAAACGGTTGTTAAGTCCGCCATACAGCCAGAACCGCAGGACAAATGCGGCAGCAACCAGCATGATCGCAACCACATAGCCGTTATAGCGCTTGCGGCCGAACGCCGGCAACACAGCCGGGGGTGGTACGCCCCCGGCGGCAGGCGGAGCAACCGTTTTCAGTTCCCGCATGGTGTGTCATCCATGATGAATTGTGCAAGTCTGGGAGATGATACACCCAGCATGGGCGGCTTTAAGCAGTTCACCTCGCCGCCGGCAGTCGGCCCTGCCTGCGGTGCCGGGAAACCCCTCCATCATTCGCGCTCTATCACCGGCACGCGCGGCGCCAGCGCGCACAGTAATTCGTATCCCACCGTGCCCGCCGCGCGCGCCACGTTTTCCACCGGATTGCCTTCCCCCCACAGCACGACGCGCGATCCGGTGTGCGCCTGCGGAACAGCGCTCAGATCCACGCACAGCATGTCCATGGAGGCGCGGCCGACCGTGCCGGTAAGCTGGCCATCAACCGCGACCGGTGTTGCGTTCGGTGCATGGCGCGGATAACCGTCGGCATAACCGCAGGCGACGACGCCGATGCGCATGTCACGCTCGGCGGTGAATATTCCGCCATAGCCCACCGTATCACCGCGCTTCAGCTGCTGGATGGCGATGATCTCGCTGGCCAGCGTCATCACGGGCTTGAGCCCGAGTTCGGTTGCCGTGTTGTCGGCAAACGGCGGGCAGCCATAGAGCAGGATGCCGGGGCGCACCCAGTCGCCATGCGTCGCGGAATAACGCAGGATTGCCGCCGAATTGGCGAGGCTGCGCTGCAAACCGGCGTTGCGCGCCACGCGCTCGAAGACTTCCATCTGCCAGGTCACGCCGCGCGCGTCATCGGCATTCGCAAAATGTGTCATCAGCGTGATCTGGCCCACCGCGGCATTATCCCTGAGCGCGGTCAGCGCTGCGGCAAATTCCTCAGGCGCGAAACCGAGACGGTTCATGCCGGTGTTGAGCTTGAGAAAAACGTCCAGCCCGCTGCCGGCAGGCAGTTTTTTCAGCGCTTCTATCTGTTCCCGGCTGTGCACCACGCTTGTCAGGCCGTGCTCAACCAGCACCGGCAGATCGCGCGCATCGAAAAATCCTTCGAGCAGCACAATGCGCTGCTGATAACCCGCCTCGCGCAAACTTACCGCGGCGTCAAGTTCCAGCAACGCAAACCCGTCAGCAGAACGCAGCGCGCGCGCGGCGCGCAGCAGGCCGTGACCGTAGGCATTGGCCTTGATCACCACCAGCACCCGCGCATGCGGCGCATGCCGGCGCGCAAGATCCAGATTGCTGCCGAGCGCGCCGAGATCGATAGTGGCGGAAATGGGGCGGGGCATGGCAAATCAATGATGAACGAGGGATGATAAGTGCAGAATGAAGGTCTTGCCGAAATGACGATACCGGACAAAAGGTTTTCCATTCATCATTCATCATTCCTCATTCCGCATTGTCTCGTAATGGCGGGCAAACACCGCTTCCAGTTCGTCGATCACTTCCGCTGCGGGGCGGCCTTCGAGCGCGTGCTGAGCCACGTGGCGCGAGGTGTCGCTGAACAACTGGCGGCGGTCGAGCATGGGATAAGTCTGCGTCAGGCGTTTGATCGCCATCACCACCGTCTCGGTGGCGGGACGCGCTATGGGCAGCGGCGGTTGAGCCGACGCCTCCCGCACCTCGGTGCCGGCATTGCGCTCAGCGAGGAAAACGGCGAACTCCAGCAACATACGCCGCTGTTCCGCAATCAGCCGCCGGTAGTGTCCGAGCAGATCCTCCTCGTCACTGTTCACACCTTACTCCTCACGCCCCACACCTCACACCTCACACCTCACACCTCACTCCCCATCCCTGACGGGATTCAACGTAAACACCGGCATCTTGCGCCGCTCGCGCATCAGATCGAGCGCCGATACCAGAGCCGCCACGACATGATCGGCAGTGTGCTGCGACTCGCTCCATTGCGCACGCGACTCTTCGAGCAGTTCGCCAATATTGTCGGGCAGCGGCCTGTCTTCTTCCATGATCATGTCTTCCAGCATGCCGGGCTTGAGTTCCGGTCGGAACAACATGCCGTATGCCAATTCGCCGCTGCGCACCGCGATCCATTCCCCGGCTTCATCCGTCAGGATCGGTTCGAGGTCCGGGGGCAAATCGACACGACCGTTCACCAACACCAGCACCTTTTTGCCGTCGGCTGCAGTGGCAACGGGATCATCACGCCCAGCGGGGGTTTTGCGCGCCGTCGTCCAATAGGCCCGCTGCGCGGGCTCGGCGTGGGCACTGCCGCCGGCCGCCTGCGCAACCAGCAACCCACCGGCACCGAAACCCACCATCGGCCGCCCCGCGCGCCGAAACGCAGCAATCAATTTCAGCTCGTCGCCCAGCCACGGGTATTGCTGGTGGTCGGTCAAGGGGTAAGCGCCGCCCAGCAACCACAGCGCATCGTACTGCAGCGCGCTCGCCGGCAGCGCTTGCCCGGTAAAAGGCCTGAAATAATTGAAGCCGATGCCGCGATTCTCGAATTGCTTCTCTATGCCGCCGAGGAACTCAGAGTAGGTGTGCTGCACCACCAGAAATTGTTTCATGCCGCATCGGCCATCTGCTTCATGCGGCCCATCGCAAATTCGACGAACGTGGCAAGCAGTTTGGACTGGAATTTTTCCTTGGGATAAACCAGCGACAGCGTACGGATCAGACGCGGCTTGAGCGGCACCGCGACCAGGGTCTTGAGCTTGACTTCCTTGGCGATGGTGGCACGCGACACGATCGACACCCCGATACCGGTTTCGACCACGCCCTTGATCGCTTCCGGGCTGCCGAGCTCCATCACGATGCGCAGATCGTCAGGCGAAAACTTGCACTGGCGAAAATAATTGTCGGCGAATTCGCGCGTGCCCGAACCGGTTTCGCGGCTCACATAGGGCTCGGCGAGAATCTGCGGCGGTGTCACTGCCGCCAGCTGCGCCAGCTTGTGGCCGGGCGCGCAGATCATCACCAGTTCGTCATCGCAGCAGATTTCGTTGTGCAGACTGGGCAGATGCGAGGGCGATTCGATCAGACCGACGTCGAGCGAGTAATCGGCAACGCGGTTCTCTATGGTTTCGGAATTGGCGACCGTCATGTGCGCCTGCACCTGGGGATGGCGCGCCTTGAATTCTCCCAGCACCTGCGGCAGCATGAACTCGGCGATGGTGGTGCTGGCGCCGAGCAGCAGCGGCCCGCTTATCGCTCCGGTGAGTTCGCCCACCCGCGTCTCCATCTCTTCCGACAACCCGAGTATGCGTTCGGCGTAATCCATGACCAGACGGCCGGCCGGCGTCAATGCGATTTTGCCGTGGCTTCTCTCGAACAGGCGCACATTGAAATGCTCCTCGAGCTGTTTTACCTGGAAAGTCACCGCCGGCTGCGTCATGAACAACTGCTCGGCAGCCTTGGTGAAGCTCAATTGCTTCGCCACCATGTAGAAAACCTGTAAACGTCTGTCGGCCATTCTTGAAACGGTGAGAGGCGTGAGGGGTAAGTGGTGAGGAGAGAAGCCACAGCACGGCTTGTCATCTCGCGTCTTACACCCCCCGGCTCCCTCCTCCCTCCTCACAAATTTGAGTTAGTATTCAACCACATTTCGTCAGGCAATGGTAAATGGCAGCGCGCATGAGCGAAGCGTGGAAAAAACTCAACCTTGAGGGCGGCGGCCTGCAAAGCGCCAACCTGCGGCTCGCCGCGCTGCTCAGAAAACGCCATACCGCCTTTGCCCTGCTGGTACTGTTTCCGCTGGGCCTGCACCGGGATTACCTGCACGACAGGCGCGGCGCGTGGCTCTACCGCAGCGCTACCCTGCTGTGCGCAGGCGCCTATCTGGCCGGCCATCCGCTGCTCAGCCTGGCGGGGATCGCAGTGCTCGCCGCCTGCACCGCTTATGAGGCCTTCCGCATTGACGATGCCGTGGCGCAAGTCAACAAACAATTGCGCATGCAGGTTTACCTGAGCCAGACACCGGGAACGCCGCCGGGATTTAAAGGTCACTATACGGATAGCGGCCCGGCTGATGCTGCGGAAACCCGGGAGCAGGAAAACCCCATCCACACACCGCAGTCCGC
>CAKKQX010000354.1 GCA_919902235.1 Burkholderiales bacterium
CGAAACAGCGGGCGCCGGCGGCGGGACGGCGGCGCGGGGAACAGATGAATATCACTGCAGCCGGGATCCACCAGCACTTTGTCTCAACGCGTCCACAGTGGTGGATGGGGCTGATGCTGCTCGCGCTGCACGCCGCGCTGGCCTGGGGTATCGACGATTGGTGGGCGCGCGCGTTCCTACTGGTGCATATCGGGCTGTTTCTCATGTGGCAGCCGGTATGGCGGGGCGAGCTCAATATCGAGCCGCGTTATGCCTTGCTGGTGGTCATCGTCGGGATTTTCCTTGCTGCGTGGAACAACTGGTGGCTGATGGCGGTATGGCTGGCCGTGCTGGTCGGCCTGATCGGCGGCAGCGTGCCGGGTTATACCGACCGGCGCCAGCGCCTGGCCTCGATGCTCGCCGCGCTGTATCTGCTGTCGCTGCTGCTGATGTGGGTGGTGCCGCAGCTCTTCATCAACAAAAGCATTGAAACGGCGCTGGTCATGACGGTACGTTATGTTTTGCCAGCCATCCCGCTCGCCATCCTTCTGATACGCGTCGAAACCAGGCGAATCCAGGCAACGCCGGTTGCGGTCGACCTGTTCTACAGCGTTCTGCTGTTTTTGCTGGTGGTGGCGCTGGTGCTGGGCAGTTTCGTGGTGAAAGAGGTGAGCCACGGCAACTACCCGGTGGCGCTGGCGCAAACGCTGTTCATGATCGCGCTGCTGCTGGTGACGCTGTCCTGGTTGTGGAATCCGCATAGCGGTTTTGTCGGCATCGGCCATATTCTGTCACGGTATCTGATGAGCCTGGGACTGCCGTTCGAGCGCTGGATACAGCACCTGGCGGAACTGGCCGAGCAGGAATCACAGCCGCAGCATTTTCTGGCGCTGTCCCTGCAGCACATGCTGGAGCTGCCGTGGGTCACCGGCATCGACTGGGAAGCGCAGCTCGGGCAGGGGGAATACGGCACACGCTCCGATTATTCGGCTGAATTGTCGTTTCAGGATCTGCGGCTGAAAATATACACGCGCTGGTCGCTTTCCCCGGCGGTGCTGCTGCACCTGAAACTGCTGACGCAGATGGTGGGACACTTCTACGACGCAAAGCGCCGCGAACAGGTGCAGCGCCAAAACGCTTACACCCAGGCGATCTACGAAACGGGCGCGCGGCTCACTCACGACGTAAAGAACCTGTTGCAGTCGCTGCGCTCCCTGTGCGCGGCGGCGGAGACCAGCGGCGCGGACCAGGCCGCGGCGCTGCAGTCGCTGATGCAGCGCCAGCTGCCGCAGATCACCCAGCGCCTCAATGCCACGCTCGAAAAACTCAAGGCGCCGCAGGAGGCCGATCAGACTCAAGTTGATGCGGCGATCTGGTGGGAAGGCTTGATCCAGCGCTACAACGGTCGCGACATCGGGTTCCACGCCGATGGACCCGCAGAGGGCATTAAACTGCCGGCCGAGCTCTTCGACAGCGTGACCGACAACCTGGTCGAGAATGCGCTCAACAAGCCGGCTGACGGCAAGGCGCCGCAGGTGCGCGTGACTTTTTCGCCGGCGCGCGGCGGCACGCTCGCCGTGTGCGACGACGGCGCAGCCGTCGGCAAAACGGTTGCGGCCCGGTTGTTCGAGGCGCCGGTGCCGTCGCAAACCGGCCTCGGCGTCGGGCTTTACCATGCGGCAAAACAGGCCGGCCGGCATGGTTATCGCATTTCGCTGGAATTCAACGAGCCGGGCAGGGTGTGTTTCGTGCTGGCGCGAGAGGACGGGTCGCGGAAGGGTTAAGGCGGTCATGCGGAATTTGCGGGGCTGGCACGATCAAACCGCACCGCACGGAATTAAATATCTTTAAAAAACAAATACTTATTTAATTTTTCGCTGCGCGGGGCGAGCGGCTTGTTCTCGCGGACACTACGGCAGCTTGCCGGCCGTGACCA
>CAKKQX010000355.1 GCA_919902235.1 Burkholderiales bacterium
GCCGACTCAGGCTCGTAGAGCTTGTGAAAGAAGCTCCACGCGATAAGGAGGGAGATGACTTTCGTTTTACCTGCGCCGGTGGCCATTTTGACCACATAGCGCGGCCAATCCTCCGGGAACATCCCCGCTGACACCGCGCCCGAGGCATCGAAACGCAGCAGGTCGAACTTGTCGCGCGCGCGGCGCACGTCATGGAGCCAGACGACGGTCTCGACGGCTTCACGCTGCGCGAAGTAATAGCGGAACGACGTCCGCGAACCATCGGCCTGCTCCACGAGATGCCCGGTGTCAAACCACCAGCGGAGCAAAGCGCGTGACGTGTCTGTAGCACCGGCATAGCCGGCGTCCCGCCACGCTTTGACTTCGTTGCGGACTTTGGCCACGAGCGGCGGCAGCAGCTTTTCGTACGCGGTGCTGCGCAGCTCTTCCGCGGCCGGAAACCAGCGATAATCCGGCAGAAGAACTGCGTAAGGTGACTTGGGTAGTTGGGGATGAAGCGCCATGGTCAGGGAATTTCACTACTTCGCGGCGTCGTTCGCGGGGCAGGCCACGGCCTTGATTTCGCTTCCGGGAAATTCGCGCTGCCGTTCGGTGAGGCTTGCAACCACCGCTTCGGTCGGCTCGCGCACGAAGTAAGCGACCTGCCTGAGGAAGTTCTCGCGCCGCGCGGCGACCGCCGAGCGCACACCTTTGCCGCGCAACCCTTCGAGGAATTTTTGCGCGCCTTCTTCGGTTTTGAAAATGCCCAGAGAAATGGCATTGCGCAACGGCGCCGGATCCTGCACCACGAATAAATCCGTCACGCCGAAAGTCTTCAACTCGTCGATTTTCCGGCCGACCTCGGCTTTGGTTTTGAGCGGCGGCAGATAAACCCAGTAGCCGCCGGCGCCGACGACGGTGCGCTGCACACTATCCTGCGGTAAACCCAGTCCGGTGATCGCCGCATCAGCGCGCGCCACGTCGGGGCCGGCAAACAGGCCCCATTCAATACAGGCAGCCGGCGCGGCAGTTGTATTGTCCGCTGCGGCAGGCGCGGGTTTCTGCGGCGCGGCGTCGCGGGCGCCACCCGCGGATTGAAGCAGCCTGACCTTGTCGGGGTTGATTTGCAGCTGCGAAATCCGGTTTTGCGCGCTGTCTTGCTGCCGCGCCATGAAAGCGTAGGCATAGAAGGCGACGTTCACCAGCACCAGCAGGAGAAACAGCAGCCTCATTCGCTCATCCCCGCGCATTCGTCCCGCATCCGTCGTCTGCCAGCCGTCATCCGTTGTCATCCAGGGCGATACTGAGCAGCCCTTCCAGCACCAGATTATCCACGACCTCGACGCGCGCGTTAAGCCGATCCGCCAGCAATCCCGCGACGCCGCCGGACAGCACCACGCAAGGCATGACCTCGCCGGTTTCCTGCATGAAGCCCAGCATGCGCTCCACTGCACCGCACAACGCATTGATTGCCCCGCTCATGATGGCGTTCGCGGTATTGTCGGGAAAATAATGAAAATCGCCGTCCTGCAGCTTGAGCTGCGCGGTGTTGCGCGCGAGCGACCCGCGCATCAGCTCAAATCCCGGGATGATCAGCCCGCCGAGAAACACCCCTTCTCCCGACAGCGCGTCCACCGTTACCGTGGTGCCGGCGCCGACCACCAGGCACGGCCCATGAAACCGGTGCCAGGCGCCGATCAGCGCCGCCCAGCGGTCGGCGCCCAGTTGTT
>CAKKQX010000356.1 GCA_919902235.1 Burkholderiales bacterium
TTCCCGCGGTGCCGCCGATCGCCGCCAAAGCCTATGTGCTGCTCGATTTCAGCAGCGGACAACCGCTGGTCATGCACAATCCGCACGAGCGCGTCGAACCGGCGTCGCTCACCAAGCTGATGACGGCCTATCTGGTATTCAACGCGCTGAAGCAGAAAACCATCAAACCCGACCAGGTCGTGCCGGTTTCGGAACGCGCCTGGCGTGCCGAAGGCTCGCGCATGTTCATCGAGCCCAGAAAGCCGGTCACGGTCGACGAACTGATCCGCGGCATGATCGTGCAATCGGGCAACGATGCGTGCATCGCGCTGGCGGAGGTCGTCGCCGGCAGCGAGGAAATATTCGCCCAAATGATGTCGCGCGAAGCGCTGCGCCTGGGCATGAAAAACACCAGCTTCATGAACTCGACCGGACTGCCGCACCCGCAGCACTATTCGACGGCGCACGACCTCGCCCTGCTGGCGGCGGCCATCGTGCGCGATTTTCCCGAGCACTACCCGCTGTATTCGCTCAGGGAATTCCGCTACAACAACATCAGCCAGGCCAATCGCAACCGGCTGCTGTGGCAGGATCCCACCGTGGACGGCATGAAAACCGGTTACACCGAAAACGCCGGCTATTGCCTGATCACCTCGGCCCGGCGCGGCGAGCGGCGCCTGATTTCAGTCGTGCTCGGCACCGCCTCGGAATCGGTGCGCGCCGCCGAAAGCCAGAAGCTGCTCAATTACGGTTTCCAGTTCTACGACAGCGTGCGGCTCTATGAAAAGAACCAGCCGGTCGCTACACTGCAAGTGTGGAAAGGCGGCAACAACAGCGTCAAAGCCGGCTTTACCGGCGATTTTTACCTGACGCTGCCCAAGGGCCAGGCCGACAAGATCAAGGCCAGCGTGGAAAGCCTGCAGCCGCTGCTGGCGCCGATCAGCGCCGGCCAGCAGGTGGGCATCATGAAGCTGACCCTCGACGGCAAGCCTTTTCGCGAATTGCCGGTGGTGGCGCTGGAGGCGGTGCCGCTTGCCGGCATTTTCGGACGCGGCTGGGACAGCATACGACTGCTTTTCAAGTGAGGACGACATGAGTGAAATCGTTTATCTCAACGGCGAATTCATGCCGCTGGAAAAAGCGCATATCCCGGTGCTCGATCGCGGCTTCATCTTCGGCGACGGCGTCTATGAAGTGGTGCCGGTTTATTCGCGCCATCCGTTTCGCCTGCCCGAGCACCTGAAGCGCCTGCAGCACAGTCTCGACGGCATACGGCTGGCCAACCCGATGAGCGACACCGAATGGACCCGGCTCATCCACGACATCATTGCGCGCAACGCGGGCGACGACCAGTCGGTCTATTTCCAGGTCACCCGCGGCGTGGCCAAACGCGATCACGCGTTTCCCAAAAACACGAAGCCCACGGTTTTCATGATGAGCAATCCGCTGGTGACGCCGGCGCAGGCGCTGGTCGACAGCGGCGTGCACTGCATCACCGCGACCGATTACCGCTGGCTCAAGTGCGACGTGAAGTCGGTGTCGCTGCTCGGCAACTGCCTGCTGCGCCAGGCTGCGGTTGATGCCGATGCGGTCGAGGCCGTGCTGTTCCGCGACGGCTACCTGACCGAGGCTTCGGCCAGCAATGTCTTCGTGGTCAAGAACGGCGTGGTGCTGGCACCGCCCAAAAATCACCTGGTGCTGCCGGGCATCACCTACGATGTCGTGCTTGAACTGGCGGCGGCAAACGGCATTCCCCTCGAAGTCCGTGAAGTATCGGAGCAGGAAGTACGCACCGCCGATGAGATATGGGTGACGTCTTCAACCAAGGAAGTGCTGGCGGTCGCCACGCTCGACGAAAGACCGGTAGGCAGCGGCAAACCGGGACCGCTGTTCCGCAAGATCCATCCGCTCTACCAGGACTTCAAACGCAAGGTGATGCGTCAAGCCGCTTGATGGACATGAATCGGGCAAATGAGTCAGGCAGATGAATCGCTGATCGAGTACCCCTGCGATTTTCCGATCAAAATTCTCGGCCACATGCAGGCCGGATTCGCGCAGGCCATACTGGAAGTGGTGCGCCGTCACGCCCCCGAATTCGACGCCGCGTCCGTCGCAATGAGAACCAGCAAGAAAGGCAAGTACCTGAGCATCACCTGCCTGATTCGCGCCACCTCGCGCGAGCAGCTTGACGCGCTTTACCAGGAGTTGTGCGATCACCCGATGGTGGTGATGGTGCTGTAGAGGTGATGTAAAAACCCGCCGGTTGCGGGCGCGCCGGCCTCAGCCGGCGGACTTGCCGCTGCGCGGTCCGGCAAAAAACCAGATGATGAGGCCGAGCACGGGCAGCAGCAACACCAGCACGATCCACAGCGCCTTGGCCCCGGCAGAAGCCGAACTCTGGGCGATGTGAATAATCGCCCAGATGTCGCAGATCAACACCAGCAATCCGAATATGCCGCCGACTTCGATACCCATCTAATTTTCCCCGGTTATCGTAATGTTACCGCTCCGCGAAAGTCTTTATTTCGCCGGCTTCTTCGCGGTTTTTTTCGGTTTTGCCGGACGTGTCTTGCCGTGCGATCCCTTGAAAATTTTTCCGCGTTTGGTGCGCTTGTCGCCTTTGCCCATGTTCAATTCTCCTGTGAGTTGCGTTGAAACACGGCTATTCTACATCGCGGATGAAATCCGCCCATGTCTGATCCGGCGGATCGATCCAGTACTCGCAGCCGTAGCCGCGGGCCGCCCAGTCCGTCTTGATTTGCGCCGCGTTCGGTTTCATCGCGCGCGCCCGGTTTGACATGAGCAGTGCAACAGCATTACCTGCGTTTGCCGATAGTCTGCAGTTCTTCGGCGTATTTTTTGCTGAAATCCGCTTCGGCGCCCTGCAGATATGCCGGCAACTGGCCGCATTGCTGCCCCAATTCCGCCGTGTCGAGAGACAGCAGGTCTTTCTTGTAATCCTGGCGCTGCTGCAATATCGCGCCTTCGTACTTGCCCAGGTTGCGGCTGTATTCCTGCTGGTCCTTCGAAGCCTGGCGGATCATCAGCGTCAGCCGCCGGTCCAGATCCTGCAGCAGCGGCTGATGGCGTTTTTTCCAACCGGCGTAAGCCTTGTCATGGCCGTCGCGCTGGCCGGGAACCGCCTCGTCGCACGCCTCCTTGAGCGCCAGAATGCGCTGGTGGGCGCCATAGACCCGCGCCAGGTCTTCCGAGTAATTGCCGCTCGACTGCGCTGCAGCCGGCGAAGCGATGCCGGATACGGCGATCAGGCCAAGATAAACCAGCCATTGCTTGAACATGCTACGCTTTCAATCCGTCTAAAAGGTTGTAAAAGATTGGCAAACCCGGAGCCGCTCTCCGGGTTGCGGCATTTTGCTACCGTTCTTATCATCTAACAACTTTGCTCATGGACATGTCCGCCACGATGCCGCTCCGATTCGCGATGAAACCCGATTTGCCGCCAGCACCGATCAGCCAGCCGGTGCCGGTGATACGCCAGCTTGGCCAGGTCGAATACGAACCGACATGGCGTGAAATGCAGGAATTCACCGCGCGGCGCACTGCGGATACGCCGGACGAAATGTGGGTGCTGCAACACCCGCCGGTCTACACGCTGGGCATCGCCGGCAAAACCGAGCATCTGCCGCGCATCGACAACGGCATCCCCGTGATCAGGACAGACCGCGGCGGGCAGATCACCTATCACGGACCGGGACAAATCGTGATCTACCTGCTGCTCGACCTGCGCCGGCGCGGACTCGCGGTGCGGCCGCTGGTTAGGCGCATGGAGCAGGCCGTGATAAACTTGCTCGCCGAATCCGGGGTCGCCGCGCAGGGCAGGATTGACGCGCCGGGCGTCTATGTCGACAACGCCAAGATCGCGGCGCTGGGATTGCGCATACGCAACGGCTGCTGCTATCACGGGCTCGCGCTCAACGTGGACATGGACCTTTCCCCTTTTCATGCAATAAACCCCTGCGGCTATCCGGGCCAGGCAGTGACCCAGATGCGCGACCTCGGCATCGCCGCTTCTGCGCAGCTTGCCGGCGCCGGACTCACCCAACATTTGACGCGAATACTGCAATGAGTTCCCCGGGCGTGAAACAGAAAGGCGAAGCCAAGACGGCGCGCATCCCGATCAAGATCGTGCCGGCGGAGCGCCTGCGCAAGCCGGACTGGATCCGTGTCAAGTGGAACGACAGTCAGCGTTTCCACGAAATCAAGCAGATCCTGCGCGATCACAAACTGCACACAGTATGCGAGGAAGCGTCCTGCCCCAACATCGGCGAGTGTTTCGGCAAGGGCACGGCCACCTTCATGATCCTCGGCGACCTGTGCACCCGGCGCTGCCCGTTCTGCGACGTCGCGCACGGCAAGCCGCTGCCGCCCGACGCCGACGAGCCGCTCAATCTGGCGCGGACGATTGCCGCGCTGCAGCTCAAGTACGTGGTCATCACCAGCGTCGACCGCGATGATCTGCGCGACGGCGGCGCACAGCACTTCAAGGATTGCATACGCGCGGTGCGCGAGCTGTCGCCGCAGACGCGCATCGAAGTGCTGGTGCCCGACTTCCGCGGCCGGCTCGAGGTCGCACTCGACATTCTTTCGCAATGCCCGCCCGACGTCATGAACCACAACCTGGAAACCGTGCCGCGCCTTTACAAACAGGCCCGGCCCGGGGCGGATTATAATAACTCATTGATTTTATTGAGAAATTTTAAGTCGCGCTGGCCGCACATTCCAGCCAAGTCCGGACTCATGGTGGGGCTGGGCGAGACCGACGAAGAAATCCTGGCAGTCATGCGCGACCTGCGCGCGCATGAAGTCGGCATGCTGACCATAGGCCAGTACCTGCAGCCCTCGGCGCACCACCTGCCGGTGCTGCGCTACGTCGAGCCGGCGGTGTTCGGGATGTTCGCGCGCGAAGCGGAGAAAATGGGCTTCATGCACGCCGCGTGCGGGCCGCTGGTGCGCTCGAGCTACCACGCCGACCAGCAGGCACACGAGGCCGGCGTCACCTAAAAGCAATCAGACAGGTTTTCGCTTTCAGACTGCTTCCTTGAGCTTTTCTTCAAGAAGCTGGTGCAGCTTCGGAAAATCGGGCTC
>CAKKQX010000357.1 GCA_919902235.1 Burkholderiales bacterium
CTACGGACTGGAGCGCCTGGCCATGTATCTGCAAAGGGTCGAGAACGTGTTCGATCTGGTGTGGACCCAAGGCACCAGCTACGGCGATGTCTATCACCAGAACGAGGTCGAGCAGTCGAAATACAATTTCGAGCATTCGAACGTGAACTGGTTGTTTCAGCAGTTCAACGATTACGAGTCCGAAGCCAAGCGCCTGATGGAATCGAATCTGCCGCTGCCGGGCTTCGAGATGGTGATGAAGTGCTCGCACGCCTTCAATCTGCTCGACGCGCGCGGCGCCATCTCGACCACCGAGCGCGCCGCCTACATCGGGCGCGTACGCGCCCTGGCACGCCTGGTGGCGCAGAACTATCACGACTCGCGCGAGCGTCTGGGCTTCCCCCTGCTCAAGCCGAAAAAGGCGCAACGATGACGGCGCCGCTGCTGGTCGAGCTGCTGACCGAAGAGCTGCCGCCCAAGGCGCTGGCACGCCTCATGGAGGCGTTCTGCCGCAATCTTTTTGACGGCCTCAAGGAAAAGAATTTCCTCGGGGACGGTGCCACGGCGAAACCATTTGCCACGCCGCGTCGCTTGGCCGTCGTTATTTCCCAGGTGCTGGAAAAGCAGGTAGACCGCAAGGTGGAGCGCAAAGGGCCGGCGCTGGCGAGCGCGCTCGATGCCGCGGGCCGGCCGACGCCGGCGCTGATCGGATTTGCCAAATCCTGCGGTGTGGAACTGGCGAAACTGGAGAAGCGCACCGGCGACAAGGGTGAGTATTTCGTTTATTGCTCGAAACAAAAGGGGGAGACCCTCAAGCAGCATCTTTCAGCCATTGTTGAAGCCGCACTCAAGAAGCTGCCCATCCCCAAGCTCATGCGCTGGGGTGATGGTGAGGCGCAGTTCGTGCGCCCGGTGCATGGCGTGATCCTGTTGCACGGAAACAAGGTCGTGCCGGGCACAGTGCTCGGACTCAAGAGCGGCAACAAAACCCTCGGCCACCGCTTTCTCAGCAAAGGCCTGATTACGATCAGGCGGGCCAACGACTACGAGAAAGTACTGAAGCAGTCGGGCAAGGTATATGCCGCGTTCGAGGCGCGGCGCGCGATGATCAGCAAGGCGCTTGATGCCGCCGCGAAAAAGATAGGCGCGGGCACCAACTGGGACCTGGGCAAGACTGATGACCTCGTGGACGAGGTGACCAGCCTGGTCGAGCATCCGGTTGTGCTGGCAGGCAGTTTCGACCCGGCGTTCCTTGAAGTGCCGAAGGAATGTCTTATTATCAGCATGCAGCAGCATCAGAAATATTTCCCGCTCGCTAACAAGGAAGGCAAGCTGTTGCCGCGCTTTCTGTTTGTGAGCAACATGAAGGCCTCCAATCCGAAGGAGATCATCCACGGAAACGAGCGCGTGCTGCGCGCGCGGCTGTCGGATGCCCGGTTTTTCTACGATCAGGACCGCAAACAGCCGCTGGGCGACCGCCTGCCGCGTCTGGCTAATGTCGTTTACCACAACAAGCTGGGTAGCCAGCTCGAGCGCGTGCAGCGCATGGAAAAACTTGCCGGCAAAATCGCGCAACTGCTCAAGGCCGACCGCGCGCACGCCGAACGCGCGGCGCAGCTGAGCAAGGCCGACCTGCTCACCGACATGGTGGGCGAGTTCCCGGAATTGCAGGGCATCATGGGACGTTATTACGCCAAATACGATCATGCGCCCACGGTGGTGGCGGATGCCGTTGAGCAGCATTACTGGCCGCGCACCGCGGGCGGTGAGCTGCCCAGACAGCCGATCGCGATTTGCGTGGCGCTGGCGGAAAAGCTCGACACCCTGGTCGGCATCTACGGTATCGGTCTGGTGCCGACCGGCGAGAAAGACCCCTTCGGCCTGCGACGCGCGGCACTGGGCGTAGTGCGTATCCTGGTGGAGAAATCGCTGGCGCTCGACGTGAAAGACCTGCTCACGAGTGCGCGCAGCCAGTTTCCCAACGGCGTGATTGCCGATAGCGTGGTGCAGGACCTGCATGGTTTCATGATCGAGCGACTCAAGCCTTATCTCAAGGAGAAAGCTTTCGAGCCCGACGAAATTGACGCGGTGGTGTCGCTCAATCCGGCACGCCTGGATCAGGTGTTGCCACGCCTGAAGGCGCTCAAGGAATTCCGTGCCCTGCCGGAAGCACAGGCATTGGCCGCGGCCAACAAGCGCATTCGCAATATCCTGCGTCAGGCCGGCGGGACGCCCTCCGACGAGGTAGATGCAACGCGTTTGACCGAGCCGGCGGAACGCAATCTTTCCGAGGCGGTGCAGACACTGGAAGCGCAGGTGATGCCGCTGTTCAAGACAGGCAATTATGCCGAGGCGCTCAAGCGCCTGGCCGGGCTGCGCCCGGCGGTGGATGAATTCTTCGACAAGGTCATGGTGATGGTGGACGATGTCGCCGTGCGTGATAATCGTCTGGCGCTGCTCAATCGCCTGAGCAATCTGTTTCTGAACGTCGCGGATATATCGCGGCTGCAAGGCTGAGGGGGAAAATATGGACACGAATTCCTATCAGGACATGCTCAAGACAGTGCAGGCCTTCCACGACAAGCACCGTTTCAGGGAAACCGGTGGCGAAGAGCTGACCTACCGCGTGGCGCTCATGACCGAGGAGCTGGGCGAGATTTCCGCCTGCGTCACCAAGGGCAAATCCAAAGAAAAACTGGCCGAGGAATGCGCCGATCTGTTCATCCTGCTGCTCGGCACTGCCATCGCCGCCGATTTCGATCTCAAGCAGGCGTTCTGGGACAAGATGAAGAAAGTGGAAAGCCGCGAAGCGCGCATGATCAACGGCCGCATCCGGGTCTCGGAGTTCCGTGAATAAGCTCGTCATTCTCGACCGCGACGGCGTGATCAACCACGACTCGGACGACTACATCAAGTCGCCCGAGGAGTGGGTGCCGATTCCCGGCAGCCTCGAAGCCATCGCGCGCCTGCACCGCGAAGGGTACAAGGTCATCGTCGCCACCAACCAGTCTGGTGTCGGCCGGGGTCTGTTCGACATGGACACGCTCGGCCGTATTCACGCGCGCATGCTCGAGGCGGTGCGCGCCAAGGGCGGAGAGATCGACGCCATCTTCTACTGCCCGCACAAGCCCGAGGACAATTGCGGCTGCCGCAAGCCGCAGCCGGGATTGTTCCAGGAAATCGCCGAGCGCCTCAAGGTGAACCTGAACGGCGTTTATGCCGTGGGCGACACCGAGCGCGATATCGCCGCGGCGCGCCTGGTCTCGGCGCGGCCGGTGCTGTTGCGCACCGGCAAGGGCAAGCGCACCCTTAAGAAAACCAAGGCACTCACGGAC
>CAKKQX010000358.1 GCA_919902235.1 Burkholderiales bacterium
TCAGAAATCCACAATCGGGAATAAAAAGCCTGGTCCGCTTCGCGGTCGAGGACGGCAAACCCGGCGCGCAACGCGCGTAGCCGCACTTTGTTGCCGCACCCTCAAACGGGCATCGCCGGCAAGCGTGGATTTATCCTAACATATTGATTTAATTAAATATTTTATTCTGCATCGCACCAGCGTTCCAATTGCCGCCGCTCACGCTTGGTGGGACGCCCACGGCGCTCCTGACCAGGATCGGCGGCAACCCGCCGCAGTGCCGCCTGCGCGGCGCGCTTGTGCCGGCTTGCCTCGTCTTCCACGTACAGCTCGCGCGCGATGCTGGCCGGCCCACGCTGCGCGGAAAGCTGCACCACCGTAATCTCCCATTCATAGACGCCGATATGAATGGCCAGCTGGGCCCCCACCCTGAGTTCCGCGGAAGGCTTGGTGCGCTCGCCGCTGAGCCTGACCTTGCCGCCGGCCACCGCCTGTTGCGCCGCCGAGCGCGTCCTGAAAAAGCGCGCTGCCCACAGCCATTTGTCGATGCGCACGCCAGCAACGCTCATCAGGGCATCGGCAGCGCTTTGCCGTTGACCAGCGCGATCCAGCCACGCGCGATGCGGTATAGCACCCAGAGGCCCACCACGATCAGCAGCGGAATCCCGATCACCGCGCCGACGAAAGTCAAAATCAGCACGCCGGCGACCAGGAACCACAGCACCGCGAACCAGAAAGTGCGGATCTGCCAGGAGAAGTGCGAGTCGAGGAAAGTGCCGCGCACGTCGTCGCGCTTCACGTAATTGAGGATCACCGCGATAATCGACGGCCAGCCGCTCAGGAACGCGGTGACGATGAAGGCCGCGCTGCTCAAGCCGGTGAGGGCGCTGAAGGCGTGCAGGCCGTAGATGATGTGGGTGAGCGAGATCAGGCCCTCGCGGGGAATCACGGTCTGCGTTGTCGCGTCAATATCGGCCATGCTCATTTCTCCTGTTCAGATTGCGGTCGCGCAGATGCGCGGCGCTTGCGGATGCGGCCCGCTTCCGCACCTGTCTCCAATGCCATTTATACCAAATGCACAGGGCGCGGGCTCAAAAACGGGCGCATTTTCTGATACGCTTTCGACTTCGCCGTTCCATTTCAATGATATTCACCAAGCGAGACGACCATGTCCCTGAATCCCAACGACAAACCCGCCGATCCCAGGATGGATGCCGCGACACTTTACCGTGAAGAAGTCATCACCGACCGCAAAGTGGGCACCATACGCATGCTGTCCCCCGTCAAAAGCGACGGCACGCCGGACGCCGCGCGCAGCGTCGTGTATGTCGGCGAGGCGCAGATTTACACCAACATGGGCCCGCTGCCCATCAGCTTCGAGATCGAAGCCGCGTCGGTAGGCGAGGCGGCTGAAAAGTTCGGTGGCCTCGCCAAGGAAGCCATAGAGCGCACGGTCAAGGATCTGCAGGAAATGCGCCGCCAGGCCTCTTCTTCCATCGTCGTGCCGGGCATGGGCGGCGGCATGGGCGGTATGGGTGGCGGCGGACTGGGCGGCGGCGGAAACATCCAGATTCCCTGAAACGGATTCCGCCGCCGCCGGCATCAGCCCTTGGGCGGAATCACCGGTAGCAGCAGGTATGAAGCCTTGGCGCCGCCGGCATACACGGTATTTTCCGCTCCGGCATTGTAGTCCGCGTGGTAATGGGTGTAAGGCGCGCTGCCAACGCCGTCGCGCGGCTGAATGTCGATCCGCAGCTTGTGGCCTTTGCCGAACACCATGGATGTCGGCCACACTTCCACCTGGCATTCGACCGGCTTATTGGGTTGGAGCCACAGCCGCTCGTTGTGCGCATGATAGGGGCGGTACGGCAGCGAACGCCCGGCATCCAGCTTGCGATGCGAGGCACGCAACCAGCCCTTGGTCACGCAGGGCACCGGCTGGCCGTGCTGACCGACCTCGCACACGTCCCTGCCATCGGGACCGATGTTGCGTATCGAAACGAAAATATCCATGTCTTCCGAGGTGCTGGCCACCCAGATGTTGAGCACCAGCGGCCCCGTGACTTCGGTATCCTGCGCCATCGGCGCGGTTTCAAACGACACGCCGGTGCGGCCGGTATTGCCGTGCGTGGTGGCGAGCGAAGAACCCGAGGCCACGCCAGCTTTGGTGACACCACTCGCGGAATAAGTAAGACTCGCCTGCTGCGCCGGCGGCGTCTTCACCAGTTCGCCTTCGCTCGCCCCGGGCTCGCTCGACAATGCACGATCGATTTTCAGATACATTTTGGTCCACTGCGTGCGCGCGAGCGGCCATTCGTTCTCGAAGCGGAAGGGATACGGCTTGGCGCTGCCCCCGGCGCGGATTTCCAGTTTTACCGGCGGCTCATCGAGGATGCCGGTGTCCAGTCCCTTGAGCCAGTGGTCGAACCAGCGCAGCTGGTCCATGCGCCCCTCTTCCGAGTGGAAAGGATGAAAATGCGTGCCGGTATGGATGCGCAGCTTCTTGTGTTTGGAAGCGGCGCACATGAAACCTTCGGTGTTGCCGCGCAGGTGCATGGAAAAACCACCCCAGTTGCCGACGCTGTAGACAGGCACCTTGATGTTGTCCCACTGCGCGCTGTTCGCGCGCCAGTACTCGGAATCGAGATCGTTGCGCATGTAATTCCACATCATGTCGTTGTGGAAGGCGTCGGGATTGTAGCTGCGCGGACGGCCCAGCAGATGATGTGCGGTATGCGTCAGCCACCAGTTGCCGATGAAGCCCAGCGCGAAAATGCCGCCGTGGTAGGCCTGATCACGGTACTGATCGGCGCGTCCTTCCCACGGCATGATCGCCTTCAGTGCCGGCGGCTGCAGATTCGCCAGCCGCCACTGCGAGGCCGCGTGATAGGAAATGCCGCAGGTGCCGACGTTGCCCGAACACCACGCGCGCTTCGCGATCCATTCGACCGCATCGTAGAAATCCAGCGCCTCCTGGTTCGAACTCGGCTCCGATTTCCCCGGCGACCTGCCCGCGCCGCGCGCGTCCATGCGCACGCAGGCATAGCCGCGCGGGCACCACCACAGCGGATTGACCGTCTCCCAGTTCATGTACGGGTTGGCCTCTTCCTCCAGATCGGCCGGCGGCACCCACAGCTTGTCCTTCTGGTAGACGCTGATGTTTATGATCACCGGCACCTTCTCGTCCGTGTCCGGACGGAAAATGTCGGCGTAGAGAATGGTGCCGTCGCGCATCGGGATCTGCACGTCTTTCTCGACGATGAGCTTGTGGTTGCGGGGCTGGGATACGCTGAAGGATGCGGCGGTCATGCTGTTTCCCCTGAAATTTTTGGTGACTCCTCTCCCGCGAGCGGCACACCTGGGGGCGCCGCTCCGTTTTTCCATGCCGAATA
>CAKKQX010000359.1 GCA_919902235.1 Burkholderiales bacterium
GCAGCGCGAACCGGAAGACTATGTGCGCGAGCTGCCGCGGCCGGTCGGCGGACTGAAAATAGGCCTGCCGAAAGAGTTTTTTGCCGAAGGGATATCCGCGGATGTGGCGAAAGCCGTCGAACAGGCGCTGGCGCAATACCGCAAACTCGGCTGCGAAGTGGTCGAGGTGAGCCTGCCCAATATGGCGCTGTCGGTACCGGTCTATTACGTGCTGGCGCCGGCGGAGGCCTCGAGCAATCTTTCGCGCTTCGACGGCGTGCGCTACGGCTATCGCGCGCCGGAATACACCGACCTCACCGACATGTACAAGAAAACGCGCGCCCAGGGCTTCGGCGCCGAGGTGAAGCGCCGCATCCTGATCGGCACCTATGTATTGTCGCACGGCTACTACGACGCCTATTACATCCAGGCGCAGAAGCTGCGGCGCCTGATCGCGCGCGACTTCACCGAGGCATTCAGGCAATGCGACGTCATCATGGGGCCGACCACCCCGACGACGGCATTCAGGATAGGCGAGAAGGCGGGCGACCCGGTGCAGATGTACCTGTCGGATATCTTTACCATCGCGGTCAATCTCGCGGGGTTGCCGGGAATGTCGATCCCCTGCGGTTTCGGCAGCGACGGCCTGCCGGTGGGATTGCAGATCATAGGCGATTATTTTTCGGAAGCGAGAATGCTCAATGTCGCGCATCAGTATCAGCTTGTGACCGACTGGCACCAGCGTGCCCCTTCGGGGATTGATATATGAATAGCCGCCAAGGCGCCAAGACGCCAAGCACAACAAAAAACATGGGCGATGAATCATCAGCGACTTTTGCCGCGTCTTTCAAGCGGGCATTCTGTGCCTTCAAGGAAAACCAGCCTTTTGAAGGTTTTCTTGGCGTCTTGGCGTCTTGGCGGCGCATTCGGGTTTCGACATGAAGTGGGAAGTCGTCATCGGTCTTGAAACTCACGCGCAGCTGTCGACGCGTTCCAAGATCTTTTCCGGTGCTTCGACGGCATTCGGCGCGCAACCCAACGCCCAGGCGTGCGCGGTGGACATCGCGTTGCCCGGCGTGCTGCCGGTACTCAACCGCGAAGCGGTGGCGAAAGCGATCCGCTTCGGGCTGGCCGTGGGCTCAACAGTCAACCGGCACTCGATTTTCGCGCGTAAAAACTATTTCTATCCCGACCTGCCCAAGGGCTATCAGATCAGCCAGTATGAAATTCCCATCGTCGAAGGCGGGTCATTGACGATACTGGTCAACGGCAGGGAAAAGACGGTGCGACTCACGCGTGCCCACCTCGAGGAGGACGCGGGCAAATCGCTGCACGAGGATTTTCACGGCGCGACCGGCATAGACCTGAACCGTGCCGGCACGCCGCTGCTGGAAATCGTCACCGAACCCGACATGCGCTCGGCACAGGAAGCGGTGACCTACGCCAGGGCGCTGCATTCCCTGGTGCGCTGGATAGGCATCTGCGACGGCAATATGCAGGAGGGCTCGTTCCGCTGCGACGCCAACGTTTCAGTGCGGCCGGCGGGGTCGGACAGGCTCGGCACCCGCGCCGAGATCAAGAACCTCAATTCGTTCCGCTTCCTGGAACGCGCCATAGAATTCGAAGTGAGGCGCCAGATCGGGATCATCGAGGACGGCGGCAAGATCGTGCAGGAGACGCGGCTTTACGACCCGGACCGCGACGAAACGCGCTCCATGCGCTCCAAGGAAGATGCGCACGATTATCGCTATTTCCCGGA
>CAKKQX010000360.1 GCA_919902235.1 Burkholderiales bacterium
TGCGCCAGTATCTGGTGCTGCACACCGGCAACCGCATCGATGCGGTGCTGGGTTCGCAGGTGTTCGAGCACTTGTTCAAGCTCCCCCCGCGCTATTTCGAACATCGCTCAACGGGAGTGCTGGTGGCGCGCGTGCATGGCGTGGAAACCATCCGCGAGTTTCTCTCGAGTGCCGCGGTGACGCTCATTCTGGATGTGCCGTTTCTGTTTATTTTTCTGGCGGTCATGTTCTATTACAGCGTCACGCTCACGCTGATTACGGTGGCCGTGCTGTTCACGATCGCGGTCATGAGCCTGGCGGTTGCGCCGCTGCTGCGCGCGCGCATCAATCACCAGTTCCTGGTGGGCGCGCGCAACCAGGCTTTCCTCACCGAGTATGTCTCGGGCATGGAGACGGTCAAGTCGCTGCAGATGGAACCCCAACTCAACGCCCGCTATGGGGAATACCTGGCCACCTACCTCAAAGCCGGCTTCGACACCCGCCAGCTGGCCAACACCTATAACGTTGTCGCCAACGCTTTGGAGCAGGCGATGACGCTGGCGATCCTGTGCCTGGGCGCGTGGATCGTGATGGAATCCAGGGCCTTTACCATCGGCATGCTGGTGGCGTTCCAGATGTTCGCCTCGCGCCTGTCGCAGCCCATGCTGCACCTGGTGGGCCTGTGGCAGCAGTTCCAGCAGGCCGACATTGCGGTCAAGCGCCTGGGCGACATCATGAATGCCCCGATGGAGCCCTATTCCCTGGTCCCAGCGCGCGAGGCCAAGAATGCAGGGGCAATCGAGATTCGGAGCTTGAGTTTCCGCTACGGCGAGAATCTGCCGTACCTTTATCGAGACCTGAACCTCACCATCAAGCCCGGCACCTGCGTGGCGATCATGGGGCCGTCGGGCAGCGGCAAGAGCACGCTGGCCAAACTGCTGCAGGGCTTCTACCTCCCCGGCGACGGCGCGATCCTGCTCGACGGACTGGACGTCAGACACCTGTCCGCCAATGAACTGCGCCAGCACTTTGGCGTGGTGCCGCAGGAAACCACGCTGTTCAGCGGCACGATCTACGACAACCTGATCCTCGCCAACCCGCACGCCGCCTTCGAGCAGGTGCTCCAGGCGTGCCGGCTCGCGGAGATTCATGAAACCATAGAGCAACTCCCCGAAGGCTACCAGACCAAAATCGGGGAGCATGGCGCGGGGCTTTCCGGAGGACAGAAGCAGCGCATCGCGATTGCCAGAGCACTGCTCAAGCGGCCGAAGATCCTGATTTTCGACGAAGCCACCAGCAGCCTCGATGCGTCGACTGCCGGGCAGTTTGCACGAACCGTCAACCGGCTCAAAGGCAAGGTCACCATGCTGTTCATCGCGCATCAGCTTCCCAAGGGATTGCAGGTGGATAGCGTGATTACCCTGGGGCAGCAGCACCCTCATCAAAACTCGGAGCCAAACGATGGCCTTTAGTGGCATGTTAACGAATAACCACCGGCCTCAGGCAATTGTGCGGGGCGGTAGATTCATATTCCTGGATAGAACGTGAAGGGATGGCATGACCAAAATTGCCGCTACCGCAGATGCTGATCCCTATCGGGACGCGGAGTCGTACGATTTCGCGCCCGCCATCCTGCGCGCGCGCGAACGACCGCCTTCACCGCTGCCGCGCGCCGTTCTGTATCTTGTTTTGCTGCTGCTCGCCGCAGTCCTGATATGGGTGATTTTCGGCCGGCTCGACATCGTCGCGGTCGCCCAGGGCAAGCTGGTGCCGCAGAGTTTCATCAAGGTCGTGCAGCCTTCGGATAGCGGCATCGTCAGGGAAATCCTGGTGAATGAGGGAGATAAGGTTGCAGCCGGCGCAGTATTGATGCGCATGGACACCCGGCTGGCGGAGGCCGATCGCAAGGCGCTGCGCAACGAAATCCTGCTCAAGCAACTGCAGCTGCGGCGCATCGATGCCGAATTGAAAAATACGCCGATGAAAACGCAGCCGGACGACGCGCCGGAACTCTATGCGCAGATCGCGGCGCAGTACCAGGCGCGGCATCAGGCCTACCGGGATGCGCTGGGCGGCGAGAAGGCGCAGCTTGCCAGGGCGCAGCAGGAACTGAAGGGCGCGCAGGAAGTGGAAGGCAAGCTCAGGAAAACGGAGCCGATTTATCGCGCGCAGGCGCAGGCGTGGGACCAACTGGCAAAGGAAGGTTTTGCCGGCAAGCTGCTCGCCCTGGACCGGCAGCGCGTGCATGTCGAGAGCGAGCAGGACCTGCGCGCGCAGGCATACACGGTGGAAAGTCTGAAGGCCTCGATAACCCAATCGGAAAAACGCATCGCGCAAATCACCTCGAACTATTACCAACAACTGCAGAACGAGCGCGTGGAGGCCGAAGCGCTGCTGCACAAGCTGCGGCAGGACTGGGACAAGCAGCAGCACCGCTATTCGCTGCTGGAGCTGACGGCGCCGCATGCCGGCATCGTGAAGGATCTCGCCACGCATACTGCCGGGACGGTGGTCGCGCCCGGCACCATACTGCTTACGCTGGTGCCGCAGGACGGGCCGCTGCAGGCTGAGGTATGGGTTGCCAATCCCGATGCCGGTTTCGTGCGCGCGGGCCAGCCGGTGAAAATCAAGCTCGCGGCATTTCCATTCCAGAAATACGGCATGCTCGACGGCCTGGTGCGGCAGGTGAGCGCCGATGCCACCGACAGCAAGGACATCAACGGCGGCAGGCCCAATGCGGCCGGCGAAGTGCCGCTGCAATATCGTGCGCTGATCGCGCTGACCGCCTCTTATATCGAGCGCGACGGCCAAAAATTCAACCCGATGCCCGGCATGCAGGTCAATGCGGAAATCAACCTCGGCAACCGCAGCGTGCTTGAATACCTGCTGTCACCCATCCAGAAAGTTGCGCATGAAGCGGGGCACGAGCGTTAGGATTGCCTGAGCTGGACGCAAAAATAGGCCTCGCTGCCCACGCGTGATCCTTATTTGATAGCCGCAGCACCTCTTTGCAGCGTGGATACAACCGCGCAGCGGGCTGCTTTGGCGAAGACGACTGGCATAGCTAGCTGCCCTGGCTGAAAGATAAAGTGACTTTAACCGTTGATTATTTATTAACTATCTGTTTTTAAAGCGTTTTTCTGGATGCTGGCGATGGCGCGGCAATGCGCGGGCAAAGGCTTGAAGCTAAGGCGAAAATGGCAGCTAGTAAATCCGCCGCACCAGTCCGGCTTCCTGCAGGATGGTGGTGGCCAGTTCTTCGACCGATTTGCTGGTCGCGTCCAGATAGGGGATGCCTTCCTGGCGCATCAGCGCTTCGGCCTCGCGTATTTCGAATTCGCAGTTGCTGAGCGTGGCATAGGTGCTGCCGGGGCGGCGCTCGTTGCGGATTTGCTGCAGCCGGGCCGGTTTGATGGTGAGCCCGTAAAGCCGCCCGCGCAGCGGTCTTAATTGTGATGGCAGTTGCATGGTGCTGAAATCCTCGGGAATCAGCGGATAATTGGCGGCGCGCACCCCGTATTGCATGGCGAGGTAAAGACAGGTCGGTGTCTTGCCGCAGCGCGATACCCCCACCAGTATGACGTCGGCTTCGGTAAGATCGCGCGTGGACACGCCGTCGTCGTGCGACAAGGTGTAGTTCACCGAATCCATGCGGTGATGGTAATTCACGAAATCGCTGACGTTATGGGTGCGGCCTATGGCGTGCGAAGCCTTGACGCCGAGTTCCTTCTCGAGCGGAGAAATAAAAATTTCGAAACAGTCCAGAAACAGCGCGTTGGCCTTGCCGACGATGCCGGCGATCTCGGTATTGACCAGGGTGCTGATGACGATGGGACGCACGCCGTCGTTCGCCGCGCGTTCGTTGATCTGCCTGACCGCATCGTGGGCTTTTTCCGCGGTGTCGACGAAGGGCATGGTTTCTTCCAGAAACCGCGCGTCATCGAACTGCGTGAGCAGGCTGTGGCCGAGCATTTCGGCGGTGATGCCGGTACGGTCGGAAATGAAATACGCTGTGCGCTTGGAAAGCATCGGGTTCCGGTAATTGCAGTTATTCCGGTAAAATATCCTGTTTTGACTGAACGCACAATTCACAGGTGGCCTGCATGAGCAACACTCCCTTGGTTCTGGATTTCGCGGCATTGCGCATGAAAGATGTCGCGGAAGTCGGCGGCAAAAACGCATCTCTCGGCGAGATGATCAGCCAGCTCGGCGGCGCCGGCGTGCGCGTGCCGGGAGGCTTTGCCACGACGTCCCGGGCATATCGCGAGTTTCTGGCGCATGACGGATTGACCAAGCGTATTTCCGACCGCCTTCTGAACCTCAATGTTGATGATGTTGCGACGCTGTCCAAGGCCGGGCAGGAAATCCGCCACTGGATCATGGATCAGCCGCTGCCGGCGCGCCTGCAGCAGGAAATTTCGGTTGCATACCAGAAACTGGTGGAGGGCTCGGGCGCGGGCGTGACATTTGCGGTGCGCTCGTCGGCGACCGCGGAAGATCTGCCGGATGCCTCTTTCGCCGGACAGCAGGAGACCTTTCTTAACGTGCACGGGCTGGAAAACCTGCTGGAGGCGATCAGGCACGTGTTCGCTTCGCTTTACAACGACCGCGCGATTTCATACCGCGTCCACAAGGGATTCACCCACGACGAAGTGGACCTTTCGGCGGGCGTGCAGCGCATGGTCAGAAGCGATCTGGGCGCCAGCGGCGTCATGTTCACCATCGATACCGAGTCGGGCTTCGAGCAGGTGGTATTCATCACTTCCGCCTACGGGCTGGGCGAAACGGTGGTGCAGGGACAGGTCAACCCCGACGAATTCTATGTCTACAAAAAGGCGCTGAAGGAAGGCAAGAAATCAATCCTGCGCCGCGGACTGGGGTCCAAGGCGGTGAAAATGGTTTATACCGATGCGCGGCAGGCGGGCCGCTCGGTCAAGACCATCGATGTTGCCGATGCCGACCGCCGCAAATTCTCGATCAGCGACAGCGAGGTTGAGGAGCTTGCGCGCTACGCCGTGATTATCGAGCAGCACTACCAGCGCGCGATGGACATCGAGTGGGGCAGGGATGGCGTGGACGGCAAGCTCTACATCCTGCAGGCGCGGCCTGAGACGGTGAAAGCCAGCGAGAAGGTGGACACGCTGCGCCGTTATCGCCTCAAGCAGCGTTCCGAGGTGCTGGCCACCGGGCGCGCCATCGGCCAGCGCATCGGCAGCGGCCAGGTCCGCCTCATCAAGAACGCGACCGAGATGGACCGCGTCAAAGCGGGCGACGTGCTGGTGACCGACATGACCGACCCCGACTGGGAACCGGTGATGAAGCGGGCGGCGGCCATCGTCACCAACCGCGGCGGCCGCACCTGCCATGCGGCGATCATTGCGCGCGAGCTCGGCATTCCGGCTGTGGTCGGCTGCGGCGAAGCGACCCAGGTCCTGAAGGACGGCAAACCGGTGACGGTATCCTGCGCCGAGGGCGACACCGGCTTCGTCTATCGCGGCATTCTGGACACCGAGGTGATCGACCTGTCGCTCGCCAGCATGCCCAGGGCGCCGGTGAAAATCACCATGAACGTCGGCAATCCGGAGCTGGCGTTCGAATTCCAGCGTCTGCCCAACGATGGCGTGGGTCTGGCGCGTCTCGAATTCATCATCGCGCGCATGATACGCGTGCACCCCAAGGCGGTGCTGGCCTATCCCGACCTCCCGGCCGACCTCAAGGTGGCGGTCGAGGAGCACAGCGCCGGCTACCCGGATCCGGTGACGTTTTATGTCGAAAAGCTGGCCGAAGGCGTCGCCACGCTGGGCGCGGCGTTCTGGCCCAAGCCGGTGATCGTGCGTTTGTCGGATTTCAAGTCCAACGAGTATTCGAGCCTGACCGGCGGCTCCCGCTACGAGCCGCGCGAAGAAAACCCCATGCTCGGTTTCCGCGGCGCCTCGCGCTACATCGCTGCTTCCTTCCGTGACTGTTTCGAGCTCGAATGCCGGGCGATGAAGAAGGTGCGCGACGAAATGGGCCTCACCAACGTCGAGATCATGGTGCCTTTCGTGCGGACAGTCGATGAAGCAGGGAAAGTGATCGACCTGCTCGCGGCCAATGGGCTCAAACGCGGTCAGAACGGACTCAGGATCATCATGATGTGCGAAATCCCCTCGAATGCCATTCTTGCCGAACAGTTCCTCGAGCATTTCGACGGTTTCTCGATCGGTTCCAACGACATGACCCAGATGACCCTGGCGCTGGACCGCGATTCCGGCATCATTGCCGATGCCTTTGACGAGCGCGACCCGGCGGTGAAGCATATG
>CAKKQX010000361.1 GCA_919902235.1 Burkholderiales bacterium
CACCCCCTCGCTAACCAGATGTTTTTGTTCTGAAATCTACCGGACAGATGTGATATTGTTTTTAAAATGATTGTTATGCGAACGCGAAACCGGGCAGAGTCCGGCCCAACACCATCGAGTTTGACACAGACGGCTGATTTGCAATAGAATTCGCGGTTTCCTCAAAACGCTATCAACAAGTCAGCGGGACCAAATAATGAAGACGTTTTCCGCCAAGCCGCACGAAGTCAAACGCGACTGGTTTGTTGTGGACGCTTCCGGCAAAGTGCTGGGGCGGCTCGCAGCCGAGATCGCGCATCGCCTGCGCGGCAAGCACAAACCCGAGTTCACGCCGCATGTCGACACCGGCGATTATATCGTCGTACTCAATGCCGATAAATTGCACGTGACGGGCAATAAGCCCAAAGACAAGCTTTATCACCGCCACAGCACTTATCCGGGCGGGCTTTACACCACCAATTTTGAAAAACTGCATGCGCGCCATCCCGGACGCGTGCTGGAAATGGCGGTCAAGGGCATGTTGCCCAAGGGCCCGCTGGGTTATGCGATGCTGCGCAAGATGAAGGTGTATGCCGGCACGGCGCATCCGCATACCGCACAGCAGCCGAAAACCCTGCAAATCTAAGCTAAGGCGAGCATCCCATATGGCAGTTCAGAACAATTACGGAACCGGTCGTCGCAAGAGCGCGGTGGCGCGGGTGTATCTCAAGCCCGGCAAGGGCACCATTGTCGTCAACGGCAAGCCGGTGGATGAGTTTTTCTCGCGTGAGACCGGACGCATGGTCGTGCGCCAGCCGCTTAACCTGACCAACAACCTGACCAGTTTCGACATCATGGTCAACGTTGACGGCGGTGGTGAGTCGGGCCAGGCGGGCGCTGTGCGCCACGGCATTACCCGCGCGCTGATCGATTACGATGCGGCGTTGAAACCGGTACTGAAAAAGGCGGGTCTGGTCACGCGCGACGCGCGCGAGGTGGAGCGCAAGAAAGTCGGCTTTCACAAGGCGCGCCGGCGCAAGCAGTTCTCGAAACGCTAAGCCCGTTTGCGTAGATCAAAGCCGCCTGCGGGCGGCTTTGTCGTCTGTGGGGCTTATAATCGGCTTGTCCGGCAGATATTCCCGGAACAGCGCCGTAGGGCAACGAGGCACCCCCGTCGGAAATGACACAGAAGACCATCAAAATCGCGATTGTCGGCGGCACCGGGTACACCGGCGTCGAACTGCTGCGGCTGCTGGTGCAGCATCCGCACTGCGAATTGCGCGTGATCACTTCGCGCAAGGAAGCGGGAATGGGCGTGGCCGAGATGTTTCCCAACCTGCGCGGCAGGGTGGGGCTCAGGTTCGTCGAGCCTTCGGCCGCGGCTCTCAACGATTGCGACCTCGTATTCTTCGCCACACCCAACGGCGTGGCGATGCATGATGCGCGCGCGCTCTACGATGCCGGGGTGCGCATCATCGACGTTGCCGCGGATTTCCGCATCAAAGACGTGGCGCTGTGGGAAAAATGGTACGGCATGAAGCACGCCTGCCCGGAACTGGTTGCCGAGGCGGTTTACGGTTTGCCCGAGGTCAACCGCGACCAGATCAGGAACGCGCGGCTCATTGCCAACCCCGGCTGTTATCCGACTTCAGTACAGCTCGGTTTCCTGCCGCTGGTCGAGGCCGGCGTTGTCGATCTCGATCACCTGATCGCAGACGCCAAATCGGGGGCGTCGGGCGCCGGGCGCAAAGCCGAGGTGCATACGCTGCTGGCGGAGGCCGCGGATAATTTCAAGGCCTATGGCGTGCCGGGGCACCGTCACCTGCCTGAGATCACCCAGGGCTTGACGCAGATCGCCGGCAAACCGGTCAAGCTGGTGTTCGTGCCGCATCTGACCCCGATGATCCGCGGCATCCACGCCACGCTGTACGCGCAGCTGACTTCGCCCGTGGATTTGCAGGCGCTGTACGAGAAGCGCTACGCCGGCGAGGCCTTCGTCGATGTCATGCCGGCGGGCAGTCATCCCGATACACGCTCGGTGCGCGGCGCCAACCACTGCCGCATCGCCGTGCATCAGCCGCAGGGAGGCGACATCGCCGTCGTGCTGTCGGTGATCGACAATCTGGTGAAGGGTGCCGCGGGACAGGCAGTGCAGAACATGAACATCATGTTTGGCCTGCCCGAAACCACGGGACTGGAGCAGGTCGCGCTGCTGCCCTGAGTAATGGCGAAACAGTGGCTGAAAGCACTGCAGCGCAAATTCGGCATCTCGGGGCCGCATGTCGCCGTGCGTACCCACATGCCGTGGTATTTGCGCTGGTTGGGAATCGTTGTGATCGGCGCGCTGGTGTCCGGTATCGGCTGGGCGACTTACGATTTCGGCATGGAGTTTGCGGGGTTCCGGCAGGGTGAGGCCGACCGCGCGCTCAAAAAACTCAATGAGGCCATCAGCAAACAAGACCAGGAGCTTTCCGAGCTGCGTTCCAAGGCAGCGCAGGCAGAGCAGCAGCTGCAGATCGAGCGTGCAACTTATGGAGATTTAGCCAAACAGGTCAAGGCGCTGGCGGTGGAAAATGCGGCGCTCAAAGAGGACCTTGCGTTTTTCCAGTCGCTGATGCCGGCCGGCGGCAAGCAAAACACGATTTCGGTCAATCGTTTCCAGCTGCAACCGGAGGCGTTGCCAGGAGAATATCGCTACCGGCTGTTGCTGGTGCAGACCGGCCAGCGTGGACAGGAGTTCAAAGGCAAACTGCAGTTTGTGCTCAATCTGCAGCAGGACGGCCGCAAGGTGGTGCTTATGCTGCCCCCCGAAGGACAAAGGGATGCCAGGGAATACCTGCTTGACTTCAAATTTTTTCAGCGCATCGAAGGCACGTTCAGAATTGCCCCCGATGCCGTGGTGCAGGGGATGCAGGTTCGGGTCTTTGAAAGCGGCAGTAATACGCCTAAACTAACGCAAAACGTGAACCTTTCCTGAGGAGTACGCCATGTTTGGGAGCAAGGACAACAAACCACAGAATCGCATCAACTGCCTGATCGGCACCGGCACCGTGATCGAGGGCAACATCACCTTTACGGGTGGTTTGCGCGTGGACGGGCGGGTGCGGGGCAACGTGGCGGTCGCCGACGGCAAGCCCGGGACGCTGGTGTTGTCCGAGCAGGCGCAGATCGAGGGCGAAATCCGCGTTTCGCATGCGGTTATTAACGGTACGGTCGCGGGACCGGTGTATGCTACCGAGTGCGTTGAACTGCAGGCCAAGGCCAGGGTCACAGGAGATGTATACTACAAGACGCTGGAGATACAGTCGGGCGCAGTGGTGCAGGGCCGGCTGGCGTACCAGAATGAGGGCAGATCCGACAAGATCGTTCAGTTCAAGCCCGCGGCGGCAGATTAGTTCGCCGGATGAGCATATAGTCAGCACGGATTTTTTCAGGAGCATGCCATGAATGCAGTGACCGAAATGCCCAGCCCGCTGGTATTCACCGACAGCGCGGCAAACAAGGTAAAGCAGCTGATTGACGAAGAGGGCAACGCCGGGTTGAAACTGCGCGTATTTGTAACGGGCGGCGGCTGTTCGGGTTTCCAGTATGGGTTCACTTTCGACGAAGCCGTCAATGAGGACGACACGGCGCTGCAAAAAGCCGGCGTTACCCTGCTGATTGATCCCATGAGCCTGCAGTACCTGACGGGCGCCGAAATCGACTATCAGGAAGGCATCGAAGGCGCGCAGTTCGTGATCAAGAATCCGAATGCGACCTCGACCTGCGGCTGCGGATCGTCGTTTTCCGCCTGACCGTATCTACGGCGAGGGCATAGTCAAACGGGGGCGCTGCCCCCGTTTTGTTTTGTTACGCGGGATATATCGCGCCCAGTATGCGCGGCCCCCGGGCGCCGGTCACGCCCGGCAGATTGCCCGGCCGGTGTTTCAAGGCCTGGCGCGCGAGCCAGGCGAAAGCCAGCGCCTCCAGCCACTCCGCGGAGACGCCGAGGGCATCGGTAGCCTCCAGCTTTTTCCCCGGCAACAGCGCAAGCAGGCGGCGAACCAGCGCCTGATTGCGCGCACCGCCGCCGCACAGAAATATTTCCGTTGCGCCGCTGCAGTGGCTGTCGATAGCGCGCGCGATGCCGGCCGCCGTCAATTCGAGCAGCGTCGCCTGCACATCGACCTCAGGTTCCGAGCCGGAGAGCGTGCGTTGCAACCATGCCATATTGAAGGTTTCGCGTCCGGTGCTTTTGGGCGGCGGACAGCCGAAAAAATCATGGGACAGCAGATTTTCGAGCAACGCGGGCAGAACCTTGCCCTGGGCCGCCCATGCGCCGTCCTCATCGTAGGTTTTCCCCAGCCGCTCCATGATCCAGGCGTCGAGCAGCATATTGCCCGGTCCGCAGTCGAAACCGGTCACGGGGCCTGCCGGCGGCAGATCGGTCAGGTTGGCAATGCCGCCGATATTGACGATCACGCGATGGCGGTCGGGCGCATGAAGCAGTTCATGATGAAATGCGGGAACCAGCGGCGCGCCCTGGCCGGCTGCCGCGATATCGCGGCTGCGGAAATCGCACACGACGGCAATGCCGGCAAGTTCCGCCAGCAAAGCGCCGTTGACGAGCTGTATCGTGTAGCCGGCGTCGGGGCGGTGGCGCACGGTCTGCCCGTGGCAGCCGATGGCCGAGATTTGCGAGGGCGTCAATCCGGCCTGCGCGAGCAGGGTGCGGATTGCCGCGGCATAAGCGTGGGAAAGCTGGTTTGCCGCGGTGGCGGCGCGATGCAGTTCATCACGCCCGGGATCATGCAGCGCGAGCAGGGTGTCGCGCAGTTGCGGCTGGAATGGCTGATAGTGGCTGTGCAGCAGATGGAACCGGTCGTTGCCGAAATCGGCAGCCACTGCGTCTATGCCGTCAAGGCTGGTGCCTGACATCAACCCGACGTAAAGTTCGGGCATCGGGCAGATCGGACCGCGGGCTAGTCGAGCCGCGCGGTATTGATCCCGCGCAGCAGCGCGAGACGCTGTGCCATGGGCTGGGTTGCGGCTTCAAACACGGGCTTTTGATCCGCTGTGATCGGCGGCGCGGACGGCATGACGACCTGCAGCGGATTCTGCTGCACGTCGCTGATGCGGAACTCGTAGTGCAGGTGCGGGCCGGTTGCGAGTCCGGTGGCGCCGACATAGCCGATCACGTCTCCCTGGGTCACGCGCACCCCTTTGCGCATGCCGTTGGCAAATCCCGAAAGATGGCCGTACCAGGTGGTGTATTTCGACTGGTGGCGCAATACGACCAGATTGCCGTAGGCGCCCTGCCTGCCCGCAATCTCCACCACGCCGTCGGCGGTGGCCTTGATGCGCGTGCCGGTCGCGGCGGCGTAATCGATGCCTTTGTGCGCACGCCACTGCTGCAACACCGGATGGAAGCGCGCGTTGCTGAAGCCGGAACTGATACGCGAGAACTCGATGGGTGAACGCAGGAACGCCTTGCGGATATTTTTGCCGTCGATGGTGTAATAGCCGCCCTGGCCTTCGGCATTCTGGAAATAAACCGCCTGATAGGTCTTGCCCTGATTGATGAATTCGGCCGCCAGCACGCGCCCGGTTCTCACCGCGTCTCCCAGGTGGTAGGAAGTCTCGTAGACCACGGTGAAGCGGTCGCCTTTGCGCAAATCCCTGTGGAAATCGATGTCGGTCGAAAAGATGTCGGCAATCTGGATGGCAACGGCATCCGACAGGTTGACGGCATCAGTGGCGGCGAACAGCGAGCTTCTGATTACTCCTGATTGCATCTGCGTGCGTTGCTCGAGTTCAGCCGGCTGTTCCAGGATGGTGATCCCGTTGGGACCGCGCTCGGCGGAAAATACGCTGTTGTTGTTCAGGTAACGCAGCGCATGCAGCTTGCCGTCGGCCGTGGTCTTGGCGCGTATGGCGCGCCCCGGGACCAGTTGACGAAACATTTTGGTTTCACGCGTATTGCGCAGAATAACTTCCGCTTCGGGGTCGTTTACCTGCAGGCGCGACAGCAGGGCGGCAACGGTGTCGCCGCGTTGAATGCGTTCTTCGCGCCAGAACGCCTCGTCGGTGTCGGCTGTCGCGACCAGACCAGGCAACGCGACTTCCTCTATCACTTTGGATACGGCGGGTTGATCGATGATGGTGTGGGGCGCGATGCCGAAAGCAGCCACCACGCCGACAAAAGGCAGCACCGCAACCACAAAGAGTCGCGTTAATCTGTTGCTCAAAACCAGCCGCAACATATTTTGCGCTAGAATCATACTTTTAGCTTGCCGCATGATTTACCTGAGTTTTTTCAGCCGGAAGCTTAACAGAATCAGTCGGGATGGCAAACATTAAATTTCATATCGTGAAATCCGTCACACTATGACCTCGCTGGATGCGCAACTCGAGGTCATCAGGCGTGGCAGCGACGAACTGCTTGTCGAGTCCGAACTCAGGGAACGGCTCAAAACCGGCCGCCCACTGCGCGTCAAAGCCGGCTTCGATCCCACGGCGCCCGATCTGCACCTCGGCCATACGGTGCTCATCAACAAGCTGCGGCAGCTGCAGAATCTGGGGCATCACGTCCTGTTTCTGATCGGCGATTTTACCGGCATGATCGGCGATCCCACGGGCAAGAACGCAACGCGGCCCTCGCTCACCCGCGAAGACGTGGCGCAGAACGCCCGTACTTATACCGAGCAGGTGTTCAAGATACTCGACCGCGACAAGACTGAGGTCGTGTTCAATTCTTCGTGGATGGACAAGCTGACTGCCGCCGACACGATCCGCCTGGCCGCGACCCATACCGTGGCGCGCATGCTGGAGCGCGACGACTTCAGCAAGCGCTACAAGGGCAACCAGCCGATCGCGATTCACGAATTCCTGTATCCGCTGGTGCAGGGCTACGACTCGGTGGCGCTCAAGTCCGATATCGAGCTCGGCGGCACCGACCAGAAATTCAACCTGCTGATGGGACGCGAGTTGCAAAAGCATTTCGGCCAGCCGCCGCAATGCGTACTGACCATGCCGTTGCTCGAAGGCCTGGACGGCGTGAACAAGATGTCGAAATCGCTGGGCAACTATATCGGCATCAACGAAAACGCGAACGACATCTTCGGAAAAATCATGTCGGTTTCCGATACGCTGATGTGGCGTTATATCGAACTGTTGTCGTTTGAATCCCCGGAGACCATCGGCACATGGAAGCGGGAAGCCGCCGCGGGGCGCAATCCGCGCGACATCAAGGTCGCGTTCGCGCAGGAAATCGTCGCGCGTTTTCACGGTCCGGCGCCGGCGCAGGCGGCGCTCGCCGATTTCGAGGCGCGCTTCCGGCAGGGCGAAGTTCCCGAAAACATTCCCGATGTGCGTCTTGCGCCGGAGGGCGACGGCCTGGTCATTTCGCAGGTGCTGAAACAGGCCGGGCTTACCGCCAGCACTTCCGAAGCGCTGCGCATGATCGCCCAAGGCGGGGTGAAGCTGGATGGCGAGAAGGTCAGCGACAAGACGCTCAAGCTGGGCAGCGGCGGTCGTTTCGTGCTGCAGGTCGGCAAGCGCAAGTTCGCCCGCGTCACGATATCTTAATATATTGATTTATTGAATTAAGATGTTGCTGTTGCCCGGGTTCCTTTTCTTCATCACCCTCGGCATTAACACTGGACATCGCCGCACGCCTGCAAGCCGAAACGGCGGAGAACTTCGACATGGCTGTGGCCGCCGCCCAGCAGCAACAGGCGTTTCAATGAAGTCGGTCTTCCCGCCAAACCGCTAGTTTGCGGGCTTACCCCACAGCTCTTTCAGCCGCGCTGCGCGGCCGCAGCCGGTTTTGTAGAATTTGTATCGGACCGGATTTTTCTTGTAGTAGTCCTGGTGATATTCCTCGGCGCGGGTGAATTCGCCCGCTGCGGATATCGTGGTTACGATATCTCCCTTGAACGGCTTGTTTTTCAGGAGCGCCACTTTAGATGCTTCCGCCAGCCGCTTCTGTTCCGCATCGTGGTAGAAAATCTCGCTGCGGTACTGCGTGCCATGATCGCAGAACTGGCCATCGCGCTGGGTGGGGTCGATATTGGGCCAGAACACTTCCAACAGTTTTTCGTAGCTGATTTTTTTGGGATCGTATTCAACCTGAACCACTTCGGCATGTCCGGTGCGTCCGCCGGAGACCGATTCATAAGTCGGGTTCCTGGTTTGTCCTCCCATGTAGCCGGAAACAGTGGATATCACGCCCGGCGCCGGATCGAATGCCTCTTCGACGCACCAGAAACAGCCGCCTGCGAACGTGGCTTTGGCGTAAGCCGTGGCCGGTGCGGTGGGCGCGGGTTTGACGGTTTGGGCGTGGGCGGCCAGGTTCAACCCGGCAATGAGTGCAAGGCATGCAAACAGGCGCAACGACAAGGTTTTCATGATCTATCCTGTGCGTGATGAGGAGAAGATGCCGCTAATTCTGTCACAGCGATATACGCGCGATGCATTGAGGCGGATTCAAGTATAGCGGATAATTCGCGTTCCAAAACGCTGACAATTACGCCGCCAATCCAGTGGAGAAACCATGCGTCGAGTCACCCTTACCCAGTATCTGATCGAGCAGCAGCGTAATCACGGCAAAGTCTCGCCGGAGCTGCGCCTGCTGATCGAGGTCGTCGCGCGCGCCTGCAAGGCGATCAGCCATGCCGTGAGCAAAGGCCCGCTGGCGGGTATCGGAGATGCGGTCGGCTCGCTGAACGTGCAGGGCGAAGCGCAGAAAAAGCTCGACGTCATCGCCAACGAGGTGCTGATCGAAGCCAATGAATGGGGCGGGCAGCTGGCGGCGATGGTGTCCGAGGAAATGGACGGGCCTTACCAGATACCCAACCGCTATCCCAAGGGCGCGTTCCTGCTGCTGATGGATCCGCTCGACGGCTCGTCCAATCTGGACGTCAATATTTCGGTCGGCACCATATTCTCGGTGCTGCGCTGCCCCGAGGGCGTAACCGAACCGGACGACAAGGCGTTTCTGCAGCCGGGCGCAAAACAGGTGGCGGCGGGATTCGCGGTCTACGGCGCGGCCACCATCCTCGTGCTCACGGTCGGCAACGGCACGGTCGGCTTCACGCTCGACCGCGAACTGGGCTCATTCGTGCTGACCCAGGAACGCATCATGATTCCCGAGGATACCCAGGAGTTCGCAATCAATGCTTCCAACATGAGAAACTGGGGGGCGCCGGTCAAACGTTATATCGACGAATGCCTTGCCGGCAAGACCGGACCGCGCGGCAAAGATTTCAACATGCGCTGGGTGGCTTCCATGGTGGCCGACGTTTATCGCATCCTGTCGCGCGGCGGTGTGTTCATGTACCCGTGCGATGCCAAGCACAAGGAAGGCAGGCTGCGGCTGATGTATGAAGCGAATCCGATGGCGCTCATCGTCGAGCAGGCCGGCGGCGCCGCGACCAACGGCCAGCAGCGTATTCTCGACATCCAGCCCGGCGCCCTGCACCAGCGCATCGGCGTGATTCTGGGATCGAAAAACGAAGTCGAGCGGGTGACGGGTTATCACACCCAGCAATGATTCCACGCCGCGCGGCTGTCGGGATTTTCTACCAGCGAGCCTAATCGGCTGATTTCGCCCAACGGCAAGGATGGCCATCATGCAAACTGCATCCACTGTGCCTGCAGGCAGGGAAATCGCCACCCTCGGCGGCGGCTGCTTCTGGTGCCTCGAGGCGGTATTCGACGGCTTGCGGGGCGTCGCGGCGGTCGAATCCGGCTACATGGGCGGGCACAAGGCCAATCCGACCTATGAGGAAGTGTGCGGCGGCGGCACCGGCCATGCCGAAGTGGTGCAAGTCACGTTCGACCCGCAGGCGGTTTCCTTCAAGGAAATTCTCGAAGTATTTTTTGTGATTCACGACCCGACGACGCCCAATCGTCAGGGCAACGACGTCGGCACGCAGTACCGATCGGCGATTTTCTATCATTCGCCGCAGCAAAAGGCGGCGGCGGAGCAGGTCATCGCGAATCTGAATGCCGCCAAATTGTGGAACGATCCCATCGTGACGGAAATCATGCCCACGGCGACGTTCTATGTTGCGGAGGGCTATCACCAGGAATATTTCGAGCGCAATCCGTACCAGCCGTACTGCCAGTTCGTGGTGGCGCCGAAAGTCCAGAAATTCCGCAAGAATTTCCTGGCCAAACTGAAAAAAACGGACTGAGGCGGACCGCGCTGCGCTCAGCGCATCCTGAGCGCGCCGCGGATGGCGTGCGCAAGCTTGAGCAGCGTAAGCGGCGCCGAGCCTTCGGCTTTGTTGTTGGCGATCACGAATGCAGGCTGTCCGGCGGCGAGCGTCGCCGCGGCGAGCCGCGCGATCGATTCCCGCGTCGCCGGGTCTTCCTCAACCAGACGGTCGAAGGGCGCGTAGCGCGCCTTCGCCTGCTCGTAGCCGTAGCCCGCGTGCAGATTCCAGCGCACGACGAGCGGCCCGTGCCCGAAACCGGCCATCGCCGCGGCCTGTGCTGCGACCGGCGGCATGCGCGCATGCACGCCCAGGCAATAGCGCGCTTTGGCGGCTTTCAACGCTGCAAACAGCGCACGCGTCAGCAATTCCGGGTCGCGCAACTCGACCGCATATAAAACATTCTGCGGCACGCCGTCCATTCCCGCCCCCGGCAGGGCGGCGAGGAAATCATGCAGCCGCTGTGCAAAGCGCCCGGGGTCGCGCGTGACAGCCCGGCCGAGCGGCGAAAACTGAAACAGCAGCGGCCCTGCTTTCGCGCCCAACCCTTCGCAACAGGGCCGGATGAAATGCTCGATGGCATACGCGGCATCGAGAAAATGCCGATTGCCTGCGGGCTTGCCGTCCTCAGTGCGGAGGAAGGCGCTGGTGACGAGATGCGGCGCCTTGACCAGAAATCGGAAGTGCGCCGGGACCTGTTGCGCGTAAGCGGCGAATTGCGATGCGGGGACGGGGGCATAGAAAGTGCGATCGACGCCCACGCTGCGCAGCAGCGGGTGTTGGGCGTAGGCGGCAAGGCCGCTGCGCGCCAGTTCAGATTCCGTCGCGGCGCGGTCCCAGACAGTGCCTTTCCACCCCGGGAAATGCCACGACGAGGTACCCAGATAGAGCTCGCGCGGCAAACGCCGGCCGAGTTCTTCGGCCTCGCGGCTTGCCGGCGCGGGGCCGATTGCGGCCTGGTGCTGCCTGGGCTCGCCGGATTTGCCGGTTTTACCGGATTGACGCGCAGGTTCGGAAGCGGCTTCAGGGGCGGGAAACAGAGGCAGCTGCTTGGCCATGGGAACCTCGCGTCATGCCGGTAACGACTTTACCAGCTTCCCGAACTGCCGCCGCCGCCGGAGCTACCCCCGCCGCCCGAAAATCCTCCGCCGGAGCTCCACGATGTTCCGGAGGAATTGCCGGAACGGCTGCCGCTGCTGAAAGTGAAACCGCCGACGCTGGCCCGGCCTTTGCTCTTGAGACTGTGAGCGGCCTTTTCATACCAGGAGGAGCGGGACACCAGCAGTTTGGCGATGGGAAAACCAAGCAAATAGACGACCAGCAACACCAGCGCGCCTTTAATGCCGACGACCACGATAGGGAACATCGCCCAGAACGGAATAAGGAAGAAATACAGAAACCAGCCCATGCCCGGCGTGACGATGCCGAGGAAAGTGAACAGTCCGATGATGCCGAAAATGAAGGCGCCGATGAGGATGCGCTCAATAAGCGGCAGATCCGGCGCGTCGAGGCTAAGCCCGGAATTGCCTCCTGCATTTTTGTGCACAGTTCCCGGCGCGCCGCTGGCGTCAGTCGCGGCGGCGCTCCTGCCCTCGAGTTGGGCGATGATCGCCGACAGGCCCTCGGCGATGCCTTTTTCATAATTGCCGGTCTTGAATTGCGGCGTCATCACGTTGCGGATAATGCGGCTCGCCGCGACGTCGGTGAGCACTCCCTCCAGACCATAGCCGACTTCGATGCGCATTTTGCGGTCGTGGGGAATGACCACGACCAGCACGCCGTTGTCCTTGCCCTTGTCGCCGAGCTTCCAGTTCTCGAAGACCTTGAGCGCGTATTCCTCTATGCTCTCGCCCTCAATGGTCGGGACGGTGAGCAGCACGATCTGGTTGCCGGTGGCCTGCTCGTGCGTCTTGAGCAGGGCGCTTAGCCTGTTGCGCGCAGCGGGCGACACCAGTTCGGCACCGTCCACGATGCGTCCCGTGAGGTAGGGAATGTCGAATGCCGCCGCCTGCGTGCAGAGCGTGGCGGCGAGCCAGCAGGCGGCAAGCAGGCGCAGTTTGAGAGCGCAAGTCACACGCCTTTCTCCTGCACCAGGCCGGTGGTGATTTCGTCGGTATCGGCAGAGGTGCTGCCAAATCCTTTTTCGAGCAGCCGTGTCTTGAAGGCCCGCAAGCCGTCGCGCAGCGCCGCCGCGGTCTCGCCCCGCGCCAGCAGCGGAGTCATGCGCGCGATGACCTGATCGAGTTCAACCTCATTCACGCGGGCGCGGATCCCTTCATCAGGCAGGATGACCACTGCATGCTCGAATCGGCAGACCAGCAGCAGAATCCCGGTGCGCTGCCGGGTACGGAACAGTTCGCGTTCGAGAAACATGGACTGCGCATATTGCGTCGCCTCGGTGTCGGCGCGCAGGCGGTCGAGGAACAGGCGCGCAAACGGCGGGACAAAAACCGTCAGCAGACCGAGCGCCGCTCCCGTGCCCAGGATCGCGGTTGCATCGAAAATGGCGGAGTGTAGGCTTACCCAGTCCGGCCGCAGCCAGCCGACCAGCACCACCGCGAATGCGGCGATTGCCGCGCCGGACGCAAACGCCTTCCACGGGATTTCGGGATAGGAATCGGCTTTGTCGATGACGGCGGCCTGCACCTGAGCGCCGGTCGCCGCTTCAACTTCGGCTACTAGCTCATTGATTTGTTGTTGCTCTTGTGGAGTCAGGTACATCGCGGACCCTCGCTGGCTGCCTGCTTATTGTGAGGCGGTTGGCGCCAGTTATCAAATTCGGGGCAGCAGGCTGCCGATGATGTGCTTTGCAGAGGGGCGCGACTGCGCATTCTTCAGAGGGGTACAGGCGTTAAAAGATATTGACAAGCGTGTTTCTCCTCGGCATCCTCTCGTCACCTGCCATGTGCAGTGGCAAGGCAAATTAACCGTCCATCATTATTTATCACCCACCATCGGGAGACGTACAATGGCCGCAAAGAAAAAGTCCAGCAAGAAAGCACCCGCAAAAAAGAAAGCCGCCGCAAAACGCAAACCCAATGCTGCATTCATGAAGCCCATGCAGCCCAGCGCCGCACTCGGCGCCGTGATCGGCAACGGCGCCATGCCGCGCACCGAAGTCACCAAGAAAATCTGGAATTACATCAAGCGCAACTCGCTGCAGGACAGCAAGAACAGGCGCAATATCAATGCCGACGACAAGCTCAAGGAAGTGTTTGGCGGCAAGAAGCAGGTGTCGATGTTTGAAATGACCAAGCTGGTCAGCAAACACCTCAAGTAAGCGTTCTGCGTTTCAGCCAACGGCCGGATGCCGCTATATGCGGAGCCGGCCGTTTGCTTTTGTATCGCTCTGCGCGGCGTTGTTCGCGCTACCAGCCTTTGCGCGCATACCAGCTGCCGCCAAGCAGCGCCAGCGCCATGGCCCAGAATGCCGGCGCCATGCCGAGCGCAGCGCCCAGCGCCCCGAACAACAGCGGAATGCCGGCCTGGCTCGCATTGAGGAGCAGAGTGCGCACACCGACCGCCTCCGCGCCGCGCCCTGGCGGCGCCTTGTTGTATAACAGCGCCAGGATCATTGGCTGGGTTCCGCCCAGCCCAATTCCCAGCAGGAAGGCCAGCGCAATCAACAGCGGCACGTTGACGACGAACGGCAGGGCGAACAGGGTGATGCCGGTCATGAGCATGGCGCTGGTCAGCAGCTTCCATTCGTGGACGCGATGCACGACGAGCGGCAGCACCAGCCGCACGCAGAAGATCGCGCTGCCGAAACTGCCGAGGATGATGCCGATGGTCGAAGCCGACAATCCAAGCCGTGAGCCGTGAATCGGCATCACGAAAGTAAACAGCTCCCACGCCATGGACAGCGCGGCGCTGACCACCAACACCCGCCGCAGCGCAGGGTCGCGCAGCAGATCGATCACCCGCCGCTTGCCGCGCTCATGTTCGAGGGAATCGCTGCGCGGCACCTCGATTTTCCTTGCCGTGAGCACGATCAGGCTGGTCAGGGCAAAGCCCGAAAGCAGCAGGAAAGTATTGCGGTGTCCGATCCAGTCGATAGCAAAGCCCGCCAGCACGGGGCCTATGAAACCCGAGGTCGAGAAGCCGAGCGCGAGCAGGCTGAAATTCCGGGCGCGATCCTCCGCGCGGCCGAGCACGGCCGCGGCGTGATTGACGGCGATATGGAATAGCATGAATCCCGAC